>JBPCLH010000164.1:0-46323 GCA_051003475.1 Bryobacteraceae bacterium
ATTCTGCCCATTCTCTTTGGACCTTTCGTGAAAAGCATTTACGAAGGCGGCTTGCCTGAAGAGAGCGATCGCGTAGCTCGGTTCTTCGATGGTCTCGGCAATATCTCTGCTCGGGAGAGTAATCGCCTCTTTTGGGTAATGGGAGTAGACATGGCCCATGTTGGCAGGCGATATGGAGATGCATTCCGAGCTACCGCCGATTCGGGCGACATGCACCAGGTGCGCGAGCGCGACAGTCGGCGGATTGATTACATTAACGCTGGGGACGCGCGTACGTACTGGGAACTCGTGCAAGAGAAGCACGATGACCTTAAGTGGTGTGGCGCATCGCCTCTCTACACTTTCCTAAAAGTCATGCCACACGTGAAGGGCGAATTGCTCAATTATCATCAGTGGCAGATCGATCCGCAAAGTGTAGTTACGTTCGGGGCCTTGCGCTTTCAACGCTCTTAAATTTGTATCTGTAGCTACTGCTGCCCGCCGCCCCACCAGTAGCCCGGCCGGGTGCGGATATCTAACCGCGGTCGATTGATCACCACTTTGATCGTATGAAAACCCGGTTCGTTCTTATCGTTCGGATTATAGCTAAGCAGATATTGGCTGTTCAGTTCCTTGCCGATGTCTGTAATCGCTGCTTCCAGGCCTTTTTCAGCTGCGAAGCTGTAGACCTTTCCGCCCGTGAAGTAAGTGAATGCTTCAGCCGGCGTCTTCTTGAATAGATCACGAATGGAACGATACATTGGAGGGACCCCGTTCAGAACGTTTCCATTCTCCTGCTTAACTACGTCCGTTTCACTATAAGCGCCATTGCCACGCAGATTCGGTAGCGCTTCCGGCGGAACGCCGCCATTTTGAGGGCGTGGATAATCAGGTTTCTTCAACAAGGCAGTAAGAGACTTCGACATATCGACACAGTAAACAATGACATTGTCGAATTGCATTGCATGAACAGCTTCTTGCAAATGCGTTTCGCTGCCCTTATCTAGGTTACGGCTGAGCACCAAGACCACACGCCTCCGGATATTCTGGGGATCGTGGTCCTTCAGCATGTGATCGGCTTTCATCACTGCGTCGATTAACGCGGCAGTACTCGATCCTGCGGTGATTTTCTGCATCGCATCGTCCAATTTGTCCGCGTCTTTCGTGAAATCTTGGATCAGCTGCATCCGATGATCGAATGCCAATACCGCTACATCGCCACCCTCGCCCGTCACTAGGCCCTGCAATAGCAAGCCCGTCCGCTTGATTTTCGGGAGCATCGGTTCCACTTCGGAGTTCGCCTGAATCACCAGCACGAGCGAAAGCGGCTGCTGAGTTACGTCAGACTCAATTCTTTGTGGCTTGTCATTATCTAGAAGCTGAAAATCCGCTGCGGTCAAGCCGTTGATGTAATCACCGTTATCTTTATCGACGACTGTTGTGGGCACGAGCACATAGCGGACTTTTACGCTGCCGATTGTCGGGATATCAGCGGTAGCAGCTGCATCCGGAGTTTGTTGGCCGCTCGATTGCGATGAATTTTCAGATTGCCCTTTAGGAGGCCCGGAGCCGAGTTCGCCAGGCTGCGGAGGCTTGGTCGGCACCTGTCCCGGCGGCAAGAGCTGCGCCATAGCTAAGGCGCCGCATATCAGCAGCAGCCCCGGTAATTCGCCACGCCTCATCAGCTTTAAACCAGCCCTCAGCGGTCGGCTTTTCATATCTCTTGAGATGTTTCTGCTTTCGGCGGAGTTTCTACTTCGTCTTCAGTTTCGCACTTAAGCGTGCTCCGTCCTACCTTCGAGCAAATCGATAACGTGAGGTACCAGATCTTCGATTACGCTGAGCGAGTAAACGGCACCGCACGGCGAGCCCGGCAGGTTCACAATCAAAGCACGTTTGCGGCTTCCAGCTACTGCTCGCGAGAGCATCGAGAACTTCGTCTGCTCTAAGCCTTTCGAGCGCATCATCTCAGCGATGCCTGGAATGTTCCGTTCGAGAATACTGCGCGTCGCCTCCGGAGTAACATCTCGCGCCGATAAACCCGTTCCGCCCGTGGTCAAGATGACAGATGCAACTGAGTTGTCCGCCCAAGCTTGAAGTCGCCGCGTAATGATTTCTTCATCGTCTGGTACCGCGTCCTCTTCCGCCACACGCCATCCGAGTTCCTCGCAACGCTCACGAATGGCCGGTCCCGAAAGGTCTTCTCTCGCACCTCGCACGACTGAGTCGCTTACGGTAAGAATCGCTACTGTAATCATCTCTTCGTGGCTGTTCTTCGATACGTTCCGGATTTCCCGCCTGTTTTCTCGACCAGGTAGATCTCACGAATCTCAATGCCCTTGTGCAACGCCTTGGTCATGTCATAGATGGTCAGAGCAGCCACGGCTGCCGCCATCATCGCTTCCATTTCGACCCCAGTGCGGCCCGCCGTTGCCGCCCTCGCCCTGATCTCAATGCCCTGCGCGTTTACGTGGAATTCCAATCCGATATGCGTCAGCGGCAATTGATGGCACAGCGGTATCAGGTCCGCCGTTTTCTTGGCCGCACCGATTCCCGCAATGCGTGCCACTTCCAGTGGATCGCCCTTCGGATTCGCCGGAAGAGCTTGAATCACTTCTGGACGCATCGCGACAAAGGCGTGTGCGGTCGCGCTCCTTTCAGTAACATCCTTCTTTGAGACGTCCACCATCGAGATCCGCCCCTTCGCGTCGTAGTGCGAAAGCTGCTTCTTCATGGTTTCAGCATCACGCGAATCGAATCGCCGGCATTCCAACTTTGGCGGTCATGATCCGCGACCAGAAATGCATTTGCCTTTGCCAGCGCCGGGACGTCGCTTGATCCTTGCCAAGGGATGTGCCGGAGATGCTGGCCGTCGGCGTTCAACTGCGCCGGAAGGAACCGAGTCAATCCGCCTTTGTGCCGGAAGGCCGTTTCAAACTGAGCGGATAACAGCGGCAAGGCGGGATCAAGCTGGCCGGCCAGTAGCTCCAAAGCGGGTCGCGCGAAGAGCTGATAAGTCACAAGCGTCGAACCAGGATTGCCAGGCAATCCGAACACTGGCTTTCGGCCCACCGTCCCGAAGGCAGTCGGTTGGCCAGGTTGAATGCGCACTCGCTCAAACTGAAATTCGGCGCCGAACTCCCGCAGCACGGGCTTCACAAGATCGTACTTGCCGGCCGAAACACCACCCGTCACCAGCAAAAGGTCGTGCTCCAGTCCCTGTTCGAGCAACTTCCGCAACGCCTCGCGCGTATCGCGGGCAACTGGCAACACCGTCGGTGTACCTCCCGAAGCGCGAACGAGAGCCGCCAGCATATAGGAATTGGAATTACGAATTTGGTGTGATGCCGGTTTCTCGTTCAGATCAACGATCTCATCACCAGTCGCGAGAATGGCGACCGAAGGCCGCCGCACGACCCGCACCGACGTATGACCTGTCATCGCCAGCGCAGCGACATGACTCGCGTCCACTTGCGTTCCCTGCGGGATCAAAACAGAACCGCTTTGCGCTTCGGCGCCGCGGTCGTTGATGAACTGGCCGGGTTCCGCATGCGCGTCTGTCTTTACCTGTTGCGTTCCGGCCGCATCAGGCACGCGGATCACGTGTTCTATCATCACCACGGCGTCCGCTCCATTCGGCACCGGAGCGCCCGTCATAATTTCAAGCGCCTCGCCATCTTCGAGCGGTGCTTGTTCCGGTTGGCCGGCCCGCACTTCTCCTCGCGCTCTCAACATCCCAGGAACATTGCTCGATCGGACAGCGAACCCGTCCCTCAATGACCTTCGCACGGCAGGGTAGTCGCGATCCGCGAGCAGCGATTCATCCAGCACGCGCCCATGTGCCTCTTCCAATGGAACCGATTCTCTGCGATGCCCCTCACAAATCGAGCGCACGGTTTCCAAGACGATCAGCCGCGCCTCCGTGAACTCAAGTGGCCCTTTGTCTTGGGATGTCTTCGCCACGCTTCGGATTGTATCGTCCGTGTCATCACGATCCCAAGCACCGCGTGCGCCTCTGCGATAATCTCCTATCAGGAGAATCGGTCCTGAAGATTGCCATCGCCTCTATCACTTTAATCTCGACGCTAGTTCTTGCTGCCAGCGCCTATTCCCAGACGTTGTCTGAGGCCCAAAAGCTCCAGACGCAACTCACCGAGGCTCAGGCCGTACTTCAGGATTGGGCGAACTTGTCCCGGTACCGTGACCAGAACGCGAAACTTGCTCCTCCAGCCCTTGCCGAAGAGCGGGTCGTCTTTATGGGAGACTCAATCACCGACGCTTGGGGGCGAGAGCAAGGAATCTTCTTTCCCGCTAAGCCGTATGTCAATCGCGGGATCAGTGGGCAGACAACTCCGCAGATGCTCGTCCGTTTCCGGCCAGATGTCATCGCCCTCAAGCCTCGGGTTGTCGTAATACTGGCGGGAACAAACGACATTGCGGGCAACACTGGGCCGGAGACGCTCGAAGACATCGAAGGGAATCTCGCCTCCATGGTCCAGCTTGCACAGGCGAACGGGATTCGCGTAGTCTTGGCTTCCGTCATGCCGGTTTGCGATTACATTCAGCCGCAAACCGCCCGCCGCCCGCCCGAGAAGATTCTGGCCCTGAATGCGTGGATCAAGAGTTACTCCGCCGCGAATGGTGCCGTCTACCTCGACTATTATTCAGCCCTGGTCGATCAGAATGGGATGTTGAAAAAAGAGCTGACCCTTGACGGTCTTCACCCGAACGCTGCCGGGTACGACGTCATGGGACTATTGGCCTCTACCGCCATCGCAAAAGCGCTCAGTAGCAAATAGTAGCTGTAAAGCCACCCTATCTACAAATGGAACTCTTCACCGATCTCGTGAATACACACGCGCTCGGGCGCTGTGCCTGCCGCTTTCACAATGCGCTCGATCGGCTCAAACCGGGGTTCCCGGCCGAGCTGAAACGTCTGATGATGAACCGGAAGTACGAACTCCGCTCCCGTAAAATTAGCCATTCTCCATGCTTCCTCTGGATTACAGTGCACGCGGATCCACGGATCGTAGGCCCCCACCGGCATAATGGCTAAATCTGTTTTGCGCGATGAGCGTACTTGCCTGAACGATTCGGTATAGGCAGTATCACCGCCGAACACGATGCGATAGCGGCCCGCCTCAATAACATATCCGTTGTAGCCGCGAAAGACATCGCTACGCATCCGGGCGCCCCAATGGGACACTTCAAAGGCTCTAACTTGAACGCTTCCGGCCTGGATTGTCTCGTTCCAATGCAGTTCGTCCACACGCCCATAATGCCTCGGGCGCAGCAGATCAGAAGTCCGGTGAGCAGTGATGACATGGGTCCGCCGATTCTCCAAATGCCGCAAGCTCGGCAGATCGAAATGATCCATGTGCGCGTGCGATAACAGCACCAGGTCTACAGGCGGAAGTTCTTCTATTGCTGCTGCCGGCTCGATAAGCCGCTTCATGCCCACCGTAAGTGGACCGATGTTCACCCCGATACGGCTGCTGAACACCGGATCTGTGAGGATAGTGAAACCGTCGAGCTCGAGCAGTACCGTGCTATGGCCAAGCCAAGCCACATGCAGACCCCGATCCGGCCACAATTTCGGCCTCGGTCGATGCGGTGCAGGTACAACTTCGCGCTTATATTCCTTCGAGGCTTGACGCAATAGCGCAGGTGCGGCACTCCGCAAAAACCTGACCGTCTCGGGAGCATGTCTAATGTGTCCGGAAATTCTGGTCGCCCTAGTCGCGAGCCTCGAGTGTTGATGGAATCTGGAAGGGTTCACGTCTGCGGATCGCGTATGCGTCGATTGCCGTGCATCACCTCAATCTTCTCAGATCCGCTATGTCCGCTTACAAATACCGATGCAGTTAATCGACCACCTGCTGCACCTCGTTATAGGGATCGCCTTTCCCCCCGGCTTCAATCGAATATACGCCTTGAAAATGCGCCTCCTTCGAGATTTGCATACACCGCGCAAAGTCCAATCCTCCCTGCTTCAGTTTCGCGTGGCACACGGTGGTTGCGAGAGGAAACATCAGCCGTAGACCTCGCTCCCGCGTCTCTTCATTCGGCCAATTTCCAAAATCCGGCAGCGCACCGGCACCCGATGTTTCGAGGATCTTCACTAACATTTCAGGTCTCCCTGAAACCACTCCGCCATGATTCTCCACGATGATGCGGATGTCTTTCGAACGGCCGCGTGAAACCAACGCCTTATAGGAGTCGATAGTTGGCGACGGGTCTGCTGCATTCACTTTGCCCGGATCGCATCGCACGGATCGCGCTCCAAGATCATGCGCAATATCGATCCATGGATTGTATAGAGAGATGGCTCGGTCGCGCTGCTGTTCGGTTCCAGACAAGGCCGGCTGGTTCCACAGCTCATCAATGTCCACCGGAATGTTGACCAGTTGCGAGTGCGCCCGCTCGAGCCGGCTTTTGAAATCACGCAGGTACGACGACTCGGTCGAAGCAAAATGCGGCGCGACAACCTCCAAATTGTGTATGCTGTAATGATCCGCAATCATATCGGGAAAATCGAGCACGTCAAGTGGTTTTCCTGTGAGCGGCGGAGCTTTCTCGTCGCGCGTCTGAGGAAAAAGATTGTGAAAACTGCATGTAGAAATGCAAATGCGTGAGCGCCTCTCGGGATCGTGTGGCAGGGGGGCTTTTGGTGTATCCGACGTTTGTGGCAGAGCGATCTTGCTCACTCCTGCTGCTAAGGCAGCTCTCGCGCAGTTCTCAAGAAATTCCCGGCGTTTCACTCTCTATCCTCATGGGCCAGCAGTTCGCTGCCTAGATCTTGTATGTCGTGCGGCACGGTGGATCGATCAAGGCATTGGCTTTCTCGAAACTTGTGATGCGCATTTTGGCTGTATCCCATTCGAGTAGTTCGCCCGGAAAACGCTGCGCCAGACATCCTAAAAGGAAAGCCTCCGTCACCGGGCTTTGAATTTCAAAGTTGGCGAGCGGCGCCGGTCCTCCTTTACATGCCGCAATCCATTGATCGATAGCGGGATTGTGCCCGAACTCGTCCTCTTCCTCCTTGGAAGGTGTCTTGTATTTTGGCGATTCCGGATAAACACGCGGGCTTCCGCCATTAAATTCGGCGAGCAGAATTCCTCTATCGCCGACATATATGATGCCTTCCCCATCCTCTCCGCCCATAAACAGACGCTGACCTTTTTCCCTCAACCCGCCAGGCCGAGGTGACTGCAAGCCTCCGTCGTACCATGACATTCGCACAGGACCGCGGCTTCCCTCAGCCGGAAAGTTCAAATGCACGATCGACGCCAAGGGAAAGGTCTCGCTGTAGGAATCGCTCGAACTCGCCTCGACAGATACGGGCGGAGTCAGACCCAGAATTTTGAACACACCCGCGAAGCTGTAACATCCCATATCGCCGAACGAGCCGCACCCAAAGTCATACCAACCGCGCCATACAAATGGAAGATACGCTCTGTTGAACGGACGCTCCGCCGCTGGCCTAACCAAAGATCCCAATCCAGACCTTCGGGAACAGGTTGCGCCTCTTGCGGCCGATCGACACCTTGTGGCCAAAACGGCCTGCTCGACCAGTTGTGGACTTCGAGCACGTTTCCAATCGCACCGTCGCCGATCCATTCCGATATCACCCGCGTGTCCTTCGTAGACGGATTGTTCACAGGCAGAGAGTTGGCCACTTTCATCTCGCGTGCCGTTTGCGCCATGCGCCGCGCATCGGCGATCGAGTGCGCCATCGGCTTCTGACAGAGCACGTGCTTGTGCTTGCGCATCGCCGCAAGAGAGATGGGAACATGCCAGTGGTCCGGCGTCGCAACATACACGGCGTCCAAGTCTTTTTCCTTCTCGATCAATTCGCGGAAATCGACGTAAGCAGTGCAGCCTTTATAACCACCTGCTCGCGAGTCGTTCCGTGAGCCGTAATAAGCTTCAACGAGTCGTTTTGCGGGTTCGCGGCCGCCCATACCCAGACTCGTGTGGAAACCGTGCTTCAGATCCACTTCCCCGGGCGATGCCAAATCCTGCCCCCAGTTCTCATGTGCCGGACCCAACAGCTTCCGCGCCGCCTTCAAAAGCGCGTTGGTGCCGTATTCGACGTAATCCTTAGACCCTCGATTACAATCACAAACGGCTGTCACCTGAACGTCGGGCCGACCCAGCAGATTCATCGTGACGACCTGGCCCTGGCGCCCCAGCCCGATGCTCGCAACCGTGATCCGGTCACTCGGCGCAACGTAACCTTTGCCGCCCAGCAAATAGCGCGGAACGATCATAAAAGCCGCCGCTCCGCCAAACGCGCGCCGCGTCAGCAATGCACTCTCCTTAACTTTCCAATGCGCGTCCTCCTTCAATGCTGTATAGGTTGCACTCTCGTCTGCGCCATGTCTACATTGCTGTGAAGCCCGGGAACCCTCCGCAATCCAGCCGGCAGTTACCAGTCGCACGAGAAGCCTTACTGGCGGAGGAAGAGGGATTCGAACCCCCGAGCGCCTTCCGACGCTAACGGTTTTCAAGACCGCCGCCTTCAACCACTCGGCCATTCCTCCAGCAACTAAGCTAGCGGATTCCCACTCTGCTCCGCAACGCTGGTAAGCCTCCAAAATCGGCCCTTTCACCTGACCTGAATAGTGAGAGACTCGCTTTTGCTATGCCCTGCCCCATTCTCAGCAGTAATTGTGTATGTGGTGGTTTTTTTGGGAGCGACCTCGAAGCAATGCTGATAAGAAGGCTTGAGTTGCTCGACGGGAGGATCCACCTTTACCGTCTTCGCGTTGACTACCCCGTAACACAACTGAGTGGTTTGCCCTGGCGCTAAGACGCCGGTATCGGCCGACATGGCCGTAAATTTGACCTCGCCCGATCCGTACACCTGGCTCACGAACTGCTTGTTCTCCTCGGCCTTTTTCTTCTGTATCGCTTCAGCTGCCGCGCGATTCGCCTCATGGCGTGAGTAGAAAGTCCACACGACGTATAGAGCGGCAATAATCATTGCGATAGTTGTGTAAGGAAGAATCGCCCGCAAACGCGACCGTTGCGTCCGCTCCGGGTCATTCGGTGGCTGTGTTAAAGACATATCCAATGATCCCCGATAACCCGGCCTTCGAAGCTCAGTAAGAGTACCGGTAGCCATGGCCGTTCCTGCTCCTGGTACAAAGTAATGGAACATGTCATTACAACTATTCAATCTCTCCGGACGTGTTGCGGTCGTGATGGGCGGAACTTCCGGTATTGGACGTGCGATCGCGTTAGGCCTTGCTGAAGCTGGCGCGGATGTGATCTCAACCGGCCGCAGGGCCACCTTGGTCAACGAGGTCGGGGATGAGGTCGAAAAACTCGGTCAGAAGACAATGCGAATTCCGGTAGATGCTTCGAGTCGTGAGTCAATTGACAAACTGCGTGATGCGGTTCTAGAAAGGTTCGAGCGTGTGGATATCCTGGTTAACTCTGCCGGGCAGAATTTCCGGAAACCAACTCAGACCGTCACCGAAGACGAATGGAATGGCATTATGGACATCAACGTTACCGGCACCTTTCGAGCCTGCCAAAGCTTCTATGAGCCGCTCGTCAAAAGTACACGAGGACGCATCATCAATATCGCTTCGCTCACGTCATATGTAGGCTTTTTTGAAATTACGCCCTACACCGCTTCCAAATCTGCCGTGCTTGGGTTAACCCGGAATCTCGCTATCGAATGGGCGCCCAAAGGAATCAATGTAAATGCGATCGCACCGGGCGTTTTCCGTACCGACCTGAATGCCGGTCTTCTGGATGGAACGGATCGCGGACACGAACTGCTGATCAGAACGCCAATGAAGCGATTTGGCAACGTTGGTGAGCTGATAGGAGTCGCGATCTTACTTGCTTCTGATGCAGCGAGCTTTATCACCGGTCAGTGCATCGCAGTCGATGGCGGCTTTCTTGCTTCGGGCGTCAATTGCTAGCCGCCGGTGCTATTGGTTCGACATTCACCTCAATAAACGACGCAGCGCTGCTTGATCGGTAGATGCGCTCTGTCGCCTTTTGGAAATCATTTGCCTTTGCTGTCGGAATATTTACAAACGTCTGAGGATTCCTGTCTACTAGAGGAAACCACGAACTCTGCACTTGAACCATGATGCGGTGTCCCTTTTGGAAACAATGATAGACATCCGGCATAGTGAAGTGAATCCGCTCGATCTCGCCAGGCCTGAACGGTTCGGGCTTCTCAAAGCTCTTGCGAAATTTGCCGCGGAATGGCTCGCCGCGTACAAGCTCCTCGTACCCGCTCAGCGCGCCGCCTGAATTGTCGGGGTAAACATCAATTAGCTTCACCACGTAATCCGAATCCGTTCCGCTCGTCGAGACGAATAGCGAAGGTGTTATCGATCCCGCAATCGTCATGTCTTGTGTTAGAGGTTCCGTTTCGTAACTCAACACGTCTGGACGGCTTTGGACGAACCGCTGGTCAGCCTCCATGTATTCGCGAGTCATTTCTAGCGTTGGCTTGGCGAAAAACGGTATGGGGTTATTGGGGTCGCTGACGTACTCGTCAAAAGCCGAAGTCTCCGCCGGCGGATGTTCGTTTAGCTCACGATGTGCACGGAGGTAGAATCTGTGCGGCGCCGCATCGGAGGGGGGCCACTGATCCTTCCTTTGCCACCTATTCTTACCGGTTTCAAAAACATACGCCTGGGGAAGCTTAGGATCTTCGGCACCCTTCAGATAATGACGAAAGAACGCATACTCAATCTCGTCGCGAAAAAAATCGGCCGTGTTAGATCCGAATGAAATATCGCCTAGCTTGTCTCCCTTGGCCCGTTCCCATCCGCCATGAACCCATGGACCCATAACGAGTTTGTCTAGGGTGCCGGGAGATTGCTTTTGAATCGTCCGATAGGTCTTGAGCGTTCCCGAGAGATCCTCCGCGTCGAACCAGCCGCCCACAACCAGAACGGCGGGCTTGATGCTTTTCAGATGAGGCAAAATGTTCCGGGTTTTCCAGAATGCGTCGTAGTTCGGATGCTTGATAATGTCAGTCCAGTACGGATTTTGATATTTGAAGTACTTCTCGTCCGCGTTGACGAGCGAACCCGTATCCAGGTAGAACGGGTATCCATCTTTCGTTCCATAATCGAAGGACATTTCGTGCTTTGGGCGTTGGGGATTATTCTGCTTTCCAAAAAACTTGTAGAAGCTGAAATTCGCTATCAGAAAAAATGCGCCATTGTGAAACGCATCGTCACCCATGTAAAGGTCGGCAACCGGGGCTTGTGGAGATGCTGCCACTAGCGCGGGATGCGCGTCTATCATTCCCGCGCTCGTATAGAAGCCGGGGTAAGAAGTTCCGAATAAACCGACCTTGCCGTTGTTGTTCGGCACGTTCTTGATCAGCCATTCGATCGTGTCGTAGGTATCGGAGCTCTCATCCACATCGTTCTGTCCCGTTTTTACGTCCTTCGCCGGCGTCATCTCGAGCCACTGACCTTCCGACATAAAGCGTCCACGAACGTCCTGGTAAGCAAAGATGAATTTGTCCCGAGCAAATTTAAGTGAAGGGCCCAGTGTTTTCGGATACGCACTCAGACCATACGGCGCAACACTATACGGTGTTCGAGTTATCAGGATCGGATATTTCTCCGATCCGTCTTTTGGTAAATAAACTGCGGTCCACAATCGCTTTCCATCCCTCATCGGAATCTGATGCTCATACTTCGTGTAGTGCGCCGGGATGTCGAAATCGTCGGCCGCGAACAAGCTTTCAGAAAGGATCACCGAAGAAAACAGCAGCAGAAGCCAATAACGCGACATGGAACCATCCTAAGCGGACCAATAATTCGGATTCCGGTGACAAAGGTATTGAGAGCAAGCTATACTTGGCAAATAAAAGGCGAAGCCTGCGATGCTGGACACTGACGAACAACTTGCCCGCCTCAAACGGCAGATCGCACTCATCAGCCATAAATTCAGTACTCAATCCGCTAAACCGAAACCGCCCTCACTCGCCGCGCCTGCTCAGAGCATCCACCGAAGCTCAGCTCGCTCGTACATTGAGGAGTGGTCGGAGGGCCAGGTTGTAGAGAACGAGTTCGGAAAGTACTTCCAAACGGAACGGCTGTTTGCATCACACAAGACCCACGGTTCTGCGGATGTGGGTGCGTTAGCGGATCTGCCGAACGATTTGCTGAACATCTTAGGTAACGGCGAGATTCGCACCGCTCCTCCATGCCGTTGGGCGTTCCTGGACACAGAGACCACAGGGTTGGCTGGAGGATCTGGCACTTACGCCTTCTTGATTGGCGTCGGACGGATCACTCGCGAAGGATTCCGGGTTCGCCAATTTTTCATGCGTGAGTATGCCGAAGAGCGAAGCATTCTGGCTGCGCTCGGAGCATATTTGAATGACTTCGACGTGCTGATCACATACAACGGCAAGAGCTACGATCAACCGCTGCTTGAGACCCGTTATGTAATGACCCGGCACAAGCCTCCGTTTGCCAGGCTGGGGCATCTTGATCTGCTGCATGGCGCGCGCAGGCTGTGGAAGCTGAGACTGGCAAGCTGCCGGCTGATGCAACTCGAGGAGCAAATTCTCGGTGTATACCGCGAAGGGGATTTGGCCGGAGAACTGATCCCTTATGTGTATTTCGAATACCTGCGATCGCGCGAAGCTTGCCGGCTTGTGCCTATTTTCCATCACAATGCGATGGACATTTTGACGCTTGCGTGTCTAACCGCCATTGTACCCGCAGCCTTTCGAACTACGGATTCGGAGTCACTGGCACGAGTCGGGGTGAGGCGTGGTGAGGATTTGGCGGGTATCGCCCGATGGCTGATCTCGGCAGAAGAGCATGAGCAAGGTCTTGAACTGCTGAAGCGTGCAATTCAGGCGGGACTGCCGGATGCCCTGCTATTCCGGGCACTTTGGGATACCGCGATACTCGAAAAGAAATTAGGGCGTTCTGCGGCCGCGTTAAATATATTGTCCGAGCTTGCAACGTGTAGAAATGAATACCGCGTGTGCGCTCTCGAAGAGATGGCGAAACACTACGAGCATGAAGAACGTGACTACGTGAGGGCCCTCGAATTTACGAGTCGAGCGCTTGAATTTGAGCAATCCTGCGCGCTGAGGCATCGGCAGGCGCGGCTGGAGAGGCGTTTGGCGAAGCAACGATGCCGCCCCCCTGCTGTGAAATTCCCGTGATACTAGCCGTCCAGAAGGCATCTACAGCCTGTGAGAGATGCAACTACATCAAACAGGCGTGAGGTGCTTTTGGCTATGGGAATTGGCTTGACTGCCGCAGGTTCAGGACCAGGAGGCGAAGCTGGCGGGAGTGGGATGCCGTATCGGGTCCTCGGACACACGGGCGAGAAAATCTCTTGCATCGGCATGGGTGGCTTCCACCTGGGAAAGCCCGGGATCAGTGAATCTGATGCCATCAAATTGATCCACTCGGGTGTCGACCACGGCATCAATTTTCTCGACAATTCCTGGGATTACAACAACGGCGACAGCGAAAAACGTATGGGGACCGCCCTCAAGCAGGACGGCTACCGCAAACGCGCGTTCCTGATGACCAAGATTGATGGCCGCACGAAGGAAGCGGCCGCGAAACAGATAGATCAATCACTGAAGCGCCTGCAAACCGACCACGTGGATCTGCTGCAGTTTCACGAGATCATTCGGTACGATGATGCAGACCGGATTTTCTCCGAAAGTGGCGCGATTGAGGCTTTTCTCGCCGCAAAGAAAGCCGGCAAAACGCGCTATATCGGCTTCACTGGCCACAAGGATCCGCACATTCATCTCTACATGATCGAAGCCGCCGAGCGCCACAAATTTCAGTTCGACACCGTGCAAATGCCGCTGAACGTCATGGACGCACACTTCCGCAGCTTCGGTCATCTGGTTCTGCCCGAACTGCTAAAACGCAACATAGGAGTCCTCGGGATGAAGAGCATGGGCGACACGACGATTTTGAAAAGCAAGGTCGCGACCGCAATGGAGTGCCTGCATTACGCGCTGAGTCTGCCGGCTTCGGTCGTGATTACAGGCATCGATAAACCCGAGCTGCTGGATCAGGCCCTTCAAGCTGCTCGCACTTACAAACAGGTGACCAAAGATCAGATTGCCGCGCTTCTTGCCCGGACCGCGCCCGCCGCCGCCGACGGCAAATGGGAGCTCTTTAAAACCAGCGCGCACTTCGACAGCACCGCGACTCACCCCGAATGGCTCGGGACCGAAAGTCCCCACGTCAAGGCAGTCGCCCCACCGGCGTAATCGGCGGCTGAACCGCAGGCGCCAGGTCGCCAGCCTGATTAGGATTGTTTGCTTATCTTAGGCCGCATGCCCGTCTTCCGCCTGGCCATCTTCTTCGTTAGCTTACTTTGCTTACTCGCTCCTTCTTTCGTAGCGAATGCTCCGAAACCCAAACTTGTCGTCGGTATCATGATCGACCAGTTCCGCTACGATTACCTGACTCGCTTCCGAACGGACTACCACGGTGGTCTCGATCAACTGATGTCTCAAGGTGCGGTTTTCACAAATGCATTTTATGCGCATGTTCCGACTGTCACGGCGGTAGGTCACAGCATCTTCATGTCGGGTGCCATGCCGGCGGTGAGCGGGATTGTGGGGAATGCCTGGTACGACCGCCAAGAAGCGCAGGTTGTCACGAGCGTTTGTGATTGGGATGTGGCCATCGTCGGGGGACATTCTGAACAGAAAGCGGCGAAATGCACCGATTCTGATCCCTCGTCACCCAAAAGACTCCTCGTCAGCACTGTCGGGGACGAGCTTCGCGACGCTCACGAAGATTCCAGAGTGATCGGCATTTCCATCAAAGCTCGTAGTGCCATTCTTCCCTCCGGACATCGCGGCACGGGTGCCTTTTGGTTTGATGATGTCAGTGGAAACTTCATCACCAGCACCTTCTATATGCATGAGCTGCCTGAATGGGCGAAGTCCTTCAATGAGCGCAAGCTTCCGGATAAATATGTCGACCGCAAGTGGGAGGGTTTTCCCAAATGGGGTTTTCGCGCCAGCAGCACGAGTAAAGCGCCTTACGAAAAGTTGCCGGCAGGCCCTTGGGGAAATGAGCTGATCGAGCAATTCGCGGAGCAAGCGCTCACCGGCGAGAAACTTGGACAGCGTGGAGCAACGGATTTACTGACTGTCTCCTTCTCCTCGAACGACTATGTCGGGCACGCGGTCGGTCCCGATGCGCCCGAGGTTCGCGACATGGCCATTCGCACTGATCAACTGCTGAGCAAGCTGTTTGACCGGATCGACCAGCAAGTAGGACTAGGCAACGTGAGCATCGTTCTATCCGCGGACCACGGCGTCGCTCCTCTGCCCGACCGTGATAAGGCCGATAAAATGCCGGGCGGCTATGTATCTGCGAACTTCGAAAAGGTGGTCGAGGATGCCTTAACGGCTCGATTCGGTCGAGCTGACTGGCTGATTCCAGCTGGTGAAACTAGCCTCTATCTGAATCGCACCGCTCTGCAGAACGTCAATACCGCCGGCGGAAAGTCCGTCACTGAAGAAGACGTTTACCGGGTTGCAAAAGAAGCGTTGCTTTCAGCTCCCGAGCTCCATGTAGCGCGAGTTTATACCCGTGAGCAACTCGATAACGGCATTGCTGGCGACTTCATTGCCCGCGCTGCAATGAACGGCTATTATCCAAAACGTAGCGGCGACATCTCCGTAGTGCTCGAGCCAAACTACGTCCCGGGCACTCACGGCACGTCACACTTTTCGCCGTACGCTTACGACCGCCACGTTCCCGTGCTCTTTCGGGGACCTGGCATCAAGCCTGGACGCTACGACAATACGATCGAGGTGAACGATATTGCGCCCACACTCGCCACAATGCTTAGCATTCAGACGCCGAGCGGCTCATCCGGACGCGTGCTGACGGAAATGCTTGTCCACTAACGCTGCTAAACCCTAAACGGGTTTGCCGATATCCGAACTGGTCTGCGCTGACTCGCTGGGTTGAGACTCCCTGTTCGGCCTATGCGTGTCGTTTGTCAGCACCATTGATTCTTGAAATGGCACGGCAAAACGAACGTTGAGGGTAGACGAAGCTTCTAAAATCTTCAGCAACAATTCCGACTGTATTTTTAAAAACTCGTTGTAATCCGGAGTTAGAACATACGCGAACACTTCGAGATCAAACGACTCCGGGCTAATCTTTGTGAAGCGCAGCGGAACACCAGAGGCATCCAGCATGGGATGCTCTTCCAACATCTTTGTGATGGCATCCATCAACTGCTGGATCTGTTCTGGTTGAGTGCCTCTCTGTAATCGTAGCGTTGGGTGGAACCAGATCCGGTCGCGTCTTGAAAAATTTTCAAGCGTCATCGTAGAGAACGAAGAATTCGGAACCGTCACAACCGTGCGATCCAGTGTGCGGATTCTCGTCGACCGCAGCCCAATGTCTTCTACAGTGCCTACCTGACCTCCAAATTGGCAAAAATCGCCCACTAGAACAGGCCGGTCGGTAATGACGGAGATGCCGCCAAACAGATTTTCGATCGTCTTTTGGGCGGCAAGTGCGACGGCTAAACCACCTACGCCAACGCCCGCGAGAATCGCGTTTGTGTTATACCCCCAATACGACAGCGTCATTAGAACTGCAATGCAGAAGATGCAGATCTTCACGAACCTGACGCCGAGCGGCAAAACCGAGTACGAAAGCGCCCGCTCCTTCGGGTCCAGGCGCGAGATGATCCGGTCAGAGATCACATCTACAACCCGCATTACGAAGGCCGCGGTTCCGACAAAGAACAGCAATGTAACTACCCGATCCAGGAAGAACCGAAGCAGCGCAGAAGGGGCAATCACGCCCATCCAGACTCTAAACACCGCAATTGAGAGGAGCAACCGAAGCGGCTCGGTGAACTCTTCAAGTCTGCGCGCGTGGAACCATTTCGAGTACCGCTTCGCAAGTGGCTTCACAATTGCAATGACAACTCTGGAGAGAAGGCGCGAAAGTACCGCAAGCAGCAAAGCTAATAACACCAACGCCAGCCAAGCCCACAAAGGCGTATCGAGCAACTGAATCGATACCAGCGGAGCGGGTAGCTTCTTCTCGAACGCTGATTCGCGCAGCAAAACGCTCAACTCCGGAATGTGGGCGACGCTATCGGCAGAAACCAACCACACGCTCACGCTATTCTGATTCACGCGTTGCATTTGCAGCGAAACAGGCCGTCCGTTCAGATTGAAGGTGTCGAGGCTTTCGCGATCCGTCGCCAGGCTCTCTGTCAGGTCTCCTTCTGGTGTGTTGCTCAACTTCTGTACTTCAAAATGCGGGTCGCGATCGAGAAGCAATCCTAACTGTTTTGCGAGCTCAGGTCCTTGCCTCACGCGTTGTTCTGGCCTGATCCTTCGCAAATCCAGATACTGGGAAGCTCGGAGAAGATTGTCATCGTGGCAAGCTTGAAGAAAGCTGTAGATCGAACTCCGCGGCGTGGTTCGATTCAGCGGATCAGCAGGAGCGGGAGGCGCAGAAGGCGCCTTAGAGCTGGAAAACAACGCGCTGATTGCCTGCGCAGAAAGTAGTGGGGCGGCCACCAACGCCGAAGCGGCCACGAGGCATGTGCATAACCGCTTTAGCTGAACAAGCCGAAACATGCTCTTTAACTGAGTCTGCACTAAGGCCTTTTCACTAAAACGGCGTGCGGTAGGCTGCTATTTCCGCGAGAATTTCTTGGCACGCCGCCTCTGGATTGGAAGCACGCGTGACTTGGCGGCCGATCACCAGGTAGTTCGCGCCATCCCGCATCGCGTCAGCTGGGGTGGCAACCCGCTTCTGATCGCCCACAGCGGCCCCAATTGAACGAACTCCGGGAGTAACAATGATCAGCTTCGGTCCTCCGATCTCCCGAACTCGCGCTATTTCGAGCGGTGAGCAAACAACTCCGTCCATTCCACTTTCCACTGCTTTCCTCACACGAAGCTCGACTAAAACGGAAACCGGCACGGAAAAACCCAAATCGGCCATGTCTTCCTGATCGAAACTGGTCAGGACGGTTACCGCAAGCAGTTTCGTGTTGCTGTCTCCCCGGCCTTCCACTGCGGCCTGCATAATCGCTCGGCTGCCGTGCACTGTCAAAAAAGTCGGGGCGCTCCTTTGGCAGATCTGCCGCGTGGCGCGCTTTACAGTCTCGGCGATGTCGTAGAGCTTTAGATCGAGGAATACGTTTTTACCGGACGAACCCAATTGCGAAACGATCTCCATCCCGGCGGCAGCGTACAACTCCATTCCGACCTTGTAGAAATTTGTTGCTGGACCAATCTTTTCAACCAGCTGGAGTGCCGCGGCGGCGTTTTCTACGTCCAGGGCGACAATCAATGGGTTCGTTTTTTCAATCAGAGCTTCACCTCAAGTGGCTTCGTCCCGTAATTCCTGGCCCGTCCGATCACATACGCCTCGGGTCTCCGATCGAGCAGCGTCTTTGCATCCTCTTCGCCAAGCGAGATGAGCAATCCGCCAGAAGTTTGTGGGTCATAAAGCAGAGCTTCAATTTCAGCCGTTATCCCGAGCGGCATGATCACGCAGCTTTCGACGAACCCGCGATTGTTCTTCAGACCGCCCGAATACGCCCCGGCTTTCGAGTATTCAATTGCACCCGGTAGGAAACGAACCGCGCTAGCCGAGATTTCGAGTGTTACCTTGCTGGCGAGCGCCATTTCGCGCGCATGACCTAACAGGCCGAAGCCGGTTACGTCCGTGCAGCCATGAACGTCGAGCTCAAGCATGGCTCCGCAGATATCCCGATTGAGAGTAAGCATTTGCTCTATCGATGCTTCGATGTGAGTTCGTTCGGCAAAACCGTTCTTGAGGGCAGTCGAGATAACACCGGTACCGATTCGCTTCGTGAAGAGCAGCACGTCTCCTGGTCTTGCGCCAGCGTTGGTCAGGATACGCTTTGGGTCGATCAGGCCAGTGACGGCATAGCCGAATTTCACCTCATCCTCGGAAATGCTGTGACCACCCAGAATCACGCACCCGGATTCATGAATCTTTTCAGCGCCGCCCTTGAGGATCGCTTCGAGGTCCTCAATATCCCCTTTGGCAGGAAACACGACCAACGAGAGCGCCGTGACAGGTCGACCGCCCATGGCGTACACGTCGCTTAACGCGTTAGCCGCGGCGATTCCGCCAAAGGTGTATGGATCGTCAACTATCGGCGTGAAAAAATCGACAGTTTGCACCATCGCCAGCGGCGTCCCGCCGGCTTGGGTTAAATCGTAAACGCCAGCGTCATCCGCCGTGTCATAGTCGACCAAGACTTTTTCATTGGTCAAGAGCGGTACAGCCTTGAGAGCCCGGTCGAGAATTTTTGGGCTCAGCTTTGATGCGCAACCGCCAGCTTTGATATTGGCCGTAAGTTTGGTTGCCATCACAAACCAGTGTAATTAGCCGACAGTGCAACTTCCTCTTCGAAGCGCCACTCGCGCCAGCCATCAAGTAAGGGGAAGTAAAGCCCGAGCCAGATGGGACCTTTGGCGATACGCGACATCAGCGCAGCGTAGGTATCGAGCTGAGCCTGATAGCGGCGCTGCTCACGCTTTAGAAAAGCCTCGAGGCGTCCTCCCTCGTGCTCGCCGGTTTTGTAGTCGATAATCCACAGACGATCCTCCTCGTCTCGGAAGATACGATCAACGGTTCCACTAATGAGCTTGTCCTGCAGGCGACCTGCGAGCGGCCACTCCGACCGGGTTTCAGGATGCGGGCGTAAGATCCACTGACCGCGTTCACTCGCAAGTGTATTATTCAAGGCCCGCAGCACGCGCGCGGAGGCCTCTGGTTCTTCCGAAGCCGCAACGCCCAGCCGCAGCAGCTCCGATTTGATCATCGGGGCAAGCTTGCCTAACCGCTCCGTTCCCCAAGCGGTTGTGCCTTCCCGCGTGATTCGCTTTAACATCTCGTGAACAACGGTTCCGGCGTGGCGGCCAGTGTCACTGACCCATTCATAGGTAACTGTGCGCGCCGATGCAGTGGCACGGCGGAGTTCCGGTTGCCAATGGACGGAGGAATCGAGCCGCGGAGCGCGCCAGTTTGCCGGTAAGCGATGCAATATCGTTTTCGGCGCTTCGTCCTGAGCTGCGAAAAGAGTCGTCTGCACCGGCGATTTGCGGCGGCGTTCACTTTCAAATAGAGGCTCGACACTGTTCCATATGAGTCCCAGGAAAGTGTTGCTCGCTGCTTTTTTACATTCGGAGCGATTGTTCTTGGTTCCCGTACTACCCAGCAAGTACAACTCGTTTTTCGCTCTGGTTGCCGCCACATAAAACAGCCGCTTCAGCTCGTGTTCCTCTTTCACCTTGATCTCTTCGCAGATGTGGTCATACGCACGATCGCTCGCGCCGGTCTGTGGTTGAGCTGCGATCAAAAGGCTTTTCGTGTTGTCGACTCCGATCTGTTCAGTCCAGATGAGCAGGTCGTGATCAGAGCGCCTTGCCCCAGTGCCGAGTTGGGGAAGAATGACTGTATCGAACTCCAGTCCTTTCGCTTTATGAATGGTCAGCACCTGCACACGATCGGCATCGGCGGCGGGCCGCGCGAATAGATATTCCAGGCGCTCATTCAGGAGACTAAAATCGCGGATAATGCCGCCTTGTTCGAAGTTTTCGAGCAGGCTGAAGAAGGTGTCAGCGTCTTCGAGATGATTGCTTTGGTGCAGAATTGCAGGGCCTCCTAGTCGAACCCAGGTCTGCTCGACCAAGTCGCGCAACGGCACACGACCGGCATGCGCGACGGCATGAAACAGAATCTCTTGTACGCGCACTGCCCTGCTCCGGCCATCCGCTGAAAGCGAAGCGATTTTTTGCGGATCTGAAAGCAAGTCGAGAATGGTTCGATCTCGCTCGTTCTCGGCGAGTAGACTCAGATCGCCCACCGTCAGGCCGCACCAGGGTGCGCGTAAGCATGCCAGCCACGAAAGGCGGTCCCCCAGATGGAGGACAGCCCGCGTCAGCGAAATCAAATCGAGAACATGCTGCTCCTCTTTCAATGCATCAATCTCCACGGCTTCGTACGTGATGCCAGCGGCGCGAAGCGCGGGCAGGATAGACACCACATGCGTTCGGCTTCTAACCAGAATTGCAACCTGACCTTTCGGCAAAGCCTGCTTTACAAGCTTCACAACCTGCTTCGCTTCTTCCTCACCCTTGTCTTCGATGAAAGGAATCACTTTTGGCCCTGTGTGGCTCTTTGAACGCGATGCGCAAGATGGTCGCAATTTCACTCCTCCATGGGCCGGATCGTCAGTTGACATGATCGGGTCGAAGATCTTTACAGTCCATTCAACGATCTCCGGCGTGGAACGGAAGTTCGTGGTCAGCCGGATGGGGTTCAAGCGAACCGATCCGAGTTGCTTCTCGTTCCAGCTTTGAAGGAATAACGCTATCTCAGCTTCGCGAAACCGGTAGATGCTTTGCAACGGATCACCCACCAGAAACAAGGTATGGCCATCATCTTCGGACCACTGTTCCGTCAACGCCTTAAGCAATGCATACTGGCTGCGCGAAGTATCTTGAAATTCGTCGACAAGCAAATGCTCGATTCGGTAATCCAGCGAATAGAGAAGGTCGCTGGGCCGATCGGGTGTACCGAGCGCCCTGATAGCGGCGCGCGTAACTTCAGTGAAGTCGACTTGCCCCCGCTCGCGGAACACTTCCTCCAAGCTGTGCTCGGCGAAATCGAGCAGCCGGCAGAAGTCTTGTACCAGTTGCGGATGTGAATCGCCGCTGAGGTTTTCCCATTGGTCCCGACGCTCCAACATGCGAGCAACTTGCCCTTCCAGGCGCGAAACATCGTTATCAAAATGTAGCGAGACACGGCGAAATAACGCAGGCAAGTCTTCGCCTCGCACGGTGAGATCGCTTAATGCGCGGCGCGCAGCCAAGTGGTACAGCTCGTTTGGGCTCTCCAGAACCTGAGCGAGGCCGCCAAAACGGGATACTACCGGCATTTGACGCGTCAGCATGGCACACAGCGCGTCGATGGTTTGGATCTGCAACCGCGACGGGTCGTCAAGCAGATTCCAATGCTTCTCGCGATCGCGTTTTAGAACCCCATGCGCAAGTTCCCGAAGGCTCTTTTCGTATTCGTCCTCCTCAGCCGCCGAATCCTGGTTGGCATCTCGGAGCGCCTTCAGCACTCGGTCCTTAATTTCACCCGCAGCCTTCCGCGTAAACGTTATGGCGACCACAGACTCAGGACGCTCGACGCCGCCTAGCAAACGCAGGTAGCGTTGAATCAGGACGCCGGTCTTTCCTGAACCTGCGGGAGCCTCAACGATAAATGAGCAAGTGGGGTCGAGAGCTTTCTCACGCTCAAGCTCATCCGAGATCATTCCTGGTCTTCCTGCTCGCGCTGCTTTGATTCATTGACCCGGCAAAGCGGCTTCATGCCACAGTAAGCGCACGCCCCTTTCAGGGGATGGACCACCGCAAAGCCTTCCACAAAACTGTGCGTTATTCGTTCTATATTCTGCCGGGATGTCTGCATGAAGGACTGCCAGTCGTGCCTTACCTCGGCCGTTTTGTCGAGAAACTGCTTCTCGCGCGAAAAGCCGACTCCACGAAGATCACGGGCCTTCAGTTGACCGAAAAAGATTCCCTCGACATTATTTCCGAGTGCGGCTGCATAGACTAGCAGTTGCGGCTCTTCAGGGCGATTGCCCTCTAGCTGTTTCCGCTTTGGTTGCCCGCTCTTATAGTCAATGAGGACAAGCTTGCCATTGTTAAGACGGTCAACACGATCTATACGGAGGTGAACCTGGAGCCCAGCTATTTCGAAAGATCGATTCTGCTCGGTGACCTCGACCGCGAAGGGCTGTTTCCTGGCGCCCTCGAGAGGAAGCCAATCGAGAATAAGCCCTTCAAGCCGTTCGCGCTCCGCAAGGCTATTTTGCTCGTGAAATGGACTGTCCTGCTCCCCTTTCACTGCCACGCTGACAGCCTCGGAAACAAGGCTGTGGAGTTGATTGTCCGGAGTCGAACGAAGGCGAGTTTGCGTTTGAAGCTCCTGCCAAACAAGCTGGAGCGCCTTGTGGAGTAATCCACCTCGTTCACGAGCGTCGAGGCCGAAGCAGGCATCGTCCAACATCTCAGCATGCAACCGCATCTCGGCAAAGGCGCGGAAGGGGCACAGCGATTGTGCCTTGATGATATGCGTTCCACCCCGGGTCTCCCCTGTTGCGTGGTACGGGGGCGCGTTGGAATCGTGGATTTGCTCGAGGGATGTGGGAGTGTATGACTGCCGTGGCAGCTTGCCTTCCCAGCGCGGGAACTCGCCAGTCGTCTTAGTAAATCGGTGCGCGACGGGCGAGAGGCGCCCGGAGTACGTTCCAACGACTATAGGCGCGGTGGAGAACAAGGATCGAGTGATGCGTTCGCGCTCGCGCTGGGCGTTCGCAGGTGAGCTGCCCGGTATTTCGTGCGCACACTGGAGCCTTAGTGGAACGAGGCGAGACAGCTGGAGTGCAGGAGGCCACGTCTCGTCAGAAAGACCTGTGAGGAATGCGCAATCGAATTCCAGACCCGGGGCATCAGCAGCGTCGAAAATTTGTACGGGCGAAAACCAATCATCCATTTGAGATCCGGCCACATCGAGTAGCCGGCGCAGGTATGCCAGAGCCGTTGCGTATGAAACCTGACGTGAGACCAAGCCCAAGCTGGCCAAAACTGAAAGTGCTTCCTTCCATTTTTCGACAAGATGTTGCTCTCGTGAAGTGAGTTCCGCGTCACCGGGCCAGCCAACCGCTTGAAGTAGATCCCCAATGAAGTTGCTCCAGGCGGGCAGTTCTCTAGCTTGGGCTTCGTTCGGTAGAACTTGGCGGACAGCGCGAAGTAAGCGTGTGAGAACAGGACAATCCTTTGTCGCCCTTTGCATTTGATCGATCGACACGTCAAGCTCACGGAGCCGTCGCAAACGCAAATCAGCGAGTGCACGAGCGCTTCGCTCGATGGCTGCACCGGCTATAAAGGGAGAGCGAAGAATGGCACTGGCATCAGCGTGATGAATTCGCGGGTACGCAAGCTCAAGCAGCAGCAATGCGCTTTCGATCAGCGGAGAATTCCGGAGTGGCGCGATCGCTGCCACGTGAAAGACGGAGCCCTCTCGATGTTCAGTGTGCAGGCTGGCGGAAGGATAGAAAATTTGCTCGAAAGTACGTTTGACGAGCGCCTGGTGGGTCGAGAGGTCCGGCACAAAAATGCCGATGGAACGCGAGGGTTGCAGTTCAAACATCGCGCGTGCCCAGCGAGCGGCTTGCTCTATCTCTTCGTTAAAATCAGCGCAAGACCTGGTCGGCGCGAATTGACCCGGATGCCGCGATGAGAGCGGTTCCATGGTGGCGCGGTCTGCGAGCGAACGCTTTAGTTGCTCAAAGGCGGGGGTGAGAGTGGTGAAGCCGGCGAACACTACTCCGTCGGTGCTGCAGTACCCGGAAGCGATCCACTTCGGGAGTAGCTGCCACAGGTCGGACCGCGTGATCCAACCCTCCTCGTGGCACTTACGACGGAAATCTTTGCGCCAGACCTGAAACTGTAGTGCGTCCGGATGGTCGTTCCACAAATCCCCTTCAGCCGGGATATGCCACTCGGCAATCAGCTGTGCGGATCGCCGCGCCATACCGGCTATGGCATTGACATCGAATAGATCGGGATGTTCCTGTTCAATGATGCTCTGCCAAAGAAGCCGTTCCTGGGGAGGTGAAAGGAGCGTGGCTATATCCATCGCGTTGTACCGCGCTTCCTGCCAGCAAGCCGCTAAATATGCATTCATGCTGTAAGTGGCAGGGCGTCGCCAAGCCTCGACCCCTTGACTGAGCTGATAAGTGGAGAACTGTTGCGCCGCTACTGCAGCGAGGAGCGGAGAAGGGGTGACGACAGTTCCCTTATCGGACCAAGTCTGTTCAAACCGGCTCGACAGGCCGGCACAAGCGAGACGCATGGAAAGCTATCTCTATTATCCGAGGGAATGGTTTTAATCACTCATCAGGAAAATACAGGGACGATCTTCGCGCGTGTGCGTCACCTCCCAGTAGTGCTGGAGGATGGAGTAAACCATTAGTCCCGTCTCTCCTTCTCCGAGCAAGAGATACCGGAAGGACTGGCGCATCGGGTTCAGCCGGGTCAGCCTGACAAAAATTCCGGCTGGATGCATCAACTCGCTCAAATAAGCAACCGTGTTCGCTTTGGCGACGGCTTGCGACGCTGTGATGAGATACTCCCGGCCTTTGTTCGTGACCGTGACTTCGATAGGCGAGAGGAACTCGCTGCGGTTATCGAGAAGATTGACGCGCACAAAGGCGAGAGGACCATTGAAGCGATAATACCGAGTCATTTGTTCCGCATGGCTTCTGCGGATCTCAAGGTCAAAGCTGTCAACAGGGACCAGGTTCGCTTTTTCACGGCAGAGCTGGTTCCATAGACGCTGCGATTCTGCATCGCAAAAACGATGGCCCTCAACGCGCAGCTCCGTGGATCGCATATAGCGGCTTATGCCACTCAGGACCAGAATAAAAAGGATGAAAAAGGCGGCGATGATGATGCCGTCAGTACGCTCGGCGATATTAGCCATGGTGGTGTATGCGAACACAATGACCACTGCCCAGCAGTAGAGGCCCAAAAGAAATGAACGTTCTTTCCAAAGCGAAATAGCTGAGGCGATGGCGGCAGAAGACATCAAAATCAGCACTCCGGTCGCGTATGCACCGCCTTGCGCATCGACGTTCGCGTGGAAAATCAGCGTAATCAAAACATCGAAGCCGAAGAGCACGAGCACGAGAGGCCGGGCATAGGCGACCCAATGCGGCGCGAGGCCAACACGGGGGAGATAACGCGGCACTATATGCAGTAGGCCCGCCATCGCAGAGGCTCCGGCGAACCAAAGCACCAGAATCGTCGACATGTCGTAGATGGAGCCGAAGACGTTTCCGAGGTACTGATGCGCCATATAAGCGATTGCGCGACCACTTGCTGGGCCTCCCTCTTGATAAGCCTGCGGAGGAATTAGCAAAGCAGTCGCGAAGCTCGAAATCAGCAGCAATACGCTCATAATGGCCGCAGCAGTGATCAGCAGCTTGCGCGTGTTGCGAATCCGGCCATAGGGTCTGTCTTGTTCGCTGTCTCGTTGCTCGCCTCGAATCAGCGGCATGACCGAAACGCCGGTTTCAAACCCGCTCAGCCCGAGCGCCAGACGCGGGAAAAGTATGAGTGCAGCGATGGCGACGTGTGTCCAACTGCCCTGAGCTCGCAGCGCGTCAAACCAGTGTGGGATCGCGATTGGGTGTGATATGACGACAACTACCACCCGGAACAGCACGATTACGTTCAATAACAGGTAAGGAACGCACACGGCAGTGGCCAGACGAATTGCTTCTTTGAATCCCTTAAGAAAGACCAGGGCCAAGAGGGCCAACAAAACGAGTGTGACCGTCATCCTTGCGTCGTGGAGAAAGGGATGCAGATACGGATTCTCGGTCGCGTGAGTGGCAGCATCGGCGGCCGACAGCGTCATTGTAATGACGAAGTCCGTGGCAGCAAACCCGAGCAAAACGAGAACAAGCAGCCGTCCCCACCAGCCTGGAAGAAGGTTTTCGAGCATGGCGATAGAACCCTGGCCCACGTACGATCTGGCGGCAACTTGCGAATAGATGGGAAGCGCACACGTGAGAGTGACAGCGACCAGCACGGCCGTGGCGATGGGAGAAATTACACCTGCCGCGAGTAACGCGATGCCCGGTTGATACCCGAGCGTGGAGAAATAATCAACGCCTGTAAGCCAGATGACCAGATACCAAGGGTGCGTAGCTTGGTCGTGGACCTTATGGGAGCCGGGTGCTTCCGAACCAAGTATCCATCTCTGCCATGCCGAGGGTGCCGCGGACTGCTCAGATGTGACTACGAGGTTCGAGCTCACACGTTCAACGTACCGCAGGCTGTGTAGAAGGCAACTGGCTCACAAAACGTCAAGAGTCGCGTAACGACGCAGCCCTATCGTGTTGCTGCTGATCAGCAAGGCAATAGGGCGTCCAGGGGACCGCCTCAAGACGCGCAGGTTCGATGGCGCGACCGCAGTCGATGCACTCGCCGTAACTCCCGTTGTCGATCCGCTGCAACGCGCCTCGCACCTGCTTGAGGGTTTCAGCAGCCAACGTGCTCTCCTGAAAGCTGGCGGCCTTGTTCTCAGACGATGTGACCTGGTCTATCGGGTCCTCGACTTCGGCGGCACGGGATTCCCGCGCTTCGTTTTCAAGCCGTGCGATTTCTGCAATCAGCTCCTGCTCTCGGGCGAGCAGCCGTTGTTTGAAGTGTTGGGTGTCCATCGGCTTATCGCTGAGTATATGATGCTGCTGGCCCGGTTAATACAACACTTCACGGTCGTGCCGGGGTTGCTTGAAAGCGAGCCGGCGTTGAGGCCTACATGGAGGCGGCTCGGGTCCGTTCCTGCTCGGAGGAAAGCACCCCTTCGATATCGGAAAATTTTTGAGCGCGATGCAAGTAGTAGTAGACGCAAAGCAGAGTGACCATCAATAGGCCGAGTATGACCATCAGCAACGCAAAGTGCTCGACTTGGCGCATCGGGGCAGCAGCCTGATGCTCCTCCTGGCTGACTATGACGATCCAGCCGAGATTATCGTAGTGTTGTTTCAGCCCGGTATCAGCGAAGCCGATGATATACGGTCCGGAAGATAGAGGCGTCGTGAGCGATCCAGTCTGGCGGCCTTGCAAGGAGCCCAGAGATTCGCGAACCGCATCAAACTCCTGAGATTTCAACCGCGCGAAGACGTCGGCATTCGGCGCGCTGACGATTGATCCGTCGTCACCGACCAGCTCAGCCCGGGCACCGTTGCCGATCTGGCCTTGTTGGAAGCGCGACAGCACACCTGAGACATTCACCGCGGCGATTACAACTCCTATACAGCGAGTGGACGCCGGATCGAAGATTGGCGCGTTCATGTTGACGTAATAAGACTTGGTAAATTCGTCAAACAATATATTGCCGATCTTGACTGCGCCCTTGCCATCGGCGTACGCAGCTTGCCAATCGGGCTCCTGCGCCAGCGACGCCCTGGTCTGCTTTTGACTCGCCGCGACGACTGTACCGCTCTCATCGGTCACCGAGATACCTAAGAAGCGGGGATCCAGCTCTCTGCGGCGGCGCAGGAGTTCCGAGGCATTCGAGCCGACGATACCTTTTCCTCCCGCGGCCGCCTTTTCGGCCTGGTTTATGCCGCTTTTTCCTGAAGCTGGCATTCCAGCCTGAGTTCCGGCTTTACGATCGGCAGCAGAAACCGCGGCGATGAGTGCGGGTTCGGCGGCCATAATATTCACATCCGCCACACGATCGCGAATGAATTGCGAGACCTCATTGCTGTACATATCAGCAACGGTCTTGAAATCGTTTCCGATAGCGGTGTCTAAAGCCTTGTCGCTGCGCGCCGTCAGAATTAAACCGACAATGCTGAGGGGCACGATAACTACGATGAGGGCGACCAGAACCTTTGTAATCGAGACCCGAACCTCGAGTCGGTCAAGAGCCATTTCACACCTCCTGTTCATGGATGTCGGGCAGACGAACCACGACCGGGATTATGGGCTGGCGCACCGCCAGCCGGCCCGAGACATGGCCGCTCCCGGCTTGATAATACTCCAACTGAAGGGAAACCGGGGCACAAAAGAAAAGGGCGGCCATAAGAGCCGCCCGGGTACCTTCTGAGGTGTTTATCTTGCTGAGGTGTTTTATCTTGGCGCTATATCTCTTCAGCCGCTAACGCGCCCTCGCCGAGATCCTCGGCAAGATCGCCATTGTAGACGCCGCGAGTCTCGTCGCCGTACTCCTGAAGAGTGTCGCCGAGCGAGAGCTCTTGCTCCGGCATGGCTTCTTCCTCCACGACGTCCTCGCCCGCGATCTTGACGCGCCGGTAATATTCCATGCCTGTTCCAGCAGGTATCAGCCGGCCCATGATCACGTTTTCTTTGAGGCCTCGGAGGTAGTCCACTTTGCCATTGATGGCGGCTTCGGTAAGTACGCGCGTGGTCTCCTGGAAACTCGCCGCTGAGATGAATGAGTCGGTCGAGAGCGAAGCTTTCGTGATACCGAGCAGGATTGGTTTGCCGGTAGCCGGGCGTTGACCAGCCTCGATCACACGATCATTCTCTTCGCGGAACTTGAACTTGTCCACCACCTCTTCGGGCAGGAATTCGGTATCTCCGATGTCCTCAATCCGAATCCACCGCATCATCTGCCGCGAAATTACTTCGAGGTGTTTATCATTGATGTTCACACCTTGTAAACGATAGACTTCTTGGATTTCGTTCACGAGGTATTTCTGCAACTCCTTCTCGCCGAGCACGGCCAGGATATCGTGCGGATTGCGCGGACCATCCATTAATGGATCACCCGAGCGCACGCGCTCGCCTTCCTGGACATTAATGTGTACGCCGCGCGGAATCGAGTATTCCTTCTGGACGCCGTCGTCACCGACGATATAGAGCTTACGCATACCCTTGCTGACTTCACCGTACTTCACGGCTCCATTGATTTCCGCAATCACAGCCGTTTCACGAGGTTTACGAGCTTCAAAAAGCTCGACGACACGAGGCAGACCGCCTGTGATGTCCTTGGTTTTCGTTTGGACGCGTGGAATCTTCGCGACAACGTCGCCCGCGTGCACCTCTTCGCCATCCAACACCATCAGGTGAGCGTGTGTCGGCATGAGATACCGCTTCTCTTCCGAACGAGGGCCGCCTTGCGGACGAATTACCATGGTGGGGAAGCGTTTCTCGTCCGAAGATTCGGTGACGACCACCTGCATGTTGCCGGTGATTTCATCCACCTGCTCTTGCGTCGTGACACCGTCAATCAGATCTTTGAAGTGAATCGTGCCGCTGATCTCGGTGAGAATCGAGAATGTATAAGGATCCCATTCAAGCAAGATCTGGTTGGCTTTGACAGCTGCGCCGTTTTCGACATTGATCTTGGCGCCATAAACAACTGGGTAACGCTCGCGCTCACGGCTCTTCTCGTCCACGATGATGAGAATGCCGTTGCGGTTCATGGCAATCAGCTCGCCTTTTTTATTGCGGACGGTGTTGACGTTATTGAATTTGACGAAACCGTCGCTCTTGGCGTCTTGCGTCGACTGCTCACTTACACGAGTTGCCGCACCGCCGATGTGGAAGGTGCGCATCGTGAGCTGTGTGCCGGGCTCACCAATAGACTGGGCCGAGATTATGCCGACAGCCTCCCCGCGCTCGACCATGCGACCGGTCGCGAGGTTTCGGCCGTAGCAGAGACGGCAAACGCCGCGTTTCGATTCGCACGTCAGCACGGACCGAATCTTGACGCGCTCGATACCGGCAGCCTGGATTGCACTGGCCAGATCTTCGGTAATCTCTTCGTTTACACTAACGATGACATTGTTTTCGTAGTCACGCTGATCTTCGAGAGCGACGCGACCTACAATGCGATCGCGCAACGGCTCGATGATCTCGCCCGATTCGATGATGGGCTCGACGTAGATGCCGTCGCTCGTGCCGCAATCATCCTCAGTGATGATGACGTCCTGAGCGACATCACAAAGCCTTCGCGTAAGATAACCGGAGTCCGCCGTTTTGAGAGCGGTATCCGCAAGGCCTTTGCGCGCGCCGTGCGTCGAAATGAAGTATTGCAGCACGTTCAGGCCTTCGCGGAAGTTGGCCGTAATTGGCGTTTCAATGATTTCACCCGACGGCTTGGCCATCAAACCGCGCATACCAGACAGCTGGCGAATCTGTTGCTTTGAACCGCGAGCGCCCGAATCGGCCATGATGTAAATCGGGTTGAGGTTACGGCCAGTGCGGTCGTCCTCCTCCATGTTCTTGAACATCTTATCGGATACCGCTTCGGTGACCTTCGACCAGATTTCAATGATCTTGTTGTAGCGCTCGGAGACCGTGATAGCGCCTTCTTGATATTGCTGCTGAACCTCGATGACCTGCCGCTCCGCTTCGTGAACCAAGTTACCCTTGTCTTCCGGAACGACCATGTCGTCGATGCCGATAGAAATACCGGCACGCGTCGCGTAGAGGAAGCCAAGTTTTTTGACTTCATCGAGCATCTGTACAGTAATTTGCAGGCCAAACTTTAAATAGCAATACTGAACGAGCTGAGCGTCGCCTTTCTTCTTCAACAGACCGTTGATGAACGGCATCTCCTTCGGAAGAACGTCGTTTAAGATTACGCGGCCAACGGTCGTGTCCATGTACTGCTTGTTGAACTCGATGGGCTCCGTATGGAGAATGTTCTGGTTATCGAAGGCTTTGGTCAGGTCGATGACTTTGCCGGTGTGCCTCAGCTTGATGGCGGTGAGAGTTTCCACCTCGCCCATTTCGAGGGCGATTAGCACGTCGTCGATGGATGCAAATGTGCGGCCGGAACCCTTGGAATTCGGGCGCATCTTCGTGAGGTAATAAAGACCCAGAACCATGTCCTGTGTGGGAATGGCAATAGGCGCACCGTGCGCAGGCGAAAGAATGTTGTTCGAGGCGAGCATCAGAGTGGACGCCTCAATCTGCGCTTCAGGTGAAAGCGGGATGTGGACGGCCATTTGGTCGCCGTCGAAGTCGGCGTTGAAGGCGGTGCAAGTGAGCGGGTGCAACTTGATCGCTTTTCCTTCTACCAGCACTGGCTCGAAGGCTTGAATGCCGAGGCGGTGCAGAGTCGGAGCGCGATTCAGCAGAATGGGATGATCTTTGATGACTTCTTCCAGAATGTCCCACACTACCGGGTCCTGTTGCTCGACGAGTTCCTTGGCCTGCTTGATAGTGGTGCAGTGACCGCGCTGCTCAAGCCGGTGATAAATAAAGGGCTTGAAGAGCTCGAGAGCCATTTTCTTCGGAAGACCGCATTGATGCAGTTTCAACTCCGGGCCAACCACGATGACCGAGCGCCCGGAGTAATCGACGCGCTTACCAAGCAGATTCTGACGAAACCGGCCCTGCTTACCTTTGAGTGTGTCTGAGAGCGATTTAAGAGGTCGATTGTTCGCTCCGCGTAGCACGCGTCCACGGCGGCCGTTGTCGAATAACGCGTCGACCGCTTCCTGCAGCATGCGCTTTTCGTTGCGCACGATGACATCGGGAGCATGCAGCTCCATCAGCTTTTTCAAACGGTTATTGCGGTTGATGACGCGCCGATAGAGATCGTTCAGGTCAGAGGTTGCGAAGCGGCCTCCATCGAGCGGCACAAGAGGACGTAGCTCGGGTGGAATTACGGGGATGACGTCGAGGATCATCCATTCCGGCTTGTTGCCGGATTTGCGGAAGCTTTCGACAACCCGAAGACGTTTGGCGTACTTCAGCTTCTTCTGAGCTGACGTTTCAGTCTTCATTCTCTCGCGGATGTCGAGGCTGAGCGCTTCGATATCAATGCGCTTGAGCAGCTCTTTCACACCCTCTGCGCCCATCATGGCGACGAACTTCCCGGGGAATTCCTGATCCAGCTGACGTTTGCGCTCATCGCTGATCACCTCGCCCATGTTGAGGCCCGTGGCTTCACCTGGATCGATGATGACGAATGCTTCGTAATACAGCACACGCTCGAGTTCGCGCAGCGTTATGTCGAGCAGATAACCGATCCGGCTCGGCAGGCCTTTGAAAAACCAGACATGCGAGGAGGCGCTGGCCAGCTCAATATGGCCGAGGCGCTCACGACGCACGCGAGAGAGAGTAACTTCGACGCCGCACTTATCGCAGATTACACCGCGATGCTTCATGCGTTTGTACTTGCCGCAAAGACACTCCCAGTCAGCGACGGGTCCGAAAATACGGGCGCAAAAAAGGCCATCACGCTCGGGTTTGAAGGTCCGGTAATTGATGGTCTCCGGCTTGGTAACTTCACCATGCGACCAGCTCCGGATCTTCTCGGGAGAGGCGAGACTGATTCGAATCGAATCGAAATCGGCGATTAGATTGGCTCTATCGTACGGAGAGGAACGATACATGAATTGTCCTTGAAATACCTTTCTACTTTCCTAATCGCGCACACGGCAGTCATCCTGCGCGCTAGTGGCCCGTTACTACAAAACTGCGAACAGGATGTGCGGCGCCACTGTGACCCCCTGTTCGCACTACCTTCCGCTAATCCGCGGCGAGCGCCAGGTCCTGCATCTCACGAGGCTTCTTCATCAGCTCTACGTCGAGACACAAGCTCTGCAGTTCACGAATCAGCACGTTGAATGACTCAGGCACGCCGGGTTCAGCCGCGGCTTCACCCTTTACGATGGCTTCGTAGATTTTTGCGCGCCCATAAACATCGTCGGATTTCGCGGTGAGCAACTCCTGAAGAATGTATGCCGCACCATAAGCTTCTAGCGCCCAGACTTCCATTTCGCCGAAGCGCTGGCCGCCGAATTGCGCCTTTCCGCCGAGGGGTTGTTGTGTGATGAGCGAATATGGCCCGATGGAACGAGCATGAATCTTGTCGTCCACCAGATGGCTCAACTTCAACATATAAATGTAGCCGACGGTCACGGGCTGCTCAAATGCCTGACCGGTAACGCCGTCCCAAAGCTGGACCTTACCTGAGGTAGGCAGCCCGGCTTCAGTCAATTGCGCCTTGATGTCTTTCTCCGCCGCGCCATCGAACACCGGCGTTGCGAAATGAAGTCCGAGTTTCGCGGCAGCCCAACCCAAGTGAGTTTCGAGAATTTGGCCGACGTTCATACGGGACGGAACACCAAGCGGATTCAAAACGATCTCGACCGGAGTGCCGTCCGGCAGGTAGGGCATATCCTCTTCGGGGACAATGCGCGCGATCACGCCCTTATTCCCGTGGCGTCCTGCCATTTTGTCGCCAACCGAGAGCTTACGCTTCATGGCGATGTACACTTTAACCAGCTTGATGACGCCTGGGGGCAGCTCATCGCCCTTGCGGAGCTTCGCGATCCTCTCTTCGGTGATCTTTTCTAGAACCGCGATCTGACGCGAAGTCATCTCTTCGATCTCGTCGATCTGCTCATTGAGGCGAACGTCTTTGGTCGCAAGCCTCATGCGCTTCAGATCACGTGCTCGAAGCTTTTCGAGCAAATCGCGCGTAAGCGGAGTTTCTTTCGAGAGAAGCTTCTTGTTGGTCTTCTCGTCGTGCAGATCGGCGGTAAGCTCCTTACCTTTCAGCAACTCCTCGAGACGCTTGGCGCGCTCGTCACTCAAAATGCGCTTCTCGTCCTCCAAATTGCGGTGCATTCGCTCTTCCTGGATCTGCTGAATTTGCTTGGAGCGTTCGTCCAACTCAGCACCCTTACGCGAGAACACCTTGCAGTCCACGATCGTGCCTTCAATGCCAGGCGGGCAGTAGAGGGACGCGTCTTTCACATCGCCGGCCTTTTCACCGAAGATGGCGCGCAACAGTTTTTCTTCAGGAGTGAGCTGGGTTTCACCTTTCGGTGTCACTTTACCCACCAGGATGTCACCGGGCTTAACTGTGGCACCGATGCGAATGATTCCGCTCTCGTCGAGATTACGGAGGAACGATTCGGCGATGTTTGGAATGTCGCGCGTGATTTCCTCAGGGCCCAACTTGGTATCGCGACCTTCGATTTCGAACTCTTCAATGTGAATCGAAGTGTAGTAGTCGTCTTTGACCAGTTTTTCGCTGACCACAATGGCGTCTTCGAAGTTGTACCCGCGCCACGGCATGAACGCCACGACAACGTTTCGACCCAGCGCGAGCTCGCCAGCTTCAGTGCAAGGGCCGTCAGCGAGCACATCGCCCTTCTTCACTCTTTGCCCTTGATACACGATCGGCTTTTGGCTGATGCAAGTGTTTTGATTAGAGCGCTTGAACTTCGTGAGCTGATAAATATCGGCTCCCACTTCGCGGGACATCTGACCTTCGTGCGCGCTACCTTCGACGCGGACGATGATGCGCTCGCTATCGACCGAATCAACCACACCAGCGCGTTTGCAGATTACGACCGCCCCGGAATCGCGGGCGGTAACGCGCTCCATGCCGGTGCCGACATACGGCGCTTCGGCGCGCAGCAGAGGAACAGCCTGACGCTGCATGTTCGATCCCATGAGAGCGCGGTTGGCATCGTCGTTTTCAAGGAACGGAATAAGGCTGGCCGCGACCGACACCAGTTGTTTCGGGCTGACGTCCATGTACTCGATTTCGTCGCGGTGCTTGAGGACGAAGTTGCCGGCTTGACGTGCGTTTACGAGATCGTCAACAATGCGGCCCTTGTCATCGATAGCTACGTTTGCCTGGGCAACGATGTATTTGTCTTCTTCCCAGGCGGACAGGTAGTCGCAATGAGCTTCATATTCAGCCTGCTGCTTTTTTCCTGAGATTGCCGCATTTGCCTTTTCGACTTCCGCCCGCGAAACGACATCGCTAACCTTTAAATCCGTGCCGCCCGGATTGAGGATTCTCACCTCGTCGACCAAACTTCCGTTTTTGACACGGCGGTAAGGACTTTCAATGAAGCCGTATTCGTTGATACGGGCAAAGCAGGAGAGCGACGAGATCAAGCCGATATTTGGGCCTTCAGGCGTTTCAATCGGGCAGATCCGGCCGTAGTGCGTCGGGTGGACGTCGCGGACCTCGAATCCGGCGCGCTCGCGGGACAAACCACCCGGACCAAGCGCGGAGAGCCGCCGCTTATGGGTAATCTCCGACAATGGATTTGTCTGATCCATGAACTGCGAAAGCTGGCTCGAACCGAAGAACTCGCGGATCGCCGCCATCACAGGCTTCGCATTCACCAAGTCATGCGGCATCGCTGTCGACATTTCCTGGTAAACGGACATCTTTTCTTTGATTGCGCGCTCCATGCGCACGAGGCCGATGCGGAACTGATTTTCGAGCAACTCACCCACTGCGCGCACGCGGCGATTACCTAAATGGTCGATATCGTCCACCGCGCCTAGCCCCTTCCGGAGGCGCAACAAGTAAAGAATGGTGTCGATGAAATCTCTCTGGTCGAGCGTCCTTTTGTCGAGCGGCGTTGCGTCGGCGTGTTCGTGCAGCTTGATGTTGAACTTCATGCGCCCGACGCGGGAGAAATCGTACTTGCGCGCGTCAAAGAACATTCCCTGGAACAGTTGGGTCGCGGTATCAAGAGTGGGCGGATCTCCGGGACGGAGCTTGCGATAGATTTCAAGCAGCGCATCATTCTGGCTCTTGACGGCGTCTTTCCGCAACGTTGTGGAAATGACATTACCCGCATCATCGCGATCCGGAAAGAATATCTCGAAATTTTGAATCCCTGCGTCGACAAGCTTCGCGATGGCGGTCGAAGTCAACTCATGATTGGCTTCGATCAACACCTCGCCGGTAGACATATCGATCACGTCAGCTGCGACATAAGCGCTTTCGAGATCGTTTGAGGCGACTTCCACGTGCTCGATCTTTGATTTCTGAATCTCGCGAAAGAGTGAGTTGGTTATCTTCCGGCCTTGCGGGACCACGGAGTCGCCGTTCTTCGCCGTAATGGCGTGCGACAGCTTCATGCCAATCAGGCTCTCGTTGACGCCCCACAACAGCTTCTTGTTCTTCAGCGAAATGGTGGAGAGCTTGTAGAACGCGCGGATGATGTCGGCATCCGTCTTCAGGCCCAACGCTCTCAGGAAAACGGTTCCGTAGAACTTACGCTTCCGGTCGATGCGGACGTAGAGCAGATTCTTGTTGTCGTATTCGAACTCAACCCAGCTTCCGCGATAGGGAATGATCTTGCCAAGGAAATAACCTTGCGCCTGAACGCGTTCGAAAAACACTCCCGGTGAGCGATGGAGCTGCGAGACGATGACCCGTTCGGTCCCGTTGATAATGAACGTGCCGTTCTCGGTCATTAGAGGAATTTCGCCGAAGAAGACCTCCTGCTCCTTGATGTCGCGAACGGTCTTATTGCCGGTCTCGGCGTCTTTGTCGTAAACGGTTAACCTGATCGTGACCTTCAACGGAGCCGCATATGTCATGCCGCGCTCTTCGCACTCGGGTACGTCGTATTTCAATTGCAAGGCAACGGGATCGCCGCAGCGATTGCAGAAGGTAACGATGTTCTTGTTGAAGGTGCCGCACTTGTGGCAGAGGACATCGCCGGCATGGAAGGGATCTGTGCGGATCTCAGCGCCACAGTTCGGATTACGGCAGATCGTACGCAAGTGATGCAGACCTTTGAGGTTGCCGCATTTGCACTCCCAATTGCCAATGGAATAGTCGACGAACTCGAGCTGACTCAGACCTCGGAAATCAGAGATTGGAAAAACAGAGCTGAACACACTCTCCAAGCCAGCGTCTTCACGCTCTTTGGGGAGCAGGTCCATTTGCAGGAACCGCTCATACGAGCGCTTCTGCACTTCAATCAGATTGGGAATCGGTATCGAAGTTTTAATCTTCGAAAAATCAACTCTTTCGCGGAGAGAACCGTTTAACACGCTGGGCATCTAAGCTTGTCCTTTTTGGAAACCGGTGGCACAATGGCGACATTTAGTAATTCGCAATAACGAAGCCGAACCGCAGAATTTATGCGACTACGGCCATCAGCGATGAACCAAGCGGTCCACCTGCAAACGCTTGCGCGGCACTTGCGAAAAATGGCCGCACTGGGAGAAAAACTGATGAGAAAGATCGTGGGTGACGATAACGATTAGGTAAGTGATGAGTACGGCGCAACAATTTCCTCGTAACGATGAAAGTAGATGGAAGCAAGAGGATAGATTCGGACATGCCAAAGCTCCCGTCACGCTACAAAAACGTACGGGAGGACTAATTAACAAACTGAAACCACAAATCCGATGCTGGACCGCCCCAGTTTGACGTTAATCTCAGGATAATCAAGTCTGGCCAGCCGCGTCAACCCACGGCGGCTAACCTCTCTATAGTCTACAACACCCGCAGTGCGGATTTGGCCTACTTCACTTCAACAGTAGCGCCGGCGTCGACAAACTTCTTCCGAATCGCCTCCGCTTCATCCTTGTTCACGCCTTCTTTGATCGGTTTCGGCGCCCCATCTACCAGATCTTTGGCTTCTTTGAGACCAAGGCTGGTGACTTCCCGGACGGCCTTAATAACATTGATTTTGTTTGCACCGGCAGCGGTTAGTACCACGCTGAACTCGGTCTTTTCTTCAACAGCGGGGGCCGCAGCTGCAGCGCCTGCGCCTGGAGCCGCTACCGGCACCGAAGCTGCAGCCGCCGAGACGCCCAGCTTCTCTTCGAGCAGCTTAACGAGCTGAGAGGCCTCAAGCAGCGTCAAACCCTGAATCTGTTCTGATATTGCGTTAATATCCGCCATTTCTCTTTTCCTGACTCCTACTGTTTAAACTTGTTCTCTTTTCCCGCCTGATCCAAAACCACTGCCAGATTACGTCCGATCCCGTTCATTGCGGTGACCAAGCGCGTAGCCGAGGCGTGGACCAAATAAAGAAGCTTTGCGTAGATTTCTTCTTTCGGCGGCATCGCAGCAAGATCGCTAATCGCTTTGACATCAACGACGCGGCCTTCCACCATGCCGGCCTTAAATGTAAAGGCGGCGTTGTCTTTGGCGTACTTCGTTAGTGCCTTCGCCAGCGCAACGGGATCGTTTGAGGTGAAAGCCAAGGACGTCATGCCCTTCAATTCGCCGAGCAACTCACTGGCCGGTGTGCCTTCGGATGCTTTTGACGCCAGATTGTTCTTCACAACGCGGTAGTTTCCGCCGGCATCGCGGATGATCTTCCTCAGCGCGAAATCCTGGCTGACCCGCAATTTTTCGTAGCTCGCCACAAAGATGTTTTTGCTTTGTTCGAGCGCCTTCTTAAGGTCTTCGAGATCTTTCTTCTTCTGCTCTTTATCCTTCATCTCGCGCTGCTTTCAATCCCTGTTTCAACCCGCTGTTTGAAAACTGCTGACTTACGCGGCCGTCCTCGCATTGAAGGGCGTCACATCCAATTGCACACCCGGACCCATGGTCGAGCACAAAGTCGCGCTCTTCACGTACTTACCTTTGGCTGCGGACGGTTTAGCCTTGATCACCGCCTGGATGAGACTGTTCGTATTCTCGAGAAGCTTGTCAGTGGAAAAGCTGACCTTTCCTACGGGCGCGTGAATTACGCCGGTTTTGTCCACGCGAAACTCGACTTTACCGGCCTTGATTTCCTGGATGGCCTTGTTGACGTCGGTAGTCACGGTTCCGGTTTTCGGGTTCGGCATCAACCCACGCGGACCGAGAATCTTACCCAGGCGCCCTACCGAGCGCATCATATCCGGCGTCGCGATCACGGCATCGAAATCGGTCCAGTTTTCAGTCTGGATTTTGTTGACCATGTCTTCTCCGCCAACGAAGTCTGCACCGGACTCTTGCGCTTCGCGGATCTTGTCGCCCGATGCAATCACCAGAACCTTTTTGGATCTGCCCAAGCCGTTCGGCAGCACCACCGTGCCACGCACCATTTGATCGGCGTGTTTCGGATCGACTCCCAGCCGCATATGCACTTCGACTGTCTCGTCGAATTTGGTGAACTTGATCTTTTGAACGAGAGGTACGGCCTCGGCAAGCTGATAGGGTTTCGGATCAACCTGCTTTGCCGCGGATTCGTACTTCTTACCGGGCTTGTGATTCATAATTTGACTGGTTCAAGCGGCTTGCAGCGCACAATCGTCGCCTTAGGCCTCCCATGTTCGCTGAAACGTTTTCAGAATAGCACAGCGTCGGTTAATGATCGCGCAGGGATTGAATCAGGGCTTCCATATGATCGAGATAACGCTCGAAAGCTTTGCGCCCGGCCGCTGTCAAACGGTATTCCGTCTTCGGCATTCGACCCTCAAAGCTTTTACTGCATTCAACATATTTCGCTTCTTCCAATCGTCTCGCGTGAACGCTCAAATTTCCGTCGGTGGTTTGCAAAAGGCGCTTCAACTCATTGAACGTCATCGAATCGTTAACGGCCAAAGCACTCACAATGCCAAGGCGCATCCGCTCGTGGATGATCCGGTCCAGATTCGGCAAAGCAGTTTCGACCGTTCCGCGCTCGTCAATTCCCTTGGCCGCCTTTGCTGAACGCGCCTTTGACGCAGCCAGATCGGCTTCGCGCGCCATTGCTGGTCTAGCCACCATACCTCCTTGCAATCACGATCCCGAATGCGATATGCAAGCCGCCGAAGCCGAGCGTCAAAAACAGGTTGCTCCATTGGGGCTGTGCAAACAGCGAAATTGCGCCTAGAAGCATGAAGCACAGTCCCATGACTGGTACGATGCGCACGGAAAAAGCACCACCTGTCACGACAGCGGCGCCATACAGGAGCAACCACAGACCGGGAGTCACGCCGAAAATCTGGAGGCGGTATAGGACGACTGTGAGAATGGCGCCAGCAAGAAGCGGAGGCATAAAGCTCAACAGAGCGCGTCGCGCCGGTCGCGATTGCAGAGATAAAGCGAGGCGCTTGGATTTAATGCGCAGCGCGAGCCCCGCTATTGCCAGAGCCAACAGCGCTTCCGAAAACCAAACGAAGAACTGCCCGTGAGGCGAGCGGCCGAATGCAACGGCTCCCGCACCCAGCGCGGTGAAACCGATAACCACTCCACCCCAGCCTGGCACTGCAGTAAACGAAGCAGCGCGCTCCATCGTGTCGCGAATAAAACGCAGATTGTCCGCGGCACGGCTGTCAATTGCTACCGGGTCTTTAACAACTCGAATGGGTTGAGCAAACGCCATAGAAATTCAATGAGCACGGATTTCTCATCTGATCTACCGTCCGTCTCAAGCCGAGTATACGGCACGGTTAAGTTGCGTGGCAAGTTCTTTGCACGGCAAAGAGTCGAGGCATCGGCCGGAATTTGCTCCCGCAGTTCAAAAGCTCAAGTGAATTCCCGCCACCGCCCAGCGACCAGGGGTTCGGAATCCATCCTCATAGAAATCCTGATCCAGAGCATTGGAAACGCGAAAATAGAATCGCGCCAGCACCTTCTCACTCAGGCCGGTCGAAAATCCCGCCGAGAGGCCCAGTTGGCGAGGTCCAGCCAACCGGTATGCATTGCTGGACAGTGGCGATAAGCCATATAGCGGGTATAAATAGTCGCTGCCAGCCTGAAAATCGAGAGCCGCATCGACGTGGCTTCCAAACTGCCGCGTCGCCACGATGGTTGTTGTGTTCGGAAGGATCCGGGGCGATTGCAGTGGGTCGGCGCCTGTTCCCGTGTAGTACTGTGACGTGCGATCCCGGGCATTCGTGTAAGTGTAAGAGGCGAACAGAGTGGTGTTGCGCGAGGGGTGAACATCAACGCTGAGCTCGACGCCACGCGCAATCCCACCCCCGGTGTCATAGTATCCCCCCGCGCGCCCATAAGGATCTTTGTAACCGGGAGGGAAATCAAGGTAACCAATTACCTGTTGTAAGTGCGCATAAAAGTACGTCCCACTTATCTTCACAAGCTGATGAAACAGGTACTGGTCGAAGCCGAAGTCCACCGAAATTGCACGTTCGGGACTAAGTCGCGGATCACCAAACGGCAAATATGTGCCACCGTAAAAATAGCCGCCAAAGCGCTCGTAGATAGTCGGCAGCCGAAAGCTGTTTCCGGCGTGTGCGCGCAGCTTGCTAGATGTGCGCTGAATGAAATAGGATAGCGAGACATCCCCCGTGTAGGCGTCGGGCGGGGACGGCAGACGCGAATTGTCGTAAGGCGAACCACCGCCAACGAGAGCAGGCTGCTCGAGACGTGCGCTTGTAAAGCGGCCCGAGAGTAGCGATTGGAGCCGCCCTCCCAAACCGCTAATCTGATCTTGCGCGAAAACCGCATTACTCCTTTGGCTTGCCTCCGTTCTGTAATATGGGCGTTGAGTGGAATCCGGGTTCTGATTCGTAGACAGGTTGAGATAGTGCTCTATCTCGAACTCATACCCGCCGCTTAACAACTGGTGAGATCCGAGCAGGTAGTCCGCTCGAGCCTGGACTGTATCAATGCGCGCCGTATATCGGTCTGCGGTATTGAACAGCGGCTGACTGTACTCGGGCAGGCTCGGCCCTCCCGGCCCGTTGGTATAGTTTCGGTTCGTATCCACAATCCCGTAAGCGACGCGGTAGGTAAGCCGAGAATTTACCTCGTGCTCGAATCGGAAGAGAGAGTTGGTGAAATGCGAGTAGCGGCCCGCATCCGGGTCGCCAAGCGATGGCACGAACGTGGCGTTTCCCGGGTCAAAGGGCGAATTGGTGTCGGCTAGATGAATCTGTGACGTCGTGAGCGGAACGGCTGGGATGATGCCGATGCTCGGCGCGTTGACGGTCGGCGATGATGTGACATTCTGCTGAAGATAGCCGGTATTCGCGAACACATCCACGCCGACTCGCATGTTGGAAACCAAAGCGTAACTGATGCTGGTCTGACCGCTCCAATCGCGCACTGCACCAACGTCATCCACGCCTTCAGTGATATTGAGATTCGACAGGCCAACGGAATATGCAACTCGATTACTTACCGCGCCCCCAGCGAGGCGAGCAACAGCGCGAAATAGGCCCAACCCGCCGCCTTGCAAATCCAAATCGCCACGCGCGCGCCCACCGCCGGAATCGGTGATGATGTTCACCGTTCCCGACATGGAGTTAGTTCCGTAAAGCGATGAACCCGATCCGCGCAAAATCTCGATCCGCGATGCGTCCACTAGAAGCAGATCGCCGATGTAGGCGCTCGCATCGCCCTGGATGCTGGTCGGATCACGAAAACGGAAACCGTCAATCAGCACTGCTGTATCCGTGGCGCGCAAGCCGCGAGTCTGGATAGTCGTCAAACTTCCCGGACTGCCGCGGGTGCTGACGCGAAGTCCGGGAACGAATCGTATTGCGTCTGCCACGGAGAACAGTCCCCGTCGTTCTGCATCTTTAACCTCCACGGTATCGAGAGCCTTCGAGAGTTGATCGACCGATTGCGGCGCGCTCGCTGCGGTTACGCTGACTTGATTGGTGATAGCCGAGACGGCTAGATGAATTACGAGGTTCTTCTCTTCACCAGCGGCGACAGTCACGGTCTCTCGCCTAGCGATAGTTAACCCCGGAGCGGAAGCGTCGATCAGATACTCGCCGGGCACTATCTCTCGAAATAGAAAGCGCCCAGCATTGTCGGACGTCGTAGTAACAATCGCCCCACCAGTAATCCGATTCAGGCTGACGGATGCAGCAGTTACTGCAGCGCCCGAGGGATCAGTCACGTTCCCCGTGACAACTGCCGGTTCTAGAGCTGCTAATAGGGACGCCGCACTTACAAATAGCGTGGCAATGCCCTGGAGAATTGGGCGAAGAAATGAAGAGTACACTGTCGGCCCTCCCTCGAGGCGGCAAATAAATTTCCGCTCCTAACAGTCGCGGGCTGCGGCAGGTCTTCGGACTTAACAGGCGGAACAGTCGGCTAAGACTGCTTGTCTACTTGCCCGGCTTCCCCTCTCCACTACGGAAGAAAGTGCCTGGTGGGCGTTCGTTCCTATTTACCGCTGCGGGGCAGTTCTGGATTCTCACCAGATTCCCTTTTGAACACCTCCGCTCGCGAACGAGCGTCAATGTACCGGCAGCGATATCAGGGTAGCGGATCAGCCCATGATTTGCAAATGAATTCCGCTCGGCTGCGCAAGCGGCGGGTGGCAATCGATGGGTAGTCTTGAAACAGAAACTAAATTACATCGACGCCCATGCTGCGGCAGGCGCCCTTTACCTGCTCAACAGCCGCATCAACGGTGAAGCAGTTCAGGTCAGGCATTTTTATTTTGGCGATTTCTTCTACCTGCTTCAGCGTGATCTTTCCAACTTTGACCTTATTCGGTTCGGCCGAACCTTTCGCTAAACTCACGGCTCTCTTTACGAGGATGGCGACGGGAGGTGTCTTTGTGATGAACGTGAAGGAACGGTCAGAATAGATGGTGATGACCACTGGAATGATCAATCCTTCCTGGTCCTTCGCCGAGGTCTTCGCGTTGAAGGCTTTGCAGAATTCCATTATGTTCACGCCCTGAGGACCGAGCGCTGTTCCAACGGGTGGCGCGGGCGTCGCCTTTCCAGCCGGAATCTGCAGTTTGACCGTAGCCGTAACTCTTTTTGCCATTGTCTATGCCCCTATTTTCCAGATTTGATTTCCAGCTTTACCTTGAAACGACTACATCTTCTCGACTTGCAAAAAATCCAATTCCACCGGAGTGGAACGGCCGAAGATTGTCACCATGACGCGGAGAGTATTGCGGTCCGTGTTGACTTCGTCGACCTTACCTGAAAAGTTCGTGAAGGGCCCATCGATGATTTTCACAGTCTCGCTCTTCTCGAAGCTCATCTTCGGGCGCGGACGGTCTGCGCTCGCAGCTTGCCGGTAAAGGACTGAATTCACCTCGTCGGCCGTCAAAGGGACTGGCTTAGTTCCGCCGCCAACGAAACCTGTTACTCGAGGCGTCGACTTCACGGCATGCCAAAGCTCGTCATCCATCTCCATCTCGACTAAAACGTACCCGGGATAGAGAAGCCGCTTACTGATAACCTTTTTTCCAGCCCGAAGCTCGATAACTTCTTCGGTCGGAATGAGAATCTGGCCCAGCCGGCCCGCAAAACCAAAGGCCTGAGCCCGTGACCGCAATGATTCAGCAACTTTCTGCTCAAAACCCGAGTAAGCGTGTATGATGTACCAGTTCTTGAAAGGACCGTCGGCTTGATCGTGAGGCGGATTCGCTAATTCAGTTTCGTGCTCCAGGCCGTGGACACCATTATCGCTGGTCGAATCACTTTCTTTATTCGAAAGACCTGCATCTGAAACATCGGCATCCGCTTCGATGGACTGCTCGTCTCCATCCGTGGAGCCAAGCTCCTCCTCCGGGAGGGTGTGTACCGCTTGCTCATCGTCAAAGTTCTGATCTGCCATGCATCTGACCTAGTTGGAATTCAATCCGATCGTATTATTTCGTGAAGTACTTGATGACTTGGCCTATTATGCCGTTCACGATGGCATCAACAACCGCGAAATATGCCGCGAAAAGAAAAACAGCCGCAATCACCACGAGAGTCGTAGCGCGCACCTGCTTCCAGTTGGGCCACGTGACTCGCTGCATTTCGGCCTGGACATCTTCTATATAGGATTTCGCCTGCTGCGGCCAGCCAACTGTGTTCATTGCCATAAAGAACCAAATCTGAAAAATCGACCTGCTTGTGCTCTCCCCACTGCCAAAAGCAAGTCACGGTATCTGGCAGGGGCAGAGGGATTCGAACCCCCACTCGCGGTTTTGGAGACCGCTGGTCTAGCCGTTAAACCTATGCCCCTTTTTCGAAGTTCACTTACAGGTTATCAAAGAAGCGGTTACCCGAAGTTTAACGGGATCAACTTAGTGGCTGAGATTAGCAAGAGACTTATTTCGTCTCGCGGTGCGGTTGGTGTTTTCTGCAATACGGACAGAATTTTTTCAATTCCAGCCGCTCAGTTGTGGTTCTCTTATTTTTCGTCTTGCTGTAATTCCGGTTCTTGCATTCCGTGCACTGGAACTGGATAATCTCACGCGGCATGAATTGCGCCTCTTCTCTCTAGATTAAGGTGATCTAGGCGACGATCTCGGTAACAGTTCCGGCGCCTACGGTGCGGCCGCCTTCGCGGATTGCAAACCGCAGCCCTTTGTCCATTGCGACCGGCGTAATCAGCTCGATCTCAAGCGACACATTGTCGCCCGGCATCACCATCTCCATCCCTTCGGGCAGCTTCGCCACCCCTGTCACGTCCGTCGTCCGGAAATAAAACTGCGGCCGGTATCCGTTGAAAAACGGCGTGTGCCGCCCGCCTTCCTCCTTCGACAACACGTACACTTCCCCCTTGAACGTCTTGTATGGCTTGATCGTCCCTGGCTTCGCAATCACCTGCCCGCGCTCGACGTCATTCTTTTCGATCCCGCGCAGCAGCAACCCCACGTTGTCTCCCGCCCGCCCCTCATCGAGCAGCTTCTTGAACATCTCGACGCCCGTCACCACCGTCTTGCGCGTGTCCGCAAACCCGACAATCTCCATTTCCTCGCCGACTTTGCAGATCCCCCGCTCAATGCGCCCCGTCACCACCGTCCCGCGCCCCTGAATCGAGAAAATATCTTCAATCGGCATGATGAACGGCTTGTCAATCGCACGCTGCGGCACCGGAACATACTCGTCCACCTTCGCCATCAACTCGTCAACCGACTTCTCCCACTTGTCTTCGCCATTCAACGCCCCGAGCGCACTCACCCGCACCACCGGAAGATCGTCGCCCGGAAATTGATAGCTCTTGAGCAGCTCGCGCACTTCAAGCTCCACCAGCTCGAGCAGCTCCGGATCGTCCACCATGTCCACCTTGTTCAAGGCCACCACGATGTACGGCACTCCTACCTGCCGCGCCAGCA
>JBPCLH010000165.1:0-6173 GCA_051003475.1 Bryobacteraceae bacterium
GATCAGAGTGCAGCAGCAGAAACCGGACCAGGCAGAGAAACTGTTTCATCAAGCGATCAAATGCGACAGCCGCATAGTTGGCCCGCACGTGAACCTTGCACGCCTGTACGCCACCGACCGGCCGTTCGATGCTATTTCCGAATTGAACCAGGCACTGAAACTAACGCCGGATAACCCACAAGGTGCATCGTTGCTGCGCACTATCGCAAAGGAAAGCGCTTTGAGTGCGACGCGTTCCGGAAACAAAGAAAGAGCTCTCGCCATTTTGATGCAGGCCCGCGAGGCTCTGCCGCCCGATCCCGAGTTGCTTTACGATCTGGGATTAGTCGCTCTCGAATCGAATTTGTACCAGGATGCCCAAAGGTTGCTTCAACAGGCGTTGGTCGCGCGGCCGGAGTATTATGACGCGATCTACGCATTGGCCCGAGCTTATCTCGGCGAGAACATGGCGAATCAAGCCGAGGAGCAGATCCGCAAATATCTTAACGCAAGGCCAGACGATTCAACCGCTCAATACGGATTGGGTTACATACTGATGGCAGAGCAAAGGTTGGAAGAAGCTCAGAGAGCATTCGAAAAGTCACTCGCGCTACAGCCAGACCAGACTGAATCGCTTTTTCAGCTTGGCGAAATCGCGATGCAGCAAGGTAACAACGATGCGGCGCGAGAAAACTATTTGAAGGTTGTATCGCACGATCCGCACCACGCGGGTGCCCTGACGGAGCTTGGCATCATTGCCTATCGAGCTTCGCAGTATAGCGAAGCTAGGACCGACCTGGAACGGGCCGTTGGGAGCGCACCGTCCTACCAAAAAGCTCATTATTATTACGCCCTGACACTCACCAGACTAGGAGAGAAGACGAACGCTGACCGCGAGTTCGAAATCTCAAAATCCCTACAGAAAAGTCACGTTACAAATTCGCATTTGGCATTGAAGCAACCGTGACGCTGAGATCCTGCATCCTTGTCGTCGGCGCGCTCACGGCCGCGATTCTGCCCCTCCACATTCGATCGCTTGCTGGTGAGTCGGCCAATTCAATTCCGGGTAAATTCGTCGACGTGACCCAGCGTTGCGGAGTGCGCTTCATCCATAAAGCTTCACCGACCACCCGAAAGTACCTGCCCGAAACCATGGGCTCAGGCGTTGCGTTGTTTGATTACGATAACGACGGCCTGCTTGATATTTACCTGGTGAACGGTGCGCGCATCGACGATCCTACGCCGCCGGGGACGATACCCCAAAAAGATGGCCAGCAATACTGGAATCGGCTATATCACCAAAAAAAGGACGGCACGTTTGAAGATGTAACTGAACATGCCAGAGTCGCCGGTGCCGGATATGGAATGGGGGTTGCCGCCGCCGACTATGACAACGATGGGTTCGAAGATTTATACGTCACGGCATACGGACACAACACTCTCTATCACAATAACGGCAACGGCACATTCACCGATGTCACGGCCGAAGCTGGCGTAGGCGGCAGCGGTTGGTCGACTAGCGCTGCCTGGGTCGATTACGACAACGACGGCAAACTAGACCTGATAGTCGCGCGATATTTGACATGGGACTTCTCGGATGTCTGGTGCGGTGAGCGTCAGCAAGGATATCGCGCATACTGCCACCCGGACCTCTTCAAACCCATAGCCCTGCTGCTGTTCCACAACGAAGATGGAAAACATTTTCGAAAAGTTTCGCGGCAGGCCGGCTTGACCATGCCAGGCAAGGGCCTGGGTATAGCGATTGCAGACTACGATCACGATGGCTATCCGGACATCTTCGTCGCGAACGACTCCATGCCGGAATTCCTATTTCACAACAAGCGTAATGGAACCTTCGAGGAAGTTGGACTTCAGAGTGAAGTTGCTGTCGACGCGGACGGCCGGACTTATGCCGGCATGGGAGTCGATTTCGCTGACTACAACAATGACGGATGGCCGGACTTGGTCGTCACAAACCTCGCCAACGAAAAATACGCGACCTACACGAATTCACGCGATGGAGGTTTCACTTACTCGAGTTATACGAACGGAATCGCCGGGATAACTCTACTGCACGCCGGCTGGGGAGTTCGGTCCTTGGACTACGACAACGACGGCTGGAAGGATCTTTTCATCGCACAGGGCCACGTCCTCGACACCATCGACATCAGCACTCCCGGTCTTCATTACAAGGAGCCTCCGCTGCTCCTACGCAACACGGGCCACGGATTTACGGACGTTTCAAAGGGTTCGGGTGAAATTTTTTCGCAGAGATGGGCTGCTCGCGGTTTGGCCCTTGGCGACATCGATAATGACGGAAAACAAGATGTCATCGTCACCACAACCAATGGTCCCGCTTACATTTTGCGGAATGAGACGGAGACCAAGAATCACTGGCTCACTCTGAAACTCGTGGGATCGAAGAGCAATCGCGATGGCATCGGTACAGCAATAAAGCTAACCGGTTCCCAAGGAAGCCAGTATCAGACAGTCAGTACGGCAGGCAGTTACTGCTCATCGAGCGATGTTCGCCCGCACTTTGGCCTGGGAGCTGATACCCAGGTGAAGGATATCGAGATCCACTGGCCGAGCGGCATCCTCCAGCATCTTGCGAACGTAACGGCCGACCAAATACTTACCGTGAACGAATCGCCGGCGGAGCCAGGGCGTTAGCTTGCGCCGCCGCGCAGCATTTTAGAACTCAAATTTCAGTTGAAGCTGAATTCTTCTCGGACCCTGGAGCGTGTTGTTTGTGTTCAAGATCCCAAACCCGGTATCGTTCGGGTTCAAATCGACCGAGTTGTGGGCATCAAAAATGTGCCGATTGAAGGCGTTTAGAAAGCTCACCTGCAAAAGCAGGTCGGTGCGCTCCGTAATCTGAGTTCGTTTCAGCAAGTTGAAATCTTCGCCGTAAAAGAAGAAGCTGCGTATTGAACCAATCTCACGGGCCATGTTGCCGAGCTGATAAGCACCTCCCGCGGAAATGCGAGCCGGCGCGTTCGGATCGAGGAAGGCGGCGGAGTTGAAGAGGCTGTCCGTCACAGGATCGAAATTTCCGCTCAGGTACGCCTGGCTGAAGAGTGGTTGTCCGAGCACCTGGTCGAACCGGACATCGTGATTCCACCCAGGTATCCCAGTCGCACAACAGAAGTTGAACGGCTGTCCGCCGTGGTACGTTTGGACTCCACTGACTGACCAACCCCCGAGAACGGCATTCGCAACTCCTCCTCGGTCTAGAAATTTCTTGCCTCTTCCAACGGGCAGTTCATAGATATAGCTGAGGACAAAATTCTGAGGGATGTCCTGTTGGCTGAGGGCCTTCTCCTGTTTCAGATCGAAGGGATTCTGCACGGTGCCTAAACCGCTCAGTTGAGCGAAGAAGGGCAGAGTGCTGTCGGCGTCGGTCAGTGTCTTCGACCAGGTATAAGCGGCCATTAGGTTGAGCCCACTATGGAATCGCCTGTGCAATGAGACCTCAAGAGCATGGTAAGTTGATTGCCCCAAATTCTCGAGGCAGCAATCCGTGTTCAAACCGAAAAATTGTGGGTAGGGCAGCAAGGCTTGCGCGACGTTTTGATCGCTTGGGAAACCGGCGAACGGCGGACCAATTCCGGCCGCTGCGGCTTGGGGTGAAGTGATCGAGTCGCCGAGTACGGAGCCTAATGCGAAATTCTGCGGGTTCAAAACATTGATAGGGTCGATGTTAGAACGCAGATGCGTCGAGTGCTGGCCTACATACGCCATATCTAGGATCAGGTCCGTTGCCAACTGCTGCTGAATTTCGAAACTCCAGTTTTGGATCATCGCCGGCCTTCCGTAGGAAGGATCCACATATGCATTCGCCGGATTCCCCTGGAAATTAACCTGCGAGGGATCCAGATTGGGTGGCGGAGTATAAGCCGGAAGTCCGGACGCAATGTTGAATGCGGGAGTAAACCCGTTTTGACTGTTAAAAGTTGGATTGGCCTGGAAACCGGTCTCCAGGTCGTTGCCGAAATCTGCATAGGTTAGGGCGCCGTACAAAATTCCATAGCCACCGCGGATAACAGTCTTTCCGTTAAACATAGACGGTGCCCACGCGAAACCGATCTGGGGCGCCCAATCCTTGTGCCACGTGTCGGCCCACGTCTCTTTTAGCACGCCGTTTCGACCCGGCCCTTTGCCGGCGAAAACCAATGCTCCCGGCCGTCCTCCCGCACCCGGGTTCAGCGCGGTCAGACTGATGTCCGATGTGTTTCCATGCGCTTCATATCGCGGCGCATCCACATCCCATCGGAGCCCAATGTTCAAAGTGAATGTTGGCGCAATTTTATAGCTATCTTGAGCGAACAAGGCGTAGTAGTGTGACCGCCACCGGGGCTGACTCGCATATACGTTGACGTTTGCGTTATCTACATCTCCCAGAAGCATGCTGGCGACCCCGTTGCCACTTTGCCCATGCGTCGGAACACTGCCGGCAGTCTCCGCGCGAGCGAAGTTGAACGTTCCCGCGACATTGTTCAGCGATCCCGGCTCAAATATTTGGAAACGGTAATCGGCGCCGAATTTGAAGTTGTGTTTTTCTTTGACCCAGTCGAGCGTGTCATTGAAACGCCATCCGTTATCGATCGTGTCGTTGTTTGTGGTATTCCCGAAAGCGGTAATCTGGCCCTCGTTGGGAGCGATTCTCGGGAACGTCGGCCCATTCACTCCCGCAATCCCGACTTGCGCCTCAAAATCCGTGGCCGATGTCGCTAGCGTGCTGGCGTTATAGCTGTTCGTTCGATTAAATCCGATGTTCAGATGATCGAGCAATGTGGGGCTGATCGTGAAATCATTTCCCAGCCGGATGTAATGCGTAAAAAAATCTTGGGCTTGGCCTGCTCCTGCCGGGCCTGGCAGAAATGGCGTATTAGCGAGCCGCGTATTATCTCGCGAGCTGTACGTAAAGTACAGCTTGTCCCGCTGCCCGACATTCTGGTCTATCCGAAACGTCGTCGTTGTGGTCAGAAGCGGGAAGCTGAAGGGGAACGAGAAGTTATTCACCAGGTCTCCGTTCTGAGGGTCGGGGAAAAAGCTGACGAGCTTAGCGCCTATCGGCGAAAATCGCGCCGTGGGAATAGCGTTTCGGCCGGTTTCGGCGAGGAAAGATGTCCGGCACTGTGCACCATTCACTGTCCTCGTCGTGGTTGGGTCAAAAATCTCTCCGAAATAGATCGGCGTTCCATCACAGGGATTCGTCCCGAGGACGTTGCCGGTGTCTAAGACGTCGCTGAAATCTCCGCCCTTCTCAGCTACAGTCGGAACGGTGCTCGTATTGACGCCGCCCTGATTTTGACGGTACTGTTCCCAAGAGAATAAGAAAAACGTCTTGTCTTTTCCGTTGTAGAGCTTCGGAATCCAGACCGGCCCGCCCAACACTCCGCCGTAATCATTTTGTTTGTCCAATGCGCGCGCCAGCCCCAGGCGGTTGTTATTCCACGTGTTCGCATCCAGGTCTTCGTTGCGAAAAATATCATACGCCACACCATGGAAAGTGTTCGTTCCAGACTTGGTGTTGAAGATTTCGATGCCACCCGTTGTTCGGCCCAACTCAGCGGGCATTGTTGACGTCTCTACTCTGAATTCGCCCAACGCCTCAACTGAGGGCGCCGTTTCGTCGAATGAGGAACCATTCTCAGAACGATACATGCTCGCCCCATCGAGCAAAACTTCAGTGCCGTAATTCTGCCCGCCAGAAATTTTCGATTGAAAGGTCCCGCCATTGGTTGAGCTATTTGATCCTACTCCGTTGGTGCCCGGTCCGACGGTGCCGGGTGTGAGAAAGACAAATGCTTCGGGGGAACGCAGTGCAGACTGACCGCTGCCTAACGCCAGCGGCAGATCGAGTACCTGTCTAGATGTGACGACGCTTCCAATGTCAGACGTCTCGGTTTCAACGGTCGGAGCGTCGCCTGTTACCGTCACGGTCTCTCCAGAAACTTCAGGTCTGGGGCACCGGTACAGGCGAAAGGTAGAGCTTTAATTCAGCCGCCTTCCTTGCGAGCCATTTGAGCTGTTGTTCCCGGAATCTCTCCTCGTATGCAGCCATGCCGTGGTCGAGGTAGTGCGAGCCGTATTTAATCATGCGATAGAACAGCCGCGCGAGGTGATGCGCCATGGCTGTGATTGCTTTTGCTGGACCGAGACGACTTTGTAGACGACGGTATTTGGCG
>JBPCLH010000166.1:0-4439 GCA_051003475.1 Bryobacteraceae bacterium
AGCGTTCCTACGCCGATTCCGAAATGCGTCTGGCCAGTGGCCGGATTGATGAACCAGAGCGCCTTCCAAACGTCGTGGGCCAGTAGCACTAAGAAGATGAGCGCGAGATAGAGAAAGTAACGGTGAACGTTCTGCAGCACGAGCGGGAAGGAGCGCTCGCCACGGTATGTTTTTCGTGGCTCGCCGACGGTACACGAGGGAGGGTCGGCCCAGAACGCTTTGTAATACGCGCCGCGATAGTAATAGCAAGTTAGGCGGAAACCGCCCGGCGCCCAGAGGATGAGTAACGCCGCCGACATGGGCGCCCATGATGGCCACCAGTGAGGCCAGGCGCCAAACCATCCATGCGCGGCATCGCCCAAAATTTCAGGAGAATAAAACGGCGACAGATAGGGGCCGAAGCGATAGTAGTTGCCCTGGAATGCCGCCCAGGTGGCGTACACGATGAAAAGAGAGAGCCCCAGAAACGTGAGCAGCGGCTGCACCCACCAGAAGTCACGCCGCGAAGTTCGGCCGAAATGGTCGTCTCGCAAAGGGACATCAATGGACGACATTCGCTGTTCTCCTCAGGCGGAAGTTCAATCGCAGAGCGCTAAGATACATCTGCTGTCGTTGAGTCTTAGGCTAGCGCATCGGCACCTCCGCGCAATGAGTTCACTCCGCCAGAATCGTGCCGGGCTCAGCCTCTCCGAAAAGATATGTAAAAAAGATTCTGGTGACTACAAGCTTGAGCGGCCTGAATTCCATCGGAGCGCGCGGAATTTTCAAGACGTTCAGGGCATGCTTGCCGATTTTCGCAAAGGAATTTTGTGTGGCGTCCCTTCGCCCAGCCGCAGCTATGGCTCGTCCATTTGAAAGGCAATTATTTTCCAGGCTGCGTTCTCTTTGGCCCATAATAGTCCCAAACCCGCAGACTCTTCTCCAGGTTCAATAATTTTAAAGAAAGTACCAAAGTAAAGCTCACTACTGACGACAGATCGACCATTGCTATTTTTATTCCCTGGCTGCCGGCATAGAAGGTCTGATGCCTCGTCACTAGGGACGCTAGTGAGCAGGTACGCGTGCTCTAGCGCGTGATGGACGACTCCAAGGGTGGGATTATCTGGATCGAAGCGCTCAATGATCTGTTCCAGCTTGTGTGCCGAAGGTGAACGCGACGCGATTTGTTGTAGGTACCCCCGCAGGGATTCTGCGGCATTGGCGGGATCGCCTCCGGATCGTTGCTCAGGCAATAAGGCCAGACTCAGGCATCCGTAAGAGCTCGGTGCGAAGAAGCGAAATGCCGCTTCGTGATCCCTGTTAAGGAACAGCGCATCGAAAAAACCGTGCGTGGTCTGGATCATCGTGCGGTCGGCAGTCGTTTCGGCCGGCACCGATTGTGGTTTGGATGACCCCGTTGGGCTGTCTGGCACCAAATCTTCCTCCGCCAACCCCGCATCAACCTCTTGGGAAACAATCTTCCAGTAGCCTTGCTCTTTTCGCCAGAGCAGCAACAAAGAGCCGCTGCTCGGGTTATTCGGCCCTTTAATGCGAAATGCGGAACCATAATAGGTTCCATACTTCCTTCGCGGTTGCAAACCTGGACCGTTCTCTGAACAGTTGAACTCTGCCGCCACGTCGTCCGGGACGTTAACGAGGTTGAACTCGGTCGCGTACTCGTGTCGGATCGGCAGAAGTGCCGGACTTTGCAAATCCACAGGCGCAACCGCGTCTGACAAACGCACAGGTTTTCCGAGAACGAAATTTGTTTCTTCCAAGTCGTTCCAGAGCTTCCGCGGAACAACATCCTCGGATTTCCTTGCTTCCCCTGAGGCAGACTCGACGCAGGCGTAGTCGCGCGCGGAAACATATGCAACAGCCAGATTCGGCTTTCGCTCCACCAGCCACGTCGAGAGGTAATCGTGGACGGCATCTTGCAATTTGGCTTTGGCAGTCAACCGAGGCCGGTTCGCGATATCATGTTCAGGCTCAGGTACAAATCCGCTTTCCCGCTCGATGGATAGCCCGAATAGGTTGCGCCACCAGTTCGCTAAACCATCCCAACGCTTCAAATGTCCGCGATAGTTGTTTCCTGCGCGCACGTCCGAATTTGCGGCGGTAAGGTGACCATTGAAGAGCGCCCCGGGAAAGCCGGAGCGCCGGTAGTCCACGTCAATATCCGCTCGTCTGCCATCGCGAGTCACGGAAATCTGAATGGATGGAAACCCAGATTGTTGGCGAAAATTTACGGGGTATCCAATGTGAAATACCGAATTATCCTTTTGGCGGGAAAACTCTCGGCTGGCATCCAACATTTTCTGGGCCCCAGATCTCAGTGCGACATACATTCGAAACTGAAGGTCTCCTCGTGTTCCAGGCGCTCTGCCTCTAACCGTTTCTACCCCTTCAACCAGATCCAGTGCGGTACCAAGGTGATCTCCCCTCTGGTTGGTCAAAGGACTAGTTGTCAAGGCGTGAGTCACTGCTTCGAATGTTGTTCGGACTGAGACCGGAACTGCGTTGTAACCGGCTTCTGGACTTAGGTTCTTGTGGGTTCGCTGGTTATAACGACCAAACCAATCGTCTACGAGTTTCCGCTGCTCCGGCCTCAATTTGTCATATGTGCCGCCGAACTCGGTACCCTGTTGTGCCAAACCAGTGACACCCGCGGCTAGAACAAGAATTATGAAGCGCCGAACGAAAGTATTTTGGCTCATGCGCAGCAAGCTAAGCGGAATGACCCGAGGAAGCAGACGTTGGCGAGCTTACAACCGACATAAGCCTGATTCAACTCTTCGCTATGCATGCTCTTGACCGGATAGCGCCATACGCTTTCGATATGCCGCCGAGTTGCATAGGACTCCTCGCGAATCATTGTATTCCAATCAGGGTGGTCTTGCTGGGTCCGGACCAATTGCTTTTGCGTGCGCTTCCGGCTTGCCGACAAGCTCTTCCGGTCTGGGAGGGCGTCGACAGCCTCATATCTAAACGGCGTAAACTACGTAATCAGCGGAATCAGAACTCACGCGGATCAGTTTGTTCGGCAACTTGCGCATCAGCTTCGCTGGACGCCCAATCACGGCCGTCAGCACGAACCGCCTCCAGTCCTTGATCGCTTATTTGATCCTGCATGGCGATACGCCGCAGCCTCGGGAGCGACTGGCCTTCACGCTGTGGCCGGCATCTAGGGAATCGCAGGCGCGGACGAATCTTCGGCAGCTTCTTCACAATCTGAAACGAGCATTGCCGGCCGAATGCAACTCGCTGGTGATCGATCACTTCGCAGTACAGTGGCGGCAGGATGCTTCCTGTGCGGTCGACGCCGTCGATTTCCAGGCAGCGATCGCGGAGGCCACCGCCGCGAGAACGGATAAAGACCGTGCGTGGGAGATACAATGCCTCACGACCGCGGCACAACTTTATCAAGACGACCTCCTACCTGCGCTCTACGACGACTGGCTCACGCCCATTCGCGAAGACTACCGGAAGCGGATCTTTAATGCGTTGCACCGCCTCGCAACGGTCTTCGAAGAGCAGAAGCAGTACGAGGGGGCCATTCCGTGGGCCGACCGCCTTGTCGCACTGGATCCACTTTGCGAGGCGCATCATCAACTGTTGATCCGGCTGCATGCAGCCAACAACGACCGCGCCAGTGCATTGCGCGCTTTTCACCAATGCATGCGCGTGCTGCGGCGTGAAATGGGTGTGGAACCGGATCCGGCAACGCAGGAGCTGTTTGAACGAATTCTGAAAGTGGATCCCGGCGCTTCACCCGCGATGATATCCGGATCATCCCAGTCTCCGGCCGCGAAGCCGACCTCGCGCTTGCAGAAAGTGCGGGCATTGGTTGGCCGCACCACGGAATGGCATAAGTTGGCAGCGGCCTGGCAATCAGCGGTAGAGGATGGTCCGCGAGTGGCTGTGATTTCGGGCGAACCGGGGATTGGCAAAACAAGCCTTGCGGACGACTTATATCATTCATGCGTTCGGCAGGGGCAGGCAGCCGCGCGCAGCCGCTGCTACGCCGGACAGGGACAAGCCGCATATGCGCCCGTGGCGGAGTGGCTCCGTTGCGATGCGGTCCGCGCGAGCTGGAAGAACCTCGGGCCACAGCAACTGGCGGAACTGGCGCGGCTGGTACCGGAAATCTGTGAGCAGTTTCCGGAACTCGAACTGCCGAGGCCGGGACAATCCAATCCGCTCGCTGAGACCTGGCATCGCCTTCATTTCTATGAATCGCTGAGCGCCGCTTTCGGAAAGAGCCGGAAACCGATTCTTCTCTATCTCGATGACATGCAATGGTGCGATCCCGACTCGTTCGAGTGGCTCAACGCTCTGCTCTCCAGAAACTTCAGGTCTGGGGCACCGGTACAGGCGAAAGGTAGAGCTTTAATTCAGCCGCCTTCCTTGCGAGCCATTTGAGCTGTTGTTCCCGGAATCTCTCCTCGTATGCAGCCATG
>JBPCLH010000167.1:0-19067 GCA_051003475.1 Bryobacteraceae bacterium
GATCAGGACAGCTGAAAGACATAGGATTGCAAGCAGCGCTGCGCCTGAACTACGTTTACTGAAAAGCGATGCCACTTGTTCGAATTATACGCGAGTTAGGAGCGAATGTGAGATCCCGATCCAGTGGATACCGGCCGCGAGATGAGCAACCGGAAAAGCCGCCCCTTCGTCAAAAGAAGTGAGCGAACTTTCTTCCGCTTACTTTATCTCTTGTAAATTGAAATAAGTTCCCCATTATGAGCGAGCCGGTTCCTGAAGCGATCGCGACTGCTCCTAGCTCCCCGCCTGGACAATCGGAGCCGTCGCGGTTTGCGTTGATCGCCACCATCGCCTGGTTCCGCGATTTGATGTTGTCTGTTCTTGTCGCTGTGCTGGTGATCCTGTTTTTGTATCGCCCGGTCAAGGTAGAGGGCACCAGCATGATGCCCAGCCTGTACGATCAGGAACGATTATTCATCAATCAGTTCAGTTATAAATTCGGCTTGGGTAACATACAGCGCGGCGACACAGTCGTGTTCTGGTATCCAGGCGAGCCAACGACGTCCTACATCAAGCGGGTGATCGGGCTCCCCGGTGACACTGTTTCGGTTGATGACGGCTATGTCATTGTGAACGGCAAAAAGCTGGTCGAGAACTATATTCCGCCGGACTATCGCGACGATCGGAGTTATCCTGCCGTTGTGATTCCACCCGGTCAATACTTCGTACTGGGCGATCATCGAATCTCATCGAACGACAGCCGGGCTTGGGGGCTCGTACCGCGGAATTACATCTACGGCAAAGCGGTCTTCGTGTTTTGGCCTCTCGACAAGATGGGCACGGTTCACTAGAACTGCGGTGCAAAGTCGGGCCGCTGTTACGAATGCGTTATGGGCCAACTGCGCGGTCAAAGTTATCAAACTGATTTCAGGCCGTCCGGGAAGCCCGAATCTCAGGACAAGACACGTAAACTAGAGGATCGATCGAATGATGCTGAAACGTCCATCAGATGCTACCTATCGCGCGTACGCTCCCTGTCGGCAAAGGGCCCTCGCGTCTTCACGTCGTCTTCATACCCCATGAGAGTTGTAGGTGTTTACGCGGGCGCGGCGCTTGAATACGGCGGATCGGATTGGGCGTTTGCTCAAACGCGGACCACAGCGCTGATTCCTGAAGTGCCCGGTTGACGCGAAGAATGAGTCATGCGTATCGGGCACCGGCAACAGTTTGCGCGTGCCGCGCTTACGGAGTGCTCAGGGCCGCTTACTGAAGAGCCACAGCACTAAGGTGCCTAACAGGCTCAGTATCAGGCAAGTGATGATTGGGACATAGACGGTGGTGTTTTTACCGCGCCAGATGATATCGCCCGGCATTCGCCCCAGCGGTACGTTCAGCCTGCTGAGCAGCAGCGCCACGACACCGAGAGCGATGAGAACAAGTCCTGCATATATCAGGAGCCGACCTAGACCCACGTAGATTTGATGCCGCGGGCAGGTAAAGAGTAGCGCCAGCAAATCCGCGAAGCCTCGGCTTTACTTGAGTTACACTGGCCGCTGAGAAGCCGAACAACGTATGAGTGAATTGAAAACGTACGCTCCGAGCCCCGAGTTTGCTGCGCGCGCCCACGTGAAAAGCATGGAAGCGTATCGGGAGCTTTACGATCGAGCCAAAACGAATCCCGAGATCTTTTGGGCCGAACTGGCTTCGAAAGAGCTCACCTGGTTTCGGCCTTTTGCCCAATCTCTTGAGTGGGAAGCCCCCTTTGCTAAATGGTTTGCAGGCGGAAAGATCAACGCTTGCTATAACTGCGTGGACAGGCATCTCGCAACCGCCCGCAAGGAAAAGCCGGCGTTCATTTTCGAAGGCGAACCCGGCGACCGGCGCATCATCACGTACGAAGAATTGCATCGGCTGGTGTCGCGCTTCACAACGGTTCTGAAACAACTTCAATACGAGCCAGGGAGTCGGGCCGTTATCTACATGCCCATGATTCCGGAACTCCCAGTGGCGTTGCTTGCCTGCGCCCGGCTGGGCATCACCCACAGTGTTGTCTTCGCCGGTTTCTCAGCGGAGGCCTTGAAGGCCCGCATTCTGGACCTGGGCGCAAGCCTCGTCATTACGGCTGATGGGGGCTGGCGGCGAGGCCGCGAGGTGCGTTTGAAAGGCGCGGTCGATGAGGCTTTGGAGGACTGCCCGGACGTTCGCAAAGTGATCGTGTACAAACGCACCGGGTCAGCGGTGCCGATGAAGGAGGGACGCGACCGGTGGTGGCACGAACTGGACGAGCACTTGTCGAGCGATCCCTTTCTCAATCAGCAAGCCGAAAATTGCCCTGCTGAAGAGGTTGACTCGGAACATCCGCTGTACGTCCTCTACACCTCCGGCACAACGGGCAAACCGAAAGGGATTCTGCATACCACAGCTGGATACCTGCTGCAAACATTAATGACGATGAAGTGGGTATTCGATTTGCAGGAGAACGACGTTTACTGGTGCACTGCGGATATCGGTTGGGTGACGGGGCACAGTTACATCGTTTATGGCCCGCTCGCTGCGGGAGCTACTTGCATACTCTACGAAGGAGCGCCAGATTATCCTGCCTTCGATCGCTTCTGGCAGATTGTCGAGAAGTACGGCGTTTCGATCTTCTACACGTCACCAACTGCAATTCGCGCGCTGATCAGGCAGGGAGACGATTGGCCCAATGCGCATGATTTATCGAGCCTGCGCGTACTTGGGTCGGTTGGAGAGCCGATCAACCCAGCCGCGTGGGAGTGGTATCACCGCGTGATTGGGAAGGGGCGCTGCCCGATTGTCGATACATGGTGGCAAACCGAAACTGGGGCGATCATGCTTTCCGCTATGCCCGGGGCCATGCCCGCTAAGCCGGGATCTGCAAGTCTCCCGCTGCCCGGAGTGGTCCCGGACATCGTAGATCTGAAGGGGAACGCGGTCGGGGACAATCGCGAGGGCTACTTAATTCTTCGGGAGCCCTGGCCGGCGATGATCCGTAACATCTGGGGCGACCCAAAGCGGTTTCAAGAACAATATTGGTCGCGTGTGCCTGGTGCCTATTTCACGGGCGACGCGGCGCGCCGGGATGAGGATGGATATTACTGGGTCCTCGGGCGGGTGGATGACGTGATGAATGTCAGCGGACACCGGCTTAGCACGATGGAGGTCGAATCAGCGCTGGTTCACCATCCGGCAGTCGCGGAAGCTGCAGTAGTGGGCAAGCCGCATGAGATCACAGGCCAGGCTGTGTGCTGCTTTGTAACTCTAAAGCAAGGTGACTGGGATCAAAAGGCAATCGGAGACGAACTGCGCCAGTGGGTGGCACACGAGATCGGGCCGTTTGCGCGTCCGGAGGAGATACGAATCACCGATGCTCTGCCAAAGACCCGGAGCGGAAAGATCATGCGGAGACTCTTGCGCGAAATCGTCACAACTCACGCTGTTACCGGAGACGTTACAACACTGGAGGATCTGACAGTCGTGACGAAACTCGCATCGCAAAGCGAGGAGGAGTAGCGCGGACGCCTCGGAAAGACTACGTCTCGAGCTTCGCGTCCAATGTGATGTCGGTGTCGAACAGTTTGGAGACGGGACAGCCTTCCTTAGCGTTTTGCGCGGCCCGATTGAAGGTGTCTTCTGCGGCGCCGGGAATTTTCGCACTGAGTTCCAGGTGGCTTCTTTTTATAGCAAAGCCATCATCTTCCTTTTCGAGCGTGATCTTGCAGGTGGTGTCAATGCTGTCGGCCTTGAGACCCTCTTTTTGCAGTGCGAGTGAGAGCGCCATAGAAAAACACCCGGCGTGAGCTGCGGCCAGGAGCTCCTCGGGATTGGTCCCGGTGCCTTGCTCAAAGCGATCCTTGAAAGAATAGGGAGTGTTCGAAAGGACACCGCTGGCGGAAGAAATAGTACCGCCGCCCGATCTCAGATCACCCTTCCATTGCGCTTTCGCTGAACGTTCCATGTTTTCTCCTCAGTAGTGAATTCCAGGAGTAAGACGCTGAAGTCGGGGAAACATCGGCAAACGATTTCAGGAGAGGCGAGAGATGGACGCCACCATGCGGCCCGGATTCGCGGGTTCGCGGCGGTATGAGAAGAACTGTCCGCTTTGGCAGGCGGTACACAGCCCACAATCGAATATATGATCAGGGCTCACGCCTGCAGCTTGCATCTGGCGGCGATTAGCTTCGGGGAGATCGAGTTTACGCTTGCCCGTGACGGGTTCCCATTCAGGAAACAGGGACGTGAACTGGGCTTCGACCTCTGACCCAACTTCATAGCAACAGCCTCGGATACAAGGGCCAATGGCGGCGTACAAATCTGCCGACGCGCTAGCAAAATCATGGCGCATGCTTTCGACCGTACGTTCGATCATTCTCGCAGCTGTGCCCCGCCAGCCGGCATGCACCGCCGCGACAGCGCGTCTCCGGCAATCCAGAAGCAAAATGGCAACACAATCAGCGGTTCGGACCCCGATGCTCTTCCCAATATCGTCCGTGATTAGGGCGTCACCTTCGGCTTCCCGATCGCGCAATGCATGTGCGTTCAACACCCGATCAGAGTGGATTTGCCGGAGGGTAACATCAGCCAGTGGATTTGCTTGACGGGTGCCGAAACCGTGCGTTTGCCACACGAATTCCTGTAGAGCATCGCACCGATAGATGCCGTCTATGCCGAGGCGGAATGAACCACTCACAACATCCTGATTAATCCCGGCGCAAACGATCCGGAGATTATTAGACCAGCTTAGCGCCCGAGCCGCTAAATGTAGCCTTGTGAGCGAAATCTGCGCGGTACCAATCGAGAGTAAGTCGCAACCCCTGCTCGAAGGTAAAGCGGGGTTTGTGGCCTAATTCCCGCACGGCAGCAGTGGTGTCAGCTTGCGAATGCCGCACATCGGCAGCCCGTGGGGGAGCGTAGATCGGGGGCAGTTTGACACCCTCAATTTTCTGAAGTGTCTCCCAGGTCTCGTTAAGCGTATACCGGTTTCCATTGCCGGCATTGAACACTTTTCCGGAGACGCCGTGCGCCGCCGAAGCCTTGATTAGCAGTTGCACAACGTCTTCGACGTAGGTGAAATCTCTTGACTGCTCTCCGTCACCATAAATAGTCGGTCGACGCCGGTCTATCAAACACGTTAAGAAAACAGAAAGCACGCCGGAATAGACGCTGGTCGGATCTTGACGCGGCCCGAAGACATTGAAGAACCGCAGTGAAACCGTTTCCAAGCCAAAACACGCGGAGAAAACAGTTCCGTAGTATTCTCCGACCAGCTTCTGCACCGCATATGGCGACTTCGGCCGAGGCGTCATAGTCTCCGCCTTTGGCAGAACCTCAGTGTCGCCGTATGCGGAAGACGAGGCAGCGTAGATCACACGACCGGCTTTGCCCTCCGCAGCGGCATGGTACACATTGAAAGTGCCGTCGAGATTGCTCTCATGACTTGGCACGGGCTGCAAAATCGATTTTGGAACCGATGGAATGGCGCCAAGATGGAAGACCCGATCAGCACCGGCGATCACGGGCGCGATCCGGTCATAGTCGCGAAGATCCAACTCGTGGAGGGTGATCTGGCCGGCAACTTCTTCAAGATTGTCAAGCTTGCCGGTAGCAAGATTGTCTATGACGTGGACGCGACTGCCTTGGGCGAGCAGAGCTCTTACCAACGCGGAGCCTATAAACCCGGCACCCCCCGTAACGATGGAACGATTCATATTCTGTCAAAAGCTGTCGCAGGACGTACCAAACATGCAAAGTGGAAGCCGATCATGCTACATCTCATGTAAACACAAAAAAGGCGGCCCTGCTCGGAGAGCAGAGGCCGCCTTTCGGGCCGTATTCGTGGGAAGTGTGCGGCTAAAATTTCGAAGCGGCGCCTGTTCGCGTCTCCTGCTTCAACTCAGCGGCAGATGCGCTGGCCCATTCATCAGCTTCTTTCTCGGCTTGTTCACGTGTAATGCCGTAACGCTCCTGGATTTTTCCAATCAGCTCGTCCTTTTTACCACCGAGGGCAGTCACATCATCGTCGGTGAGCTTACCCCAACGCTGCTTAACTTGGCCCTTTAGCTGCTTCCATTTGCCTTCAAATTGATCGGAGTTCATGTTTAAGAGGTTCTCCTTCGCCTTCATTGAAGCAATCGATGTTCCAAAAGTGATTCCAGGAGGGTTAACCCGTGTGATTAGGACTTTCCTGGCAATTTATTCACACCGCCGTGGCTTTTTTTCCAATTGAGGAGAACCGGAACGCGCTCTGGGATACTCGGAGATAGTTATGTGCCGGGATGAGGTCCTGCTTGAAACAACGCTTTCGCTGCCTCTTCGGTCCAAGGGGAAAGTTCGCGACGTTTACGATCTAGGTGATGACCTGCTATTCATAGCCTCGGATCGCATTTCGGCATTCGACTGCATTCTCGGCAGCGGTATCCCTTGCAAGGGCCGCGTTCTGACGCAGATGTCACTGTTCTGGTTCGATTTCCTGCGCGGAACGATAGATTCGCACTTCGTGACCGCTGACATCGCCGAGTACCCGAACCGGTTATTCACCTATCGAGAGATGATCGAGGGGCGGTCCATGCTGGTGAAGAAGGCAGGCATGATCGAGATCGAATGCGTCGCGCGAGGTTATCTGGCGGGGTCCGGATGGAAAGAATACAAGGCAGAGGGAACCGTTTGCGGCATCCCGCTCCCGGCAGGATTACGCGAAAGCGATCGTCTCCCTGAACCCATTTTTACGCCGGCGACAAAAGCCCAAACCGGACACGATGTAAATGTTCCCTTCGCGTACGTGGCGAACCTGGTGGGAGCTGATTTAGCGGGTCAGCTTCGGGATTTGACCTTGCGAATTTACCAGCGCGCGGCGGACTATGCGATCGAGCGCGGAATGATTTTAGCTGATACGAAATTCGAATTCGGGTTCATAGACGGGAAATTAGTATTGGCGGACGAAGCGTTGACTCCTGATTCATCCCGTTACTGGCCAGCCGACATGTACAGTCCAGGTAGGCCACAGTTCTCGTTCGATAAACAATACGTTCGCGACTATCTGGAGACGCTGCCCTGGGACAAGCGGCCTCCCGCCCCGGCACTACCAGAAAATGTAATTCAGAAGACAAGTGAGAAGTACCAGGAGGCATACCTGCGGCTGACCGGGCGACCGCTCGCTGCTTAAGCCTCAAAATGCACCAAGAGAGCGCGCGGTCATGAACGTCAACTGGTTCGATATCGTCCTGGTCATGAACGTCAACTGGTTCGATATCGTCCTGATCCTGAACGTCAACTGGTTCGATATCGTCCTGATCCTGATCGTGATTTGGTCGGCATTAACCGGCTTGCGCGCCGGGCTCGCGCGTGTTGTGGTCGGATTCATCGCAACCGTGTTAGGGCTGCTCGCCGGCTTCTGGTTTTACCGGCTGCTAGCGGCGAAGTTGGTCCCCTGGGTCAAGACGGTGACTGCCGCAGACATTTTGGGGTTTCTAGTTATCTTTGTCGGGGCCTTGATCATTGGCGCGGTCATCTCCGCTCTTCTCTCACGCTTGTTCAACTGGGTTGGCCTATCGTGGTTCAATCACGTTCTGGGCGGAATCGCCGGTCTCTTGCGGGGAGCCTTGATAATCGCCGCCTTATCAGACGTATTGGTAGCATTCTCGCCTTCTCCCACGCCGTTTTTTATTATCAATTCGCAAGTTCTGCCTTATACGGTACAGGTCTCATCGTGGCTCGTGGATCTTGCTCCACGCGAGTTGAGGGATGCATTCACCGAGCAGATGGAAAACCTGAAGCAATTCTGGGCGCCACCGAAAGACCGCCCTACACAGGAAGTCTGAACCAGGACGCGTCACGACTGTAGGTTTGAAATACGGCGGAAACAAGAGAGCTTGAGTTGCTCATCATCTTTGATCTAGACGGCACTCTGATAGATTCCAGTAAAGATCTTGCAATTTCGATGAACGCGACGCGTGAACACCTTGGACTTCCGCCGCTTGATCCATCCCTCATTTATTCCTATGTCGGAAACGGCGCTGGCGTTTTGGTGAGGCGGGCGATGGGCTTGAACACCTCTGATGAAACGGTTGAAAAGGCGCTTGATTTTTTTCTGAAGTTTTACCGCACGCATGCCCTGGAACATACGCAACTTTACCCTGGCGTTCGCGAAGTGGTCGAGGAGCTTTTCGGAGCTGGGCATAAGCAGGCCATTCTGACGAACAAGCCGGTGCGCATTAGCTACGACATCGTTCGAGCCTTGGGTCTGCAGAGTTATTTCATGCAGGTTTATGGTGGGGACAGCTTCCCGTATAAAAAGCCTGATCCAACCGGGGCCGTTCAGTTGATACGCGAAGCGGGCGTCACGCCATTTGAGGCCTTGCTCGTGGGTGATAGCGGTGTTGACGTGCAGACAGCGCGCAACGCGGGTGTACGCAGTTGGGGCGTCACGTGGGGCTTTCAGCCCGAAGCGTTCGAGGTGGATCTGCCCGACCTGCTAATTCACGACCCGCGACAATTGTTAGAGCAGTTAAATTTTCTTACTTGTTCGGCTTCCTGAGCCGGCGCCGCACCACATGTTTGAGCTCTTGTTCAAGTACCCTCCCAGTGTTTTCTCAAAGGGGACTTTTGTTTTGCTTGGGTCATGGCCTTTTTGGGTGCTCACTGCCGCAATTCTGGGAACGGCGGGGCTGCTTGGGTGGACGATTTGGCATAGGAGGGCACGCCTTGCACCCTCGATGCGCGGAAGCAGAACCGTCATCGTTTGGGCACTGCAATCGGCGCTCGTGGCTCTCGTGCTTCTCCTGCTGTGGGAGCCTGCGCTCAGCGTAGCGGCACTCAAGCCTCAACAAAATATCATTGCCGTAATTACGGATGACAGTCGAAGCATGGCGATCCTGGATGGCAGTCAGTCGCGACAGCAAGAAGCGATCAAGCTACTTGATGCGGGGCTGCTGAAGGATCTGCGCACGCGCTTTCAAGTCCGGCTATACCGGCTGGGCGCGGGAGTTGAGCGGGTTCAAAACACCAATGGACTCAAACCGGTCGAGAGCGCGACCCAGATCGGCAAAGGATTACGGCAACTCGCGGAGGAAGCGGCCACGTTGCCGATTGGAGCAGTCGTCCTGCTGAGCGATGGCGCCGATAACTCGGGAGGTGTGGATTCCGCCACGTTTGCCGCATTGCGGCGCAGACGGCTGCCGGTGAACACGGTCGGACTCGGTAGGGAGCACCTGAGAAACGATATCGAGCTTGTCGGGTTTGAATTGCCGTCACAGGCGCTCGCGAGCTCTCGTTTACTGGCACAAATAACAATCCGGCAGAACGGTTTCAGCGGTAAACGGGCACAGCTTATTTTGACAGCGGGAGGGAGAGTTGTTGCCAACCGTGACGTTGTGCTTCAGGGCGGGCCGCAACAAATCGAAAATCTCGAGTTTAATGCGGGTCCGGCAGGCGTAAAGAACATCGAGGCAAAGCTCAATCCCTTACCTGGTGAAGAGAACACGCGCAACAACAAACTAACGCAAGTGCTTTCCGTCAGCGATACAAGGCGACGCATCCTCTATGTGGAGGGAGAGCCGCGTTGGGAATACAAGTTTTTGCGCCGCGCGGTAGAAGATGATCCGGCACTGCGCATCGTCTCCATGTTGCGGACCACCGAGAACAAGATTTACCGCCAGGGGATTGAGAGCCCAAGCGAGCTGGCGAATGGTTTTCCAAATAAGCCGGAAGAGCTGTTCGATTTCCAGGGCCTGATTCTGGGCAGCGTTGAGTCGGGTTTCTTTACAGCGACCCAGCAAAACTTGATCAAGCAATTTGTTGACCGGCGCGGCGGGGGTGTGCTGTTCCTGGGAGGGCGTTGGGCGCTTGGCGATGGCGGCTATGGCGTTCAACCCTTCGCGGAGCTGCTGCCCGTCAATCTGCCACAGCGAAAGAATACGTTTCAGCGGCAGATGGTTGCAGCTGAGCTCACAGACGCAGGCAAGCAGAGTCTGATGTGCCGGATCGAAGACGATCCTGAGAAGAGTGCGAATCACTGGGAGATCCTGCCCGATCTGGCGAATTATCAAGATGCGGGGACGCCTAAGCCGGGCGCGGTTGTTCTTTTGCGGATGAATGTTGGGGGTCGTCGCCTGCCATTGCTGATCACCGAAAATTATGGTCGTGGTCGCACCGCTGTATTCGCCACAGCCGGGAGCTGGCGATGGCGAATGCAACAGCCCGTGGGTGATACAAGCCAGGAAACATATTGGCGGCAATTGTTGAGGTGGTTGATCAGCGCGACACCATCTCGCGTTGTCGCTTCAACTCCCAATGCACAACTCGAAGATGATGGGCAGATCGAGCTGCGCGCCGAAGTACGAGATCGCACTTATCTCCCCACCAGCGATGCTGAAGTGGAGGCGAACATCATCCGCCCGGACGGGTCGGCTGAAACGGCAACGCTCCGGCCGGAATCGCTGACACAGGGGGTTTATTCCGCGGAATGGAATGCTACTCGAACCGGGTCTTATATAGCGGAGATAACGGCGAGACGCGCGGGGCTGGAACTCGGGAGAGACGTTGTGACGTTCCGCCGCGAGGATGGTGTTGCTGAAAATTTTCGTCAGGAGCAGAATCGTGAGCTGCTGGAGAGGCTGGCGGCTGAGACGGGTGGGCACTACTACAAGCCCGAAAATGCGAGGCGACTCGCCCAGGAGATCTCCTATTCTGAAGCCGGAATCACCTCGCGTGAGATGAAGGATCTGTGGAATATGCCGGCCGTTTTTCTTGCGGCGATTGCTTTGCGCTCGGCGGAGTGGCTTCTGCGCAGAAGGTGGGGCGCGATTTGAGAGTCGCTGCCTTGCTGATGCTCGCGGCCCTGTCATCACCCGGCGCGACCTATTACGTAACGGTGGCTGGACTTGGCGGAAGCCCGGAGTACGAGACTCAGTTCGCTCAATGGGCGACCGAGATAGACCGCGAACTGCGCGCAAACGGGCCGGATGCACACGTTGAAACGCTCTCCGGAAATTCTGCGACCCGGCAGCATGTACGGGAGATGTTGGGGCGAGTAGCGGCCGAGTCACATCCAGAGGACGCGTTCGCGCTGTTGATGATCGGGCATGGAACATTCGATGGCTCAGACTATAAATTCAACCTGCCCGGCCCGGACATTACCGCAAGCGATTTGGGATCACTGCTGAACCGTATTCCGGCACGCCGCCAGCTTGTAGTGAACATGACGAGCGCCAGTGGGGCATCGCTCTCCGCGTTCGCGAGAAAAAATCGCATCGTGATCATTGCGACCAAGTCAGGCAATGAGAAAAATGCGACTGTGTTTGCGCGGTACTGGGTCGACGCGCTGCGCGATGCCGCGGCGGATTCCGACAAGAATGGAACAATTTCGGCACTCGAGGCCTACCGCTATGCCGAGCGCAAAACAGCGGCTTACTTCGAAACTGAGAAAATACTCGCGACCGAGCACGCCATGCTCAGCGATTTGGGAATGGCGAACGGAGTTCGTGATCCGAAACCCGAGAATGGCCAAGGGCTGCTTGCGGCAGCGTTCCCGGTTATGCGATCGCAGGCCGAGGCTGCAAAGAACGTAGGGCCAGGGAAGCAACGGCTACTGGCGAGAAAAGAAGAGCTGGAAGCGAAGATCGACAGGCTTAAGTACCAGAAAGCCGCGCTCGCATCGGACGAATATAAGCAGCAGCTGACAGTTTTACTGCTGGAGCTCGCCCGTACTCAGGCGGAGATCGACAGGTGAAGCGAGCCCGCTTCGTACTGCTCTTCTTAGCCGGCTTGGCTGTCGCACAGCAGTCCTTTTCGGCACAACCTCATGAATGTCGCGCGTTGGATCATCATGGGCGTCGCGCTGAAGCGCGGGCCTGCTTCACTGGCCTATTAGAAAGCGAGGATGCGTTTGCTCGCGGCGAGGGCTTCTGGGGACTCGACCGGTATGAGGAAGCCAACGAGCAGTTCCGCATCGCTCATATGGAGCGAAAGAACTCTCCGGCCATTCGGGTCGAGTGGGGTGGTTTGTTTCTGGAGCGTTTCAATCCAGCTGAAGCAGCAAGCCTCTTCCAAGAAGCGCTTAAAATAGACGCGAATTATGCACCGGCTTACTTAGGGCTGGCGCGAGTGGCTGCCAAGGGATACGACAAAAAGGCTTTAGATTTTGCCCGCGAGGCGCTTCAACACGATCCGAAACTGACAGAAGCGCACGAACTGCTGTCATATCTCGCGCTCGAAGACAGCGATTCAAAATTAGCCTCCGAAGAGGCACAAAAAGCGCTTACGCTTTCGTCCGAAGCGCTAGATGCCCTCGCTGTCCTCGCTTCGATTGACTGGCTGGATAACAAGCCGCACTCCGAGTGGATGGACCGCGTTCTGAAGGTGAATCCGGTTTATGGCAAGGCGTATGCAACAGGCGCTCACTTTTTCGTGATTAACCGGCGTTACGAAGAGGGTATCAAGTATGACCGAATGGCTCTCCAGCTAGACGCGACCCTGTGGGAAGCGCGGTCGGAACTCGGCGTCAATTTGATGCGGCTGGGAATTGCGGATGAAGCGAAGCAGCAACTCGCACGCTGTTATCACGCGGGCTATAGAGACGCCGAGACGGTCAACTCTCTTCGGCTGCTCGATACCTTGAAGGATTACGAAACAATTAGCACCGGCCCGGCGACGGTGATCCTACACAAAAAAGAAGCGGCTTTACTGCGGCCTTATATCGGGACGGAGCTCGATCGCGCCATTGCCGTTTATCAGCAAAAGTACAAGATGAAGCTACCAGGGCCCGTGCGTCTCGAAGTGTACCCGAACCACGAAGACTTTGTTGTGCGCACGCTTGGTCTACCCGGACAGGGTGGGTTGCTGGGCGTTACGTTCGGTACGGTTGTGGCGATGGATAGCCCTTCCGCGAGGCCCCCTGGGGAGTTCAATTGGGCGAGCACAATGTGGCACGAGTTAAGCCATGTATATATTCTGACCGCGACGAGTCATTTGGTTCCCCGATGGTTTACGGAAGGACTGGCGGTACATGAGGAGGGCGCGGCCTCACCCGATTGGGGCGACCGGATGACCCCTGAGATCGTAACAGCGCTCCGGGGAAAGAAATTGCTGCCTGTTCTGGAACTCGATCGCGGATTCGTCCGTCCAGAATATCCAGCCCAGGTGATCGTGTCCTACTTCGAAGCCGGCAAAATTTGCGACTACATCACTCAAAAGTGGGGGAGTGACGCGATTTTAGGCATGATCCACTCGTACGCGAATCGAAAATCAACGGCGGAAGCCATTCAAGAGAATCTTCATGAGGCACCGGCCGATTTCGATAAAAGCTTCTTGCTTTGGCTGGACCAACAAACTGGGAACACCGTGCGCCATTTTGACGAGTGGAAGCAGGGGCTACAAGCAGCTCATGCTGCTTTGCAGAACGGCAAGAAAGATGAAGCAATTCGCGAAGGATTGAGAATCCGCGATTATTATCCGGATTACGTCGGCGATAAAAGCGATTATGAGCTTATGGTTGAGGCGTACCTTGGCAAAGGTGACAAGACGGCGGCGATTCAGGCCCTCGAACAGTATCGGGACATAGGAGGAAGAAACGTCTCGACGCTTAAAAAACTCGCTGCTCTCGAACAAGAGACGGGCCAACCGGCGCACACAGAGAACACGCTACGAAAGCTGAACTACATCTATCCCGAAGACGAGGAGATTCATTTCAGGCTTGGTGGCCTGTTGCTCGACCGCGGCGATGCGAGCGGAGCCATCCGGGAATATCAGGCCGTGCTGCAGCTTCAGCCGGGCGATCCTGCCGAATCACACTACGATCTGGCGAAAGCCTTTCGCGCAGCCCACCGCATGCAAGAAGCGAAAGGTGAAGTCCTTCTGGCGCTTGAGGCTGCGCCCGATTTCAAGCCGGCGCAGCAGCTGCTGCTTCAATTGAGCCAATAACATGTCCATCTCAACCGCACCGCTGACCACCGACCCAGCTGGGCTTAAAGAGCACATTCGCCGTTTTCAAGAAGTACAGGCATGGATACGGCGCGAGGTGCGCAAGGTGATCGTTGGACAAGAGGAAGTAATCGAGCATGTGCTTATTTCGCTGTTCGTAGGCGGTCACTGTCTGCTTACGGGACTGCCTGGCACGGCGAAGACGCTACTGGTGCGTACGATGGCGCGCACGCTCGGACTGAAGTTTAATCGGATTCAGTTTACGCCCGACCTGATGCCGTCCGACATCACGGGAACGGACATCATCGAGGAAGATCCGGCAACGGGACATCGCACGTGGACGTTCGTTCCCGGACCGATCTTTTCCAATTTACTTTTGGCAGATGAAATCAACCGAACACCGCCAAAGACGCAATCAGCTCTCCTTGAGGCGATGCAGGAGCTGTCATGTACCGTGCGGGGTCAGCAGTATTCAATTGCCGCGCCATTTTTCGTAATGGCAACGCAAAATCCGATCGAGCTGGAAGGCACGTATCCATTGCCTGAGGCGCAATTAGACCGCTTTCTGTTCAATACCGTGCTGGATTATTTGGCTGCCGAGGACGAGTTGAAAGTAGTCGACCTAACCACAACAACACATCTGCCACAGGCCGAACCCGCAACCAACCGTGAAGAAATCATACAGTTTCAGCAGCTTGTACGGATGACGCCTGTCGCGGAGTCAGTGGCGCGTTACGCAATAGAGCTGGTGCGAGCGACGCGTCCAGGACCAAACGGAGACGGCCCAGAGTTTATCAAGAAGTACGTAAACTTCGGAGCGAGCGTGCGAGCGGCACAGTTTCTCATCTTGGGCGGGAAAGCCCGCGCGTTGATACACGGACGTCTTCATGTCTCTTATGACGATATTCGAGCTCTGGCCATTCCCATCATGCGTCACCGAGTGCTTCTGAATTTCCACGCCGAATCGGACCGCTTGAACACGGACGAGATCCTGCGCCGCTTACTCGAATGGAAGCTCGCTCCGCGTGGATAGAGCGAAGTGCCGGCAGAAGCCATAAACCGCTTTCTCGATCCTGCTGTGCTGGCCGAGATCTCGAGCCTGGATCTTGTCGCAAGAACGGTCGTCGAAGGCTTTGTAGCCGGCCTGCACCGGTCGCCGGATTTCGGCTTCAGCCAGGAATTCGCTGAGTATCGCGCCTATACGCCAGGCGACGATTTGCGGCATGTGGACTGGAATGTCTTTGCGCGAACGGAAAAAGCGTACCTCAAGCGCTATCGCGGCGAGACAAATACGGAAGTGATGGTGCTGTTGGACGCGAGCGCGAGCATGGGATTCGCCTCCGGCAAGGTGAGCAAGTTCGATTACGCGAAATTCCTTGCATCTGCCCTGGTTTTTCTTGCTCACCTACAACGAGACAGCACGGGTTTCATTGTTTTCCATGACGACGTCGCGGATTTTATTCGGCCATCCGGTCGGCAAGGGCAGCTGATGCGGCTGCTTCATGCGATCGACCAGGCGCGGCTCGGGAAACGTACCGACTTCAGGCGGCCGTTTTTCGAACTGCAGCAACTTCTAAGGCGTCGTGGCATCACGATTCTCATATCCGATTTCTTTGAGAGCCCAGAGAACATTGTGCGTACGGTAGAGCCTCTGCGATTTCGAGGGAATGAGCTGATACTGTTTCAAATACTTGATCGAAGCGAGCTGGAACCGCGACTTCCGGAACCGGTCCTGCTAATCGACATGGAAACTGACGAGGCAATCGAAGCCTCTCCTGAATATGCGCTGACAGAGTACCGCCAGAAGATGGGCGCGCACATCGAAAATCTCCGCTCCAAGGCGCAGGCAGCAGGCTTCGAATACTTTCTACTCACCACAGATCGGCCGCTTGATGAAGGCCTCCGTGAATATTTCACGGTACGGCAGCGGAGGATCTAAGTGGGCTTTCTTGCGCCCTGGTTCCTGGCCGGTATCGTTGCAATCGGTCTTCCTGTATGGCTGCACCTGCTCAGGCAATATCGCCGGACGCCACAACCTTTCAGCTCACTGATGTTTTTTGAGCGGCGGGTGCAAAGCTCAGTCAAGCACAGGCGTCTGCGCTATCTGCTGCTGCTCGCTCTCCGGATTGCGCTTCTTGTCCTGCTAGCGCTCGCCTTTGCGAACCCGTTCGTGAACCGCACGGCAGCGGCAACCACCAGGCGCAAGCTGACTGTCATTGCCATCGATCGCTCATTCAGTATGCGTTACGGGGAGAACATGCAACGGGCGAAAGCGGAAGCGCGGGCGCTGATCGACGCATTACATGGGCGCGATTTGACTCAAGTGATAGCAATGGATTCGCGCGTTGAAGCCTTAACGCAGCCGGAAGCTGACAGGAATATGTTGAGGGCGGCGGTTAATTCTATTCAGGCCGGTGATGGGGCAAGCTCATTCGGCGAATTCGTACGAGCTTTGCGCGTCATCGATCAAAGCACAGGCATGCGCCTCGATGTACATTTTATCAGCGATATGCAGCAGACCGCGATGCCGCCAAGCTTTTCGGATTTGCAGGCCGGGCCACACACAGCGCTCAGGCTTCACTGTGTTGGAGAAGGCCGCGCTCCCAATTGGACTGTTGAAACGGTAACCGCACCAGAGGTATACGATCCCGCTCGCGCACGCGTGTTCGCGACCGTCGCTGGATGGGAGACACCGGCAACCTCGCGTAAAGTTTCTCTCGTTTTGAACGGAAAAGCAATTGCTTCGAAAGATGTGAATGTGCCGACGAATGGTCGTGCACAGGTCGAATTCCTGTCCTTCGACGTTCCGTACGGCGCAAATCGGGGCGAGGTCCGGATTGAACCTCACGATGGATTGCTGAACGACGACGAGTTTCCGTTTTCCCTGCAGCGCTCCGATCCTCGCAACATTTTGTTCCTCTATGAGCGCGGCCGCGCTCGCGAAGCTTTTTACTATAAGGCCGCGATCGAGTCCGCAACCGACACGGGACTGAAAGTACGGGCTGCGCCGGTCGAACAATCATCGGGCGAAAATTTCTCGAAATGTGCGTTCCTGGTACTTGGTGACATCGGTGAGCTTGAACCAATGCTCGAGGGAAAGCTCAGCGAGTACGTCCGAAAGGGCGGTTCCGTGCTGATTTCTCTGGGACCAAACACGCAACGCGCCGGACGTGTGCCGTTAGCAGGTGATCGGATCACGCGGACAGATCAAACGCAAGGCGCGAGCTTTCTGGATAATCAGAATCCGGCGCTGCTTGGGGTTGGGCGGCTCGAAAATGTGCAGTTTTCACGTACGCCACAGATTTCGATCAACCTGAGAGCGCAAGTGATCGCAAAATTTGCGGATGGATCGCCGTTGATTGTGGAAGAACATTTGGGCGAAGGCCGCGTGTTGACGTTCGCCTCAACGCTTGACAATGCAATGAACGATTTTTGTCTGCATCCTTCCTTCCTGCCATTCGTGGTCCAGACGGGGCGATATCTAGCCGGTGCCGAAGATTTAACGGTAAACGTAGTCACCGGTACTCCGGTCCAGCTACGGCACGCCCGCAATCAGGGCAGTGCAGATGTGATCGGCCCGGACGGAAAACACGGATTATCTCTTGCCGAAGCGGCTAAGGCTGTAAGTTTCGATTTAGAGCGTGAAGGTTTTTATGAAGTGCAGCGCGCAGATGGGCGCCGGATGCTCATGGCTGCCCATGCAGACCGGCGCGAATCAGATCTAACTCGTGTGCCAGACGAAACCCTGGCCTTATGGCGCAATACTGGAAACAAGGAAGCTGAGGATCGCGCAGGAACCATGGCGCGCCAGACTTATCCGTGGAGTCTGTGGCGCTACGCCCTGTTTTCAGTTCTGGTGATGGCAGTGGTCGAGTCGGTCTTCGCTAGCCGGTATTTGAAGAAGGAAGAGAGCAAGGCATGACGGCCCTTGAACAACTGAATGCCTATTTGAGGCGCTTGCAATTGAGAGCGCGGCTTTTCGCGGCTTCACGGGGGGCGGGAATCGTGGCTGCTTCGGCGCTTTTCCTGACTCTGCTCTTCGTCTGGATCGCCAATCGTTTTGAGTTCGCTCACTCTGTCGTTCTGCCGCTGCGGATTTTATTGTTCCTGGCGCTCGCGACAGCAGTTTCTTTTGCGCTCTTGATGCCGTTACTCAAAGTAAACCGGCGGTGGGTCACTCGACTCGCAGAGCGCCGTATTCCCGGATTCGAAGAACGGCTCTTAACGGTCACAGAGCGACCCGATCCGGCAAATCCTTTTACGGAGCTTCTCGCTGAAGATGCACTGCGTATTGCGCGCGAGCACGAGCGTGAACCGCTCACAACAACGGCTTCGCTCCGCGGATTCGCCATCTCTACATTTGCAGCTCTCGGAGCACTTTTGTGGATGATCGCTGCCGGGCCGGGTTATTGGGGCTACGGCGCTTCCCTGCTCTGGGTTGGCAGCGCTCATGCGGGAACTCCGCCACTTTACGACATAACCGTCGAGCCGGGAAACAAGACGATCAGGCGGAAGTCGGATCAGGTGATCACAGCGCATTTAATCGGTTTCTCGACGACGCACGTGATGCTTCACGCAAAATATCACGGTGCAGCGAAATGGGAGCAGGCGCCAATGCAGGCTGAACGAAACGGCAATGGCTATCAATTCCTGTTTGCAGGTCTTTCGGAGCCAGTTGAGTATTACGTGGCAGCGGGTGCGCGGCAATCGAAGCACTACAGGCTGGGCGTTAAGGATTTACCAGCCGTGAGCCGGGTTCGCACGACGCTGCACTTCCCATCCAGGCTGGGGCTGAAGGATGTAGTAGAAGATCCGGGCGGCGACGTGAGGGCGGTCCAAGGAAGCCGTGCCGAGATCCAAATTCTCACTGACAAACCACTTGAGCATGGCGCGCTTGTCCTCGACAACGGGTCAAAGATTGAGCTCACCCGAGGTGAAGGGAACTGGCTGGGTGCAGGCTTACCCATAGAAAAAGACAATTCCTATCATGTGGCAGCGCTTGATGGGAGTGAGGCCATACGGATCAGCGAAGACTATTTTATTGAGGCGAAAAAAGATGAGCCTCCGTCAGTAAAAATCGAGCGGCCGGGACGCGACCGGCACGTGAGCCCGATCGAGGAACTCCCGGTGACGGTAGAAGCGGCCGATGATTTTGG
>JBPCLH010000168.1:0-51611 GCA_051003475.1 Bryobacteraceae bacterium
GCCACGGCCTACGTGACCCTGAATCAGGCCCGATTCTTCGAGGACAGCATAGGCCGCCGAAACGGTAGTTCGATTCAGTCCAAGTTGGCCAGCCAATTCGCGAGTGGCTGGAAGTCGCTCACCCGCCTGCATGGAGCCGCCAGCAATAATTCCGCTGATCGCCTCGGCAACTTGCTTGTACAGAGGCACATCAGAAGCGGGGTTCAAGCGTAAATTAAACAGATCAGCCAAGCACCCCAGCATACCAAATTGGCTCGGCCAAGCCATCCATCAGTGGTTCTGGGCGCGTGAGGCGGCATGACCGGCTCGCGAGATAGGCTAGAGTTGAGAAGCTGGGATGTGGCACCGAAGTGTATTTGCGAGCGTGGCCGCTGTAGCCTGCGTATTCCTTTGCTTTTCAACCTTGCTAGCGCAGAAGAGAAAAAACGAAGAGCCAAAAACGCAAGTGCTGCCGTTGCCAAAGGAACTGCCGATGGCGATTGCGGCGGATACCGAGAAGCTCGATTTCCACATTTCCCCGCTCCTGAGGACTGGGGGCCTAGCCGCCCAGATCCGGCAAAGTTTGAATGAGCTGATCCGCGACACGCGAGGAGAGACCATCATCAAACTGCGTGCGTTTGTGGCAGGTGCGGGTGATGCCCGGCGCGTCGAGGCTTTGGTTGGGAATATCTTCGCCGACAAGAAATTACCTCTGCCCGTCCTGAGCATTATTCAGGTAGGCGCGCTTGCCGAAAACTCTGCGCAAGTGGTCATCGAAGCAGTCGTTTCGACAAAGAAAGTCGTGAATCCGAACGGTCTGGCCTTCCTGGCAGGGCAAACGGGCGCGTCATTGGCTGAAGCAGTGCAGCGCTTGACGGACAGCGCGAACGCCGTTCCCGTTTCTCCTGAGAAGGTTTTAACCTGCACCTGCTTTACGTCTCGTATCGCGGATGTCGTCTCCGAGCGGGCGACGATCCAGGCTGCGTTCTCGAGCACCGCGATCAACATCGTACAAGCCTTGCGCGAGCCGCCGAACGATGAAACGATGTGCGAGGCAGTCGCCCAACTCGCTCAGCCCCCCGTCCAGGGGCCGGTCGTCTGGCTAAAGAATGCGCGGGCGACTCTCGTCAACTCGCATCGCTTGATCTTTACGGGGCTTCAGCTCACCTTTGGCAACTATCTGGACGATGCCCACGAAGCCTTCGCGCGGCTGCAGAGGGCCGCGTCGGCGCTCGAAGGTGTTGAAGCGCCAGTCGAGGTAAACGCGTTTTCTCTCGATCCATACGCAGGTTCGGCTTTGCGAAAGACGACCTCCGTGCCGCTCAGCACCTTCACGGTCCAGACGGTTGAAGGTCTTCCCGGAATCGATGCAGCCGCCGGAATCGAGGCAGTCTTGGCGCCGCGTGTCGCCGAGCCCGTCACGATCGTGCGTTGACCCTGCAGAGTAACGCTACAATTCTGCTCAATGGCACCTATTGTTGCGACCTTCGGCGAAGTGATGCTGCGTCTGACGCCGCCCGGATTCGAGCGCTTTCTCCAATCGCCTCAATTCATGGCCACGTTCGGCGGGGCTGAAGCGAACGTTGCAGTTTCGCTCGCACAGTTTGGCGCAAATGCCAGGTTTATCACCATACTGCCGAGTCACAACTCGATTGCGGATGCGCTGATAGGTGAACTTCGCCGTCACGGCGTCGATGCGAGTCACATTGTTCGCGGCTCCGGGAGGATGGGCGTTTACTTTGTCGAGGCAGGAGCGAACCAGCGCCCTTCGAGAGTGCTATACGACCGGGAGGGCAGCGCAATCGCTATCGCGAAACCGGGTGCGATTGAATGGAAAAGCGCGCTTAAAGACGCGACTTGGCTTCACACCACCGGCATCACGCCTGCCATCAGCGCATCCGCCGCCGAGCTCGTTTTGGAAGGACTGGGTGCAGCGCGCGCGATGGGAATCCAGACCTCATGCGATCTCAATTACAGGAAGAATCTTTGGAAATGGGGTAAACCGGCGTCAGAAGTGATGCCCGAGATCGCGAAGCTGATAGACATCTGCATCGCAAACGAAGAGGACTGTCAAAAAGCGCTCAACCTGCATGTAGATATCGATGTCGAATCAGGCACCCTCGAGCGCGAGAAGTATTCCGAGCTCAGCGAACGCGTGCTCGCAACGTATCCGAACCTGAAAATGCTCGCCATCACTTTGCGCGAATCGACAAGCGCCTCGCATAACCGCTGGTCAGCCTGCCTGCATACCCGGGAAGGGTTCCTGCTGAGCCGCAAATACGACATTACGCATATTGTCGACCGGGTAGGTGCCGGAGACAGCTTTGCGGCCGGGCTTATCTATGGCCTCACGAGTGTCAGATCGCCACACGAGGCACTCGAGTTTGCCGTGGCTGCCTCTTGTCTGAAGCATTCCATTCCGGGCGACTTCAATCGTTTTGCAGCTGAGGAAGTTGAGGCTTTGCTGAGCGGCGGGGGGTCGGGCCGCGTCCAGAGATAAATGCCAGCCGGGGAACTAACCCGCGTAAGCAAGCGGGTCCAACTCACCGCTGCAGACAATAGGATGAGGCTATTGCCTGTCAAATGTCAGGTGGTTATGGACAGGGCGGCCCTGTTTGTCTGTTGTGTCAACTGTTGTCGTCAAAGTTCTTCCGTCTGAGGACACGGCACCATGAACATCCTCTATAATCCTTCCGTTCTGTTTCCAGGTGTCGTGGAACGTCTTGCCTTGAATTTTCGAGGTAGCTGTAGCATTCTCCATACCCGTCACGTGAACTTCTTTCCCGTCCGACCATGGCAATGATGCCTTGAGAGATTGACCGTCTGCGCCGATCAAATCTAGTTTGCGCGTGCCATCGGGTGTAAAGGTTATGATGAAGCTCTTAAACGGGGGGCCCGGATTGAAACTCGATTTCGTCAGGTTCAGCTTCCAAGTCCCGGTGAAAGGGGTGATGTGCTCGGCTTGTGCCACAAGGACAACCGCGACCCCGAACAGCAGGGGTAGCTGTGAAAAGAGAAGATGTTTTCTCATCAGTACTTCCGGTATTGCTCTTCACTGACGTGTTCCATCCAGTCGGCAACCTTCCCGTCGAGCTTTTCCTGAATCGCGATATGCGTCATAGCCGTATTCGGTGTGGCTCCATGCCAGTGCCTCTCGCCGGGCGGGAACCAGACCACATCACCCTGCCGGATCTCCTCGATTGATCCGCCTTCGCGCTGAGTCCAACCACAGCCTGCTGTGACGATGAGCGTTTGGCCCAACGGATGGCTGTGCCATGCAGTCCGCGCACCAGGCTCGAACGTGACGCTCGCACCTTGAACAAGCGCCGGATCAGGCGCCTGAAAAAGCGGATCGATCCGTACCGTGCCAGTGAACCAGTCTCCCGGCCCCTTAGCGGAAGATTGCGAGCCAATTCTTTTGATGTTCATATATGTCGCCGTTGCTCACCGGCCCGTCAGCTGTTCATGAAATTCCGCATACCGAGCTCCTTCGAACTTGATCTTTGAGGCGGCGCTTTCAATGGCGCGGAGATCTTCAGGTGTAAGTTCGACGTCCGCCGCTCGGAGGTTTTCTTCAAGGCGATCGAGCTTGGTTGTGCCCGGGATCGGAACGATCCACGGCTTCTTTGCGAGCAGCCAAGCGAGCGCGATCTGAGCAGGTGTCGCGTTCTTTTGTTCCGCGACTTTACTGAGCAGATCAACCAACGGCTGGTTCGCGTTACGATTCTCTGGGTTAAGGCGGGGGACGGTGTTGCGGAAGTCCGTACTACCGAACTCCGTATCTGCGTTGATCTTGCCTGTGAGGAAGCCTTTACCAAGAGGGCTAAATGGAACAAATCCGATCCCGAGTTCCTGCAGGGTTGGCAGCACCGTCTCTTCAGGCTGCCTCCACCAAAGCGAGTACTCGCTCTGCAGTGCTGCCACCGGCTGAACCGCATTTGCCCGACGGATGGTCTGCGCTCCTGCTTCAGAAAGACCGAAGTGCTTCACTCTGCCTTGCTGGATTAATTCCTTCACCGCTCCTGCCACATCTTCGATCGGCACGTTCAGATCGACACGATGTTGGTAGAACAGGTCGATCACATCGACCTTCAATCGCTTGAGCGACGCCTCAGCAACCTGCTTGATGTGCTCCGGCCGGCTATTTAAGGCGGTCCACTTGCCCCCGTCGTTGGGATTGGCCTCCCATCCGAACTTGGTTGCGATCGCCACTTGCCCGCGGAACGGAGCGAGGGCTTCACCCACGAGTTCTTCGTTCGAGAACGGGCCGTACACTTCCGCGGTATCAAAGAATGTGATGCCTCGCTCCACGGCGGCACGGAGAAGAGAGATCATCTCCTGCTTGTCTTTGGGCGGGCCGTAGGACCAACTCATTCCCATGCAGCCGAGGCCGATCGCCGAGACCTCGAGGCCGCTCTTTCCGAGTTTGCGCTTCCGCATTGTTTCTCCTTCGGAACCGTTTGCTCTCATCCACAGGTTAAAGTCGGGGGCGCAGCCGACGGTATCCCGATCCTTCCGATTTATTGCCTATTCCTCTCGAAGCTCGGCAGTCCCGGTAGTCAGCCACAGTGTCCGGCAGCTATCCTGTTACAGGAGAGCGAAACCATTACTGCGAAAAAATCTAGCGAAGAGGCCTCTCTATCAAAAAGTCGAGCACATGAAGTACGAGCTGAGTTGGCTCGTAAAGTTGGTTTGTTCATTGGATCGGCAGAGGTTCTGGCCACGGAGATCCCCGGGCTGACGCTTTACCGGCGGACGGCCGCGACGGCTCCGGCTTCAGTGACCTACGAACCGAGCGTAGCTGTCGTCGTTCGAGGGCGAAAGCGAGTGGAGCTTGGCCGAACGACTTTCTTCTACGATGAATCGCAATTCCTGCTGACGTCCCTCGATTTGCCGGTCATCAGCCAGGTGGTCGAGGCAAGTGAAACGTCGCCGTATCTCTGCATGCGGCTCAAGCTCGAAATGCCCACGGTCCGAAAGCTTCTCAGCCGAGGGGAGATCCAGGTCACTGCCGCGTCATCGGACAATCCTGCGATGACAACCGGCCGAGACCACAGTGGAGTTCCTCAGTGCATTCTGCCGGCTCATGGATCTGCTGAACACCCCGCAGGACATTCAGTCCCCTGATTCAACGCGAGATCATTTACCGGATGCTTCGAAGCGCGGAAGGGCAACGCCTTCGAGGCATTGCAACGCTGGGAGATCAGAGCCACCGCACAGCGAAAGTGATCGCGTGGATCAGGGCGAACTATGCGAAGCCGCTCCGAGTGGAAGATCTCGCACAAATCGCGGGCATGGGCGTGTCCACGCTGCACCACCATTTCCGGATACTAACCTCCATGAGTCCTCTTCAGTATCAGAAACAGCTTCGGTTGCATGCAGCGCGGCGACGCATGCTCGTGGATGGGCAGGACGCTGCCAGTGCGGCATTCGAGGTGGGATATGAAAGTGCCAGCCAGTTCAACCGTGAGTATAGCCGCTACTTCGGACAGCCACCAATGCGGGATGTTCGGACTCTTCGCTCGCCAGGCGCTCCGTCCTTGGAGTCGGTCAGTGATCAAAACGCTCGGGCGAGTGTCAGCACACGGTGACTGAGCGCCATGGGAGCGGCTGTTACAACAATTTCCCTCAAGTGCCATTGAAATGCGATTACTGGAATATGCGGTGTTCCGCGTGAGTGGTCGGCGATCCGGAAGCAATGCTGCCCAGCCGATCCCTCCGCAGTAGTCGGCAAGGGTAGATCGGAGGGCCTGATGGTCAGGCTTTTTTTTGCCGCGGTGGATAGTTCATCAGAAGCTTCGCGACTGCCTTGTGCAGGTTCTTTTACCGTTTGTCCGAGTTGGCTTTGGGATCAAGCGTCTTGGGAACCGTACCGCGCCAAACTAGTTTCTTGCCAGCGGCTTCGTGTATTTCTAAATCAAGTTGGCCTACCTGGATCGTGGAACTCGTCATTGTGCTGATTCCTCCGGTTGGGCCGTACCAGCCGCGACCCCTAATGCCACGGATGTCTTTGGTCTGGGCACGCAAACCGTAGTATCTGGATTGTCGGCCACTCGGAATGTATGGTCCGCCGCCTTGCTGCAGGCGAAAAGTGAAGTGACAGGTTGATCTGCGCAAATGTATACGGCCTTTGTTGGAGTGAAGCACTCCTGGCCGCGATGAATGCGCTGCGCCGTTTTCCCATTTAACAATGCAGTCGTGAAGGACTTTTTCCGAGTACGGGTTTGACAGCGCCGGGTGAGACCGTTGTGCCATCTCATTGTTCGCCAGCAGAACCTGGCAGGAGCTAAAAAATCTTGCGCAGTAGTAGCTGGGCTGTAGATGTGGGAATCGCGAACGCGATTTCCAGCCTGGCTTTAGCCAGGCGTCATATGCAGGCCAGTCATGCGGGAGCGATAGCCGCTATCGCTGGTCGGTAAACTTCACCTGTCGCCAGTTCCGCCCAGGCGATGCGCGCCAACTTATTGGCGAGCGCCACATCGGCAACGTTGTAATGAGTACGCGATGTGAGTTGTGTCAGCCACGTACTCAGGCCGGAAGATTGCTTCTCTTTAACTGCAGGACAGCGCGTGCGCCTTGCACGAACAGCTTCCGTAAATAGCAGTTTCCTCGTTTGCTGATGCCGAGTAACTTCTGCTTGCCGCCGGTGGAATATTCTCTCGGAACTAAACCCACCCAAGCTGCGAAGTCACGGCCCTTGCGGAATGCTGTTCCGTTGACGATGGCCGCGATCAGTGCAGTTGTTGTGATAGGCCCAATGCCGGGGATCGCTTCCAGACGCCGACAACTTTCGCTCTCCCGCGCCATCTGCTGAATCAGCGCATCTGTCTCATCCAGGCGCACGGTCAACTGCTCCAGCTCCAAATTCAGCTGCGCCAGCAGCAAGCGTACTACTCCCGATAGCTTCGCATCGCCATCTTTCAAAATCGTGGGTAAGGCCGCCTCTAAATGACACCTTCCTTTCGGCAGAGTGATGCCGCGCTCCAGCAGTAATCCACGCATCTGATTGACGACTGCCGTGCGTCGCACTACCCAGCGCTCGCGCACTCGATGTAATGACTGCATGTCCAGTTGCTCGTCAGTCTTGATCGGGACAAAGCGCATGGTGGGCCGGCCCACAGCTTCTGCGATTGCCTCAGCATCAATGAAGTCGTTCTTATTGATTTTCACGTACGGCTTCACATACTGTGCCGGGATCAAACGCACCTCGTGCCCCTGCTCGCGAAGTGCCCGACCAAGAAAGTGGGAACCCCCGCACGCTTCCATGCCAATCAAACAGACTTGCCGGGTCGCTGTAAAACGGAGCAGCTGCAGACGCGAGAACTTCTTTCGCACCACAACCTCCCCGCGCGAGTTCAGGCCTATTAAGTGAAAAATCGTCTTGCCGAGATCGATGCCGATCGTGTGTATTTCCATAATGATGGTCTCCCCTTGTACCTCTAATGTTCCAGCCAGTGTCGAACAGAGGCGGCGGACCATCCCATTAACAATGCTGTTTCTAAGTGTGCTCGGAATGCCGTATCGGAAAGTACCTCGCTGGCTGAGTCTATGCCCCAACTTCTATTCCCATCCGATCGATCGAAGTCCGTCAGACGCTTCCCGCCGACAGAGCGCCTGTCCCCTCTCTACTAGCGCCCTCCCGCTATAATTCGGAACAGGCATCTCCTACATGCAGTTTTGTAAGCCGATGGTCTTTTTGGCCGCGCTGGGGTTATGTGTGTTTCCGATCGCAGCCCCGGCGGCCCCGCAAAATCCTTCGAGCAACGCCAGTAAGAGCACTGGTTCGCAAACCCCGGCCCGCAAGACTTCCGGGACGAGCCAAACGACTGTAGCCGTTTCGCCGCGGGATCTGCCAAAAGGCCCGGGCAGTGCGGCCGCCGGCAAAAACAGTGCAGGCAGAAACCCGGATGGAAACAGCGCTGATAAAAGCCCAATCCGCGTTAGCGTGAACGAAGTCATTGTGCCTGTCACCGTAACCGACGACAAAGGGCGTTTCGTCTCCGACCTTGACCAAAAAGATTTTCATATCTTTGAAGAGAACAAGCCGCAAACCATTCGTTTCTTCACGCGGGAGCGCAATCAGCCCGTGGTGATCGGTTTCTTGCTCGACCTGAGCGCCGAAAGCCGCATTCATTGGAAAAATTTTCAAAATGCCACGGAGGAGCTGGTCCAGAATCTACTTACCGGCGATCAGAAATATAGCGGCTATCTCATCACCTATTCGCAGGACGCTGAAGTGGCCGTCGATACTACCCACGATCCGGAGCCGCTGGTCGAAAAGGTTCGCAAGCTGAAGCCGGGGGGCGGCTCTGCTCTCTTCGATGCGATTTATCTGGCGTGCACAAGCCGCAAACTGATCAAGGGTGAACCCATTCAGCCGAGGCGGGTGATTGTTATTGTGGGCGATGGCCACGACAATGCGAGCAAGCATGCGCTTGGCCAGGTAATTGAGCTGGCGCAGCGCAACCTGGTAACCATCTACTGCATCAGCACTCAGGCTTTCGGGTTCACAAATTCAAGCGACGACAACTTGGTTCGGCTCGCGACGGAAACGGGCGGTCGCGTCGTTTACCCCCTGGGAGACGTTTATAAGGACACTGACGGGTATCTCTCGAAGCCTTCTGATGATGGCAACTATGCGCTCACGGTTGGCACGGGCGCATACAAATCGGCAGTTGACAACAAGATGTATCGCGCTGTCGCGGATATCGTCGGCGAAGTAACGACGCAGTACATCATTCGTTACGTTTCGGACGCCGATTCCGCGAAATCTTACCGGAACGTGAAGGTAGTGGTCGATCTCGGCAACGTACGGGTACGCGCCCGCAAAGGTTATTATGCCGTCACGCCGTAGCCGCTTCGTCTAGCGCCGGGCTATTTCCGAAGAGCCAACCAAAACGGTAAGCTGAGGTCTGGAGTTCTTAACTCATGTCGGCCCCGGTCATCAGCTTCGGCGATTTTGCACCCAAGCGGGCCGAATATTCGCTGTTGTTAGCTGACTTGCCAGGGCACAGCATTGAAACCATAGGCGTGCTGCTGCTCGATCCGGCAACGGATACTCTGCACGTCCGATTGCGGCGGGACTGGGGCACGGTGGCTAGCGCCGAAGATGCCGAGGTGCTGACCGAGCTCGAAGAAGATCTGCTTTCGCAGGCGCGCGAGCGAGGCGGGGCGGCGGTACTCGACTTTCTCTTGAACGTTGCCTCCCAATCTCTCCGCGTTACGGATCGCGAGGCGGTGACGGTCCGGAATTTCGATAAGACGCTCAGCGAGCTCTATCGCGAGCATGTAAGCTCGCGTGTATTGCGCTTCCAGACTCATCTTCCGCGGTTTTCACTCGCGGTAGCGGCCGGACCGTTCCTTACGAATCCGGAAGACATCCAGGCCGAAGAATGGGTCGAAGCGCCGCCGGATTTGAATCTGGATGAAGACATGTTCGTCGCCGAAATTCGAGGGCACTCCATGGAGCCCAAGATTCCCGATGGCAGCTTGTGCGTGTTCCGGCGAGGCGTCGTTGGATCTCGCAACCAACGATTGGTCCTGGTCCGGAACTCCGAGCTAGCTGACGACGATCAGTACACGGTCAAACGTTATAAGAGCGAGAAGACTTTTACGGAAGAAGGGTTTCGCCAGACACGCATTCGGCTCGAGAGTTTGAACCCGGCCTACCCATCCTGGGACCTGGATCTCGAAGAAGAAAAGTACGAGGTTATAGCGGAGTTCGTACGGGTACTTGAGTAGCGGTTCGAAAGCTCATTTTGGGCGTTTTTGCTTTGTGGCCCGGGCACTCTCATCGACAACAGCGAACTGGAGTTTGTGATCCACGCTGTCCGCGCGATCCAGCCGAACTCGCAACCGATCGCCGATTGAATACATTCTGCGGCTGCGCTCGCCAATGATTTTGCGGCCATTCTCGTTGTAGCGGAAGCGGTCTCCGGGCAGCGTCTCAATCGGCACCAGGCCTTCGACAAAGAACTCGGTCAATTCCACGAAGAAGCCGAATTTGGTGGCGCTGATAATCAGAGCGTCGAACTCATCGCCGACCCGATCCTGCATGAACTTCACTTTTTTCCACTCGATCAGCTCGCGCTCAGCCTCGGCGGCCCCGCGCTCGGTGAGCGAGGTATCGTTGCCCAGATCATGGAGCAGGGCGTTGTCGAACAGCGGACTTGCGTTGTCGATGTGACGGGCGAGTATGCGGTGAACTACAAGATCCGGATAACGGCGGATGGGTGACGTGAAATGAGCATACGCGGGAGCCGCAAGGGCGAAATGTCCTTCATTGACGTTGCTGTAACGCGCCTGTTTGAGGGAACGCAGCATCAGATAAGTCAGAATCCGCTCCTCAGGTTTTCCGGCGATCTTTGCAATCAGGCGCTGGTAATTTCGGGACGAGATGTTGAAGTCGTCTCGAGCGAGTACGATGTCCTTCCGAACTTTCCGGCCATCGCGTTTTTCTTCACGCCCACGTTGCGGGACAGGGAACCGCTTCACAGGAATTGCGCCGATACCTAGCGAGTAGCCGAAATGTGCCGCAATCTCTTCGAAATCCATCACGCGCTTGCCGTCAGGTCTTTCGTGAATTCGATAGAGACTCGCCATACCCGCTGCCTCCAGGTGTCCTGCGACGGCTTCGTTCGCCGCCAGCATGAATTCTTCAATAATTCGATGCGCGATGTTCCGGTCCGCTCGTGTCACGCCGATCATCTGGCCCGACATGTCGAGCTCGATGTTCGTTTCCGGCATGTCGAAGTCAATTGAGCCGCGTTTGGTTCGCTTGCGATTCAGAATGAAAGCCAATTCCCGCATCCATTCAAATCGCTCGACAAGCTTGCTGTAATGTTCGCGCATGGCCGCATCGCCTTCGAGCACTCGAAAGACGTTTGTGTAGGTCATCCGCTCTGCGCTGCGAATTACCCCGCGCATGAACTCCTGCGAAACGACGTCTCCCTGGCGGTCAATCTCGAGCAGAGCCGAGAGAACAAGCCGGTCTTCCCGCGGCCTTAGCGAGCAGATGTCGGTTGACAGCTCAACCGGCAGCATGGGCACAGCGCGATCCGGGAAGTAGACGCTCGTGCCGCGCAGCAAAGCCTCTCGATCGATGGGCGTTCCCGGTTGGATGTAGTGGCTGACGTCGGCAATATGGACCTGCAGCGCGAAACGGCCATTCGGCAATTTCTCCAGCCACACGGCATCATCAAAATCGCGCGCCGCCTCGCCATCGATCGTCACGATCTCGAGGTCGCGAAAGTCGCGCCGACGGCTGAACTCGGCTCGATCGATCTCGTGTGGAATGCGGCGGGATTGCTCGATGACTTCTTCGGGAAACTCGTGCGGCAGGTGGTGCTTGCGAATGATGATCTCGACGTCCACTCCGAAATCGTCCGGATATCCAAGCACCTCGATTACGTGACCCACGGCTTCATCTCGGTCTTCCGGGAATTCGAGAATCTCTACATTAACGATCATGCCGTCGAGATCTTCAATTGAGGAGACGTCTCGCTGCACAGCGCCCACACGGTCCACCGAGCTTCGTTGGGGAGGTACTTCGAGGCCTTCCGGGATCTTGATCCATTGCTGAATCCGGTCGTCTGAAGGGACCACAAAATTACCACGCTTTCTGATGCGGAACTCCCCGACCACCGTGACATGCGCGCGCCGCAGAATCCGAATCACCTCGCCCTCCGCCCGGCCGGCATCGCCAATGCGCGTCACATGCACCAGCGCGCGATCCCCGTTCATGCCCTTCGCAGCCTCATGCGGAGGCAAGAAAATATCGCCCTGAATTTCTTCGCTCGCTTGCTCGGGGATGAGGAATCCGAAGCCGTCGCGATGAATGGAAAGCCTTCCTGATGCATACTCGCTGCTGCTGCCCACCGCCACGAAGTGTCCCGAGCGCAGTTCAACCAGGGCGCCTTTATCAGAAAGCCGGTCCAGCGCCTCTTCGAGAGGCCTGCGCTCCTCGCCCTGCAGTCTGAGCTCGCGGACTAATTGCTTGTAAGTGGCCCGGCCGTGGGGCAGCTTCCGAATGTGTTCGAGCAAGCCGGCATCGGAAGCGTGCTTCTGCACTATCGCAATTATAGGAACGCGTGCCTCGAAGACGCTATATAGTGACCAACATGGAACTCACAGCGATCCGCCTGGCTGTTCCCGAAGGCGGGAACATCATCGTAGGGCAAAGTCACTTCATCAAAACTGTCGAAGATATCTACGAAGCCATCGTGAACACTTCGGCACAAATCCAATTTGGAATCGCTTTCAACGAAGCTTCAGGCGACTGCCTCACGCGTGTCGATGGCAATGATGAGAATTTGAAGCAGAACGCCATCCAGAATGCGACTGTGATTGGCGCCGGCCACGTCTTCATCGTTTCCCTGCGAAATGGATTTCCCATCAATGTGCTGGGGCGCATTCAGCAGGTTCCGGAAGTAGTGAACATTTTTTGCGCAACGGCGAATCCAATTGAGGTGATTGTCGCGGAAACAGACCAGGGTCGCGGCATTCTGGGAATCGTGGATGGCAGTCCACCGAAAGGGATCGAAGCCGAATCTCACGCTAAAGCTCGGATCGAGCTACTGCAGAAGTTCGGTTACAAGCGGTGAATTCTAAATTACCGGCAGCAAGCTCCGCTCTCGCAACCCGGCGCCGCAGACGCCGCCAATCTCCAAATCAACCATCTGATTGGGCTTGCGCGGCTGCGCTAATTGGACCTTTAAAAAATTGCTCGTAAGAGCGACACCGCCCTGGTCGAGCGTGACGGCGGAAAGCGTTTTGCCGATCATCCGCCGGCGAAATTCAAGATTCTTACGGTCCGATAACTCGCGCAACATACGCGTGCGTTCCCGCCGTACTTCGATCGGTACGGGCTGCCCCTGATCTGCTGCCGCCGTACCCGGGCGCTCCGAGTAGGTGAATACATGTAAATACGTAAACCGCTGCTGCTCGATAAACCGCATGGACTGGTTGAACTCCGCTTCGGTCTCACCAGGGAAGCCAGTCATTACGTCGGCTCCAATTGCAGCCTCCGGTATGAGACGGCCGGCAATTTCGAGCCGGCTCGCATAATGACGGGTCCGGTACTTGCGGAACATTCGCTTCAACACCGCATCGCAGCCGGATTGTAAGGGCAGATGCACGTGCTTCGCGATCCTGGGTTCCATTGCCACCAGTTCGAGCAGGGCGTCGCTCCAGTCCATCGGCTCGACGGAGCTGATGCGCAACCGCTGTAGCGGCGTCTCCCGGAGAATCGCGGTCACCAGGTCAACGAAGCGCAAATTTCCCGGCAGGTCCCGGCCCCAGCGCCCAAGATTGATCCCGCTCAAGACGATCTCGCAGTAGCGCTCGGCCAAATCGCGTACTTGTTCGAGAACATTGTGGAGAGCTGCGCTGCGGCTCCGGCCGCGAACGGATGGAATGATGCAGAATGAGCAACGGTTTCCGCAACCGTCCTGAACTTTCAGATTGGGGCGCGTACGATCCTCGTAGGCGTCTCTCACGGGATTCGCCGTGAACCCAGTCTGGGCCGAAATATCGCTTACCAGCACTTGACCGTGATACTCTTCGCGGCTAGCTGACACGATCTCCGCAATTTGTGTCTTGTGGGAATTCCCGACGACCCATCGCACGCCTTCGAGCTGGGCCAGTTCATCAGGCGACCGCTGAGCGTAACAGCCCGTCACGAGAACGTCAGCATCGGGATGGTCGCGGTGTAAGCTTCGGATCGCACGGCGTGCATCCAGATCCGCTGCATGTGTCACCGTACAGGTGTTCAGAACTACAAGGTCGGCTTTGGCTCTGTCTCGGACGGGAACGAACCCTCGCTCTTCGAGAGAAGCCTCGATCGCGGCGCCATCTGCTTGCGATGCACGGCAGCCGAAACTGTGAACAAATACCTTGCGCACGGCTTTCCTTAAGTTTACGTGGATGATTGCACCGAATCGGAAATCAGCGGAGGCTCTTCAGATAACTAATAATCTGCCAGCGCTGTTGCTCAGGCAGATGCGCATAGGACGGCATGCCGCGCTTCAGTGATCCATTCCGCAGTACCCAGAACAAAGCTCCCGGAGCAGCTCGATAGACATGCGGCAAGATGAGCGGCGGTACTTTACCTGAACCGTGAGCATCTTTCCCGTGACACGCGGCGCATTCCCGCTCAAACAGCTTCCGTCCTGCCCGTGCTGCCACTCGATCTCCCTCGTAAGGATTTCGGACTTGCGAAAATTTCCGAGGCGCCTGCTGCACTAAGCTTCCAATACGCTCGCCCGCCATCCTAAGCGATGGGAGAGCTAATGCGAAGAGCACGAGGACGACCTTCATCGATCGCTTCCGTGCGCCCGGAACATCCTGCGTGCAACCCGGCCAAACTGCGCGATTTCGTAAGTGACGCCGAACCGTAACAGAAAGCGGCTGCTTGTGCCGGTTACGCCGAAGCTGGGCGAGATTCTGAAAACGGTGTCACCCACCGAAGTCCACGCAAGTGTCGGAGCCACGTAGTGCGAAGTTCCGTTCAAACCGAAATCGGAATGTGTTCCCAGCCCCCCATAAAGCTCCACTCCTGCGTGGAAGTTTTCACGGCAAAATTCACATCGATCCGGTCTCGCAGCGAGCGCGAGCGGCCGGCTGACGCCGACTGCGTAGCCGAACTCATAGGGTTCGTGCCGAACATTCTTTTCAGCGATGAAATTTTCCGCAATGGTCCAACCCTTGAAATAGCTGCTTAAAATCAGCTTTGCCTCAATCTCGCGTTTTTTCTCGCGCCGGGCCTCGTCATTCGGATCGGCTAGATCGCTCTTTCCGTCGTGGCCCACCACTTCCAACAAAGATCTATCCGCGCCATTGATGTTCTCGAACTCGACATACAGAACCGGGTTGATCCAGTGTTCTCTGGGTACGATTCGAAACCGGTTCTCCCATCTGTAGCCAGTGAAGATCGTGCTCTCGCCCGTCGTGCTTTGCCCATCCAGGTAGACCTCGGTTGTCCACCAGCCTTTAATCCCATATTCCAGCTCAGCCACAGCTCCGAAAAAGCGATTACCTGCACTCGGCGACCCCGTGACGGCTTTGCTCGATAGCTCAAGATTGCCCGGCTCTTCGATCTGGTGCGTGTACGTGATGAAAAGGGGCCCTTCCCCTGCTTGGGAACCACGCGCCCAGATGAGGAGCATCACCGCCATCCACAGATACCTCCGCGAACTGCCGGCAACCAGCTTACGTCCTTGACGGAACACACTTCTCCTTTCGTCCGTCGAGCCCAATCGAATCGCGACTAAAATGGAGAAGCCGCGACCCATGGCTCGCGGCGCTTTGCGCGAAGTGCTCTCGGGACTCTGCCAAAAGTGAACCGGGAGCACTCCCGTGTTAGCTCGCTCTACGCCCACCCGCCAACCATTCCCCAACTTCGGGGAGGACAGTGTATTGCGATGGCGAATATGAGCTTACGTGCAGATTAGGGCGCAAACCGTCCGCGGATCTAGAAAATTTCAGTAATTGCGCCGCACAGAAAGTCGAATAGTAGTATACCGGACCCGAATGGTCCTACATAAATTAAGAGCGAGGCTGAAGTACAGAGCGCTTCAAATGCCTGCCTATGAAACATAAGGCTCCGTGATGTCTCAAATAATAGATTAGGGATTCAATCCCGTCAAACGATACTGACGCTGGGCTGATCAAGCGTACGTTGACATCTGCTGGGCAGCCTTGCACATTAACACCAGAAAGGCTAACTATGAGACGCATCTTACTCAACAGCTTGGTTTTCAGCAGCATTGGTTTCTTAGGGGCAGGTGCCGCCATGGCCCAATCTCCGGGCCAATCCCCGAGCCAGTCCCCTTCGACATCACAATCTCCCTCTTCCCGCCCCACATCGCCCAACGCGAACGGTCCGGCGGGGCCGGGTTCCGCTGACAATCCCGACGCGACAACTATGACAAAGAAGGTTGACGATAAAAAGTTCGTGAACGACGCAGCGCTAGGCGGAATGGCCGAAGTCGAACTCGGGAAAGTTGCCACCCAGAAAGCAGCGAGCGACGCGGTGAAGCAGTTCGGACAGAAGATGGTGGATGACCATACCAAAGCCAACGATCAGCTGAAGGAGATTGCGAGCAGGGAAAACATGAGCATCCCGGATTCGCTCGACTCTAAGCACCGATCGCGCATTGAGAAATTGTCCAAGTTGTCGGGTCCCGCCTTCGATAAGGCGTACGTCAAGGACCAGGTCAAAGATCACGAGAAGGATGTGAGCGACTTCAAGAGCGAAGCGCAAAACGGCTCGGACCCAAATATCAAGCAGTTCGCATCCAGTACGCTTCCGACGCTTGAACAGCACTTGAGCATGGCGAAAGACCTGAACAAGACAGAGAAGAAAAGCTCGGCGAAGTAGCCCCGCGCCGAATCCGAGCTTACAAACGTTGCCTCACCGCCCCGCGCGACTCTATACTGAAAGTTCCTGCGCGGTCGGGCAACCGCTGGACGCGCTCGTTCGCGAGTGAGTCGAGAGGAAAGTCCGGTCTTCATAGGGCAGCATGCCGGCTAATGGCCGGGGGTGTGCGATCAAAGTGGGTCTTCGCCTCGCTGAGAGGCGCGGGCTCATCAAAGCGCATGCTACGGAAAGTGCCACAGAAAATATACCGCTTGCCGTTCGCGGCGAGTAAGGGTGAAAAGGTGCGGTAAGAGCGCACCGCGGCCTGAGCAATCAGGCTGGCAGGGCAAACCCCATGTGGAGCAAGACCAAATAGGGGAGGAGGAGTGGCCCGCTCCGTTACCACTTCCGGGTAGGTCGCTCGAGCCTCTCAGTAATGGGAGGCCTAGACGAATGGTTGCCGCCCGTTTACCGGGTTTACACCTGGGTAGCGGGTACGGAAACCGGCTTACAGATCGCGCAGGTCTACAGTTCAACCCCTCACCTCCGAGGAAGGATTGCCTCCAGGGCCGTCGTATATCAGGCGGTATCGCGTGCACCATCTCCCCCGAAAGTTATACGTTCCGGCTTGGTTTGCGAGTCGCCCCCGTTACCGAAACCACTTCTCGCCTGCCCAAGCACTGATAAACTCAGATGTTGAATGGCGATCAGTAAAGAGTTACTGGAAATTCTCGTTTGCCCCGTTTGCAAAGCCGATGTACTCCTTAAAGAGGATGGAACCGGGCTCAAGTGTGTCCAGTGTAACCGCGTCTATCCCGTCCGCGATGACATTCCGGTGATGTTGGTGGATCAGGCAACCATCGAGCCGTAGGCTTCCATGACCGTTCTCGAGCAATTGCCGGAAGGCGCCCGGGTTTGTATTGTTCGCCTGCGCTCGCTCGGCGATTGCGTCCTCACCACGCCCGCTCTCGCGTTGTTGAAACAGGCCCGTTCCGATCTGCAAATTGGTGTCGTGGTCGCGGAGCGTTTTCGAGCGGTGTTCGAAGGCAGCCCCGCCGTCACCGGCATACTGTCACCGACATGGAAAGCCGTCCGTAACTGGAATTCTTCCTTGTGTGTGAATCTTCATGGCGGCACGCACAGCCAAGTGATGACGGCACTCTCGGGGGCAAAATGGCGCGCTGGATTCGCGCATCACAGCTTGAGGTTCGCTTACAATTTCAAAATTGGGCGTGCACAGCGGATCATGGGCGTGAATCGCACCGTGCACACGGCTGAGCACTTGGCTTCGGCCTTCTTCGCATTGGGCGTTCCCGTACACGAGGTACCGCGCGCGCAATTGTTTGCCGCCGATTCACCGGTTCAGGGCAGGTATGCGGTCATTCACCCGTTTGCCTCCGCGCCCGACAAGCAGTGGCACCCCGAGCGTTTCTGTGAAGTAGCTCGATATCTAAATCTGTGGAACATCACTCCTGTGTTTCTGGCGGATCAGGGCGACGACGTTTCGCCCTTCACTGCTCACCAACTCTTCCGGGGCAAGCTGAGCGAAGTGAAAGCGTTGCTATCCAAAGCCGCGGTTTTCATCGGCAACGACAGCGGCCCGGCACACATCGCCGCTGCTTTCGGCGTTCCTAGCGCAGTCCTTTTTGGCGCGTCCAATCCAGCGATCTGGGGCCCCTGGCGTACAGAATCGCAAGTGATTGTCGCTCCTGAAGGCTTGGACCACGTCAGTGTGTCAAGGGTGATCGCCGCCCTCGAACGGTTGCGCCTGCTCGAAGAGGCACACGCTTGAAAGATTTGTATCGGCTGCTGCGGTACGCAAAGCCGTACGTGCCGGCGTTGCTTGCATCCGTCATCTTTATGGCTGTCGTTGGCCTCTCGCAGGGCCTGCTCGTGAAACTGATTCCCCTGGTTTTCGAGCGCGTGTTGAAACCCACCGCCCCCGATACCCCGGCCGTCCTCTTCGCCATCCCGTATACAAGCACGACCATCTACTTGAACGACATCGTCCCATCCTTCGTGCACAACATTTGGACGATGGTCGCGGTCGGCATTCTGATGTGCTTCATCGCGAAGGGCGTGTGCGACTATCTCGGGAACTATCTAGTGAATTGGGTCGGAATCAGCGCCATTATGGACTTGCGTCAGGAAGTTTATGACCGGGTTCTGAGGCAGGACGCCCAGTTTTTTGAAGACCAGACGACCGGGCGCATCATGTCGTCCATCATGAGCGACATCGACAAAATACAAGTTTCGGTCTCAACGATGCTTGCCGATTGGCTTCGGCAGATGTTCACGGCCTTTTTCCTGCTGCTCGCGATGATCACGATTGATTGGAAGCTGTCGCTTATCAGTTTGATCGTTTTTCCGGTGGTGGCTTTCTTGACGGTTAGACTGGGCCGCCGCATTCGACGGACCACGCGCCAGGCGCAAGACATGGCCGCTGGACTCACCCAAATACTCCAGGAAACCATTTCCGGGCATCAAGTCGTAAAGAGTTTTGGAGCGGAGGACTATGAGTCCAAACGCTTCAGACTGGCCGCGCAGCGCCTCAAGACGGGCAACCTCAGATACGTTGCGCAGCAGGCATTAGCTTCCCCGATCATTGAGTTCTTCGGGGCCCTGACGATCGTCTTGTTGTTGACATTTGCGCGCTTGCAAGTGAAGAGTGCAACCATGACAGCCGGGACATTCACGGGGTTCGTGTTGGCGCTAGTCATGCTTTATGAACCCATCAAACGCCTGACCGGAATTCACAATATTTTCCAGCAAGGGATTGGAGCTGCCCTAAAAGTCTTCGAATACCTTGACCGGCAGCGCGATGTCATGGATAAGCCCAATGCCGTGCGCCTGTCGAAATTCGAAAGGAGCATTCGATTCGATAATGTGCGCTTCAACTATCCCGCCGTTCCGGACCGGATGGTACTCGACGGAATCAATCTGGAGATCAGAGTCGGCGAAATAGTCGCGCTGGTAGGGACTAGCGGCGCGGGAAAAACCACGCTCGCGAATTTAGTGCCTCGGTTTTATGATGTCCCCAGCGGCGCAGTGCGGATCGATGGTAAGGATGTGCGCGATTTCCGGCTGAGCAGCCTGCGCGAGAGCATCAGTATCGTGGCCCAAGACACTTTCTTGTTCAACGAAACGGTGTTTGACAACATAGCCTACGGACGCCCCGACGCGAAGGAAGAGGATGTTTACGCCGCCGCAAAGACTGCGCTCGCTGAGGAATTCATTCAGAGACTCCCGAAGGGTTACAAAACGATTATTGGCGAGCGGGGGCTAAAGCTTAGTGGTGGGCAGCGGCAGCGCGTTGCTATTGCCCGGGCTTTGCTCAAGGATGCGCCCATTCTGATTCTGGACGAAGCCACGTCGCATCTGGACACCGAGTCTGAGCGGCTGGTCCAGCAAGCGTTGAATGCGTTGATGAAACGCCGGACAGTTCTCGTGATCGCCCATCGATTGTCCACAATACGCCAGGCAAGCAGGATTGTCGTGCTGGACGCGGGCAAGATCGCCGAAACCGGTACACACGACCAATTGATCTCAGCCGGCGGCATCTATTATCGTCTCCATGAACTGCAGCATATGGATGCGAACGCTACTGTCGGATAGCCTCATCGCGTGAGAACCGCAGCCCCGTGAGCGCGCCCGCCATTTCTGCCTCGCCCATTCGCAGCATGACCGGATTTGCGCTCGTGCGCCGGCAAACCAGCGTTGGAGAATTAACCATTAGCCTCCGCACTGTTAATCATCGTGGGCTCGACCTGCATTTTCACATCGGCAGTGAACTTGGCGTATTTGAAAACGCAATGAGGACACTCCTGAAGCAGCACCTCGGGCGCGGGCATGTGGAAGTGCGCATGTCGCTCCAGCGCGATGCGGTGGCAAGGTCCGGTTCCTACAACCGGGAGTTGCTCAGCCGTTATCTCTCCTCATTCAAGCAAGCCTGCAATGATTTCGAGCTCACGAGCGAGCCGGATCTGAATGCGCTGTTCAACATTCCAGGCATTTTGGGTGCCACAGCGGAGCCCACGCCTTTAGAAGGTGGATTTGAAGCTCAGGTACTCGATGGATTGGCGGCGTGCCTCAGTGAGCTGAATGCATACCGCGAACGCGAGGGCCGCCACCTGTGCGCCGGACTCGAGCCGGAGCTTCGAGCGATTGCGGAAGCTACGAAAGAAATCGAACGAATCCGGGCAGAGGCGCTTCCACATTTCCACGAAAAGCTACGTCAAAAGATGATCGAGCTGCTGGGTGATGCCGGAATCAGCGAAAGCCGTTTAGTCGAAGAGGCCGCGCTGCTCGCGGACAAATCCGACGTTCAGGAGGAGCTCATTCGCTTAAACGTCCACACCGAGGAGTTACGCCGCGCCTTTCAGACGGGAGGCGAGATTGGGAAACGTCTCGATTTCCTGTTGCAGGAGATGCAACGCGAGACGAATACGATACTGTCCAAAACGTCGGGGATCGGGGAGGCAGGACTGACCATCACCAGTCGAGCGCTTGGAATAAAGGCTAACATCGAAAAGATACGGGAACAGGTTTTGAACCTTGAATAGCCGGCCTGACCAGTCTGTCGAAGTGGATGGGCGGCATTCGGGTGAACGCATGACCACCGTCTTCATCATTTCGGCGCCGTCCGGTTCGGGGAAATCGACGCTTGTCTCCTGTTTGCTGGCGCGAGATCCGCAATTACGGTTTTCCGTTTCCTACACCACGCGAACGGTGCGTGGGAATGAGAAACCTGGCGAGAGCTACATCTATATCTCGGCTCACGAGTTCGAAGAGCGTGCCCAGCGCGGCGAGTTCCTGGAGCACGCTGAAGTTTTTGGCAATTACTACGGCACGAACCGCAAAGTGTTGGACCAGGCGCGCGGCGAGGGCAAAGACCTGATACTCGACATTGACGTCCAGGGTGCGAGACAATTGAAGGAGAGGATTCCGGAAGCTGTCAGCATCTTCGTTTTAGCGCCGTCGCGCGATATCCTCGAACAACGATTGCGGATGCGGTCGGAAGATTCGGAAGACGTCATTCAACGGCGGCTGAGAGACGCGGCGGAAGAGATTTGCAATTACAGCCAGTACGATTATGTACTGGTCAATCATCAACTCGAAGAATCGATTGACACTCTGGCGGCCATTATAAAAGCGGAACGGGTTCGCCGGATCCGTATGGAAGATCAGATACGGCCGATAGTCAGGAGCTTCGAGTTGCCGCCCTCATTGTTTTAAGCGGCCGCTCGCCAGGAGAACGGAGTCCTGCAATTACTTGGGAGAAGAAATGTCAGATAGACCAAAAACTAATGCGATGTATGCCATTCCGGATGATCCGGATGCAAGCACGTACCGCTTCATCATTGTGGCGGCCAAGCGTGCTCGCCAGCTACAAGGCGGCCAGCGCAGCATGCTTCCCGCGACCAACAAAAAACCGACTGTGTTGAGCATGGAAGAGGTGCGCCGGGGACTTGTTCCCTATAGCGACCTCTCCCGGGAAGACTTGGTTCCAATTCCCGAATAGCTGTTGTGATGCGCATCGTACTTGGTGTCGGCGGAGGAATCGCTGCCTACAAGTCGGCGGAACTTGCTCGTACGCTCGAGCAACGCGATCACCAGGTCCAAGTAGTCATGACCCGGGCGGCACAAGAGTTCATCCAGCCTCTTACGTTCGCTGCTCTTACGAACCGCAAGGTGATTGCCGGGTTGTTCTCACAAGCCAGTGAGCACGATACGCTTTCGAGCGCTGTTGAACACATTGCCGTTGCGCAGGAAAACGACGCGTTGGTTGTAGCGCCTGCCACGGCCGATCTGCTGGCGAAATTCGCTTGCGGTTTTGCAGATGATTTCCTCTCGACTCTCTACCTCGCTTTCGACGGGCCCGTAATCCTTGCTCCCGCGATGAACACGGCCATGTGGCAACACGCGGCCACACAGGCAAATCTTGCGACTTTGCGCGATCGTGGCTGCTCAGTTGTCGATCCAGATGCTGGCTGGCTGGCTTGTGGAACAGTCGGCGAAGGCCGGCTGGCAGACCCGCTGCGGATCGCCGACCGCGTGGATTCACTCAAGCGGCAAAAAAAAGATCTTGAGGGTGAGGTCGTCCTGATTACCGCCGGACCTACGCAGGAAGCACTCGATCCAGTTCGCTATATCAGCAATCGATCCAGTGGAAAGATGGGCTACGCTTTAGCAGATAACGCTGCAAAACGCGGCGCGCGAGTGCTCTTGATCTCCGGACCAGTCAGTACTCCGGTCCCGCAAAATGTCCAGCTCATTCCGGTTCGCACCGCCCTCGAGATGCGCAAGGCGGTAATGGACAATCTCCGTGACGCGACCATTATTATCAAAAACGCGGCGGTCGCCGATTACTACGTTTTGAACGTTCCGCGGCAAAAATTGAAGAAAACAGCCGCGCGCCTTTCTATCGAACTCGATCCGACGCCTGACATTCTGGCCGAGATCGGACAACAGAAGGGCGATCGCTTGCTCATCGGCTTTGCGGCGGAGACGCACAATCTCATCGAGGAAGCTCGCCGCAAAATGATAAGCAAGAACTGCGACATGCTCGTGGCCAATCGCGTAGATCAAGAGGGCCTGGGTTTTGAGGGCGATCAGAATGAGGTGGAAATGATCACCGGTTCCGGTCAGCCGATCCACGCCGGGCCTGCTGATAAAAGAGAGATTGCCGAGCGCATTCTGGATCAGATCGCCACGCTCCGGCTGTCAATCAGAGCTGTGGATAAATCAGCCTAGCCGAAGACGGGATGACGAGAGAACAGGTTCGCGACTACCTGGAGTTTTATCGCGACTTAGGTATCGAGTCCGTGTACAGCCGCCCTCACTCGGCGGCAGCGGAAGCGCCGCAAACAGCCAGCGTCCTCGTTCTTCCGCCCATTGTGCTCCCGAGCCTTGTTCCCGAACACGACACGTTAGAAAAGATCCTGGCCGACATAGGCGATTGCAGGCGATGCCGGTTGTGCGAAGGCCGCCATACCATCGTTTTTGGATCGGGAGACGAGCGCGCGCGGCTCGCGTTTGTCGGAGAGGGACCGGGTGCGGAGGAAGACGAGCAGGGGCTGCCGTTTGTCGGCCGGGCCGGTCAGTTGCTAACTCAAATGATCGACAACACGGCGGCCAAAGAAGGCATACCGATACGCCGGCGGGATGTTTACATCTGCAACGTAGTGAAGTGCCGCCCGCCCGATAATCGAACGCCGTTTCCCGATGAGATGGAAATTTGCGGCCAATTTCTGTTTCGCCAGCTTTTGGCGATTCAACCGAAGGCCATTTGCGTCCTGGGGGCCACTGCGATGAAGGCGCTCTTAAACGTCAAAGAGGGAATTACACGATCGCGCGGAAGATGGCATAGGTGGCACGATATCCCCGTGATGGTGACTTATCACCCGTCATACCTTTTGCGGCAATACAATCAGACCGCGAAGCGCGAAGCTTGGGAAGACCTCAAAACATTGCTGCATTTCGTGTATGACTGAGGATTGCCTCCGAATGAGGGGGCGCGGTGGCCTCTTCATTACCTTCGAAGGCGCCGAGGGAAGTGGCAAGTCGACGCAAATGCAACTGCTCATCGAACGTCTTCGCGAAACGGGATTCACAGTGATCGAAAATCAGGAGCCAGGCGCGACGAGTATCGGCAAGCAGATCCGCCGGATTCTCCTGGACCCCGCGCACCAGGAGATGGCGCCCATGACGGAGCTGCTTCTGATGTTTGCTTCGCGCGCACAGGCTGCTGCTGAGATCATCCTCCCTGCGCTCGAACTTGGCCACATCGTCGTAAGCGATCGTTTCACTGATTCGACTCTCGCCTATCAAGGTGGAGCTCGCGGGCTCGGCTTTGAGACAGTGCGTACGGCGCATCAACTGGCGCTCGGGTCACTGATGCCGGATCTGACGATATGCATCAAGATCGATGTTGAGACGGGTCTCGCGCGCGCAGAGAATCGCAATCGGCGAAGTCCGGACGATGCTGCAGAAGCGCGCCTCGATCGACAATCACTCGATTTTCACCGTCGCGTCAGTGAGGGCTATGAAAAGATCGCTACGCTTGAACCGCAACGCTTCCGCAGGGTGGACGGAGAGGGCGACCGCGCGACAGTGGCTCAGCGAGTCTGGGCAGAAGTGAGTCAGGTGATTGACCGAAAATGAGCTGCGCATGACGGGTTTCAAAGATTTCTACGGTAACTCAAATGTTGCGGAGACGCTCGCTCAGATGCGGGAGCAAAAGCGCATCGCCCAGACTATACTTCTAAGCGGTCCGGAAGGCGTGGGAAAGGCTACCCTGGCCAGGCGTTTCGCGGCCGCTTTGCTAGGTGATCCTGCCAAGATTGAGCTGGATGATCTAAGCCTGCCCGCCAACCTCGAGATCATCGAGCAGCGCGAGAAATGGACCTCCGAAAAGCGCGCTGAGGATCCTTTATTGTTTTCAAGCCATCCCGATTTTGTGACGTTTGCTCCCGAAGGCCCCCTGCGCCAGCTCACGATGCAGCAAATGCGATCGCTCAGGGCGCGCGCTCCATTCAGGCCGCTGCACGGTATGCATCGCGTTTTCCTTATCGATCACCTCGATAGGGCTAATGAACAATCCGCCAACTCTCTGCTTAAGGTGCTCGAAGAACCTCCGGAGCACCTGGTTGTCATTGCAACCGCGGAGAATCTCTACGACCTTTTGCCCACAATTCGATCGCGTTCCCTCATCCTTCAGATGAGCAGGTTATCCGACGATGAAATGCGCGAATTCGCATCCGCCAGAAAGTTGCCGGACGCTGATATCCGCATTGCTATGTGTGAGGGTAGTCCGGGTTTGGCCGTAACGCTCGATATTGAACAATTCCGCGAACGGCGAGCGCTCGTTTTAGCTGCGCTCGAGTGTGGGGCCGGCATCACTCCCTTCTCAACTTGGGTCCAGCAATCCGAATCCTTCGGAACCCAAAAGTCTGAAAGATTAGACTTATACTTGAGACCGGCTTATGCAGTACTGGAAGACGTTTTGAGGCTGTGGCAGGGAGTGGCTATCATGAAAAACCGGGATGTCGAGCGTCGCATTCAGGCTATTTCGCAAGTCGTCACGTTCGGCTGGATAGAACACGCGATACATTGTCTCGACGAACTCGTCCAAATGGTTAGGCGAAATATTCAGAAGGTTCCGGCGCTCGATGGTTTGATCGTTAATTTGCGAAACCGGCCGAACAGCGTTCGCACCTAAATGGGAAAACCATCGCTCGATTCCAGGCGCGAGCTCACCCATCCGTGAACTATACTGAGGCGAAATGACAGAGGAGAGGCGTCCAGAAACGCTCATCAGAAGACCGATACGCAGTTCCAGTGCGGAAGTGAAGGACATTTCGCGCCGTCCGTCAGCATCCGGGAAAAAAAGCACCCCGCCAGAGCAGACCAATGCCGAACAGTTTTACTACTCGAAACAGATGCAAGGCAAAACCCACATGGTGGTCCTGCTCACCGACGGCGAGCAACTTGAGGGAGTCATCGAGTGGTACGACCGCGACTGCCTCAAGCTGAACCGGGAAGGCGCGCCGAACCTGCTGCTCTATAAGCACTGCATTAAGTATATGTACAAGGCCGGGCCGGAGTAGTCGGCTGGCTTCCTCAGCGACTAACGCTCTTTGCGCTCCGCTGAAGCAGCATCCGGATCTCGCTTTCAAATTTGTCTTTGTCCACGAGACCCACATGCGATGCAGCGATCTTGCCATTCCGGTCAATCAGCAATGTCATCGGCATAGCGTCACCGCCGTACAGCTTTGCCAAGGCTTCATTGCCAATCACGACGGGGTAGCTCAACTTCGTCTTTTCAAGGAACGGCTTCACCGACTTCCAACCATCTTCATCCATCGAAACGCCGATCACGGCCAAGCCGTTGCCCTTGTATTTGTTCGCGAATTCCGTGTACCAGGAATCTCAACCTTGCACCCGCCGCACCAGGTAGCCCAAAAGTCGAGCAGGACCACCCGGCCCTTGTAATCGGAGAGTCTGATAGAAGTACCTTTCGCGTCATCAAGAGTGAAGCCTGGGGCCGGCTTGCGAAGATTAACCGGTGTGATCGCAGCAGGCGCGCTGGCAGGCAAGGCCACGCACGCAAGTACGAGCGCGATGCCTATAATCATTCGGTATTGAACCTGTGATGACCTCATAAGTACCTCTCTCGCGGTGTAAACTGCCGTGGAAAAATCGGGCGTTTGCCGCCACCGGCCCGGCGACCCTCTCCGTTCATCCTCAGGATTAGTACTGATCCAGGCCGGACAGGTAGTCCGAGTTGGACTAGTGCGGTTGATAACGTATTCCCAATAGTAGAGACTTAGAAACGGCGATGACGCAGGCCTACGGCTATTCAAACGGGAACGTCATTATCCTTGTGGGCCCGCCCGGCTCGGGTAAAGGAACTCAGGCCGCCTTGCTGTCTCCCGCTTTGGGCATTCCCACCATTTCCACCGGCGAGATGCTCCGGCGCGAATGTAAGAGTGGCTCCGATCTCGGCAGTTCGGTGCAAGCGATCCTCGACTCCGGCCAACTGGTGAGTGACGCCCTGATGAATCAGGTGATTTCGTCGCGGCTTCGGGAAGCCGATTGCCAGCGCGGGTTTATCTTGGATGGTTACCCGCGGACTGTCTCTCAGGCTCGTTTTCTGGCTCGATTGCTGACTGCTGTAAGCATGCCGCATCCGGTTGCCTTTCACTTCGATATTTCGAATGAGGATGTCGTATCGCGGCTCACGCGCCGGCTTCAATGCGCTGAGTGCGGCCGGATCTTCAGCATGAATTCAAACTTGATAAACGGTGATTCGCCGGATGGCGAAATGTTATGTGACCGCGATGGCTCGAAGCTGGTTCATCGCGCTGATGATAACGCGGCTTCCGTTCGTGAGCGGCTGAGGTTATACGAGGAGAATGCGAGCCGGTTAGCCGGTTACTACCGAAATCACCGCTATCATCGCATCTGTGCCAACCGCGCACCGCAAGAGATCTCAAGCGAGCTTTTGACGATTCTCCCTTCGCATTCATCAGCGCCTATCGTGCCAGGCCGGGCGCGAGCTGCCAACCAGCTTAGCTACTCTGTCTAACCCGGCTATTTCAAGCCTTCCACCCAGTGCAGCTCTGAAAGTTCTTGCGGGTACGAGTAGGCGTAGCTCTTGCCGTCGGGCGTTATTTGCACCGTCATCCCTCCTATGACACCAGCGCGGTCAACGGGCGCTAGTTCCATCATCAGTTCTTTCCTGCCTGTCTTCACATCAAAGCGGTATATCTGTGATGGAATCCGTTCAGTTGCAAGAAACAGCGTATGTCCGTCATTGCTTGCTCCAGCGATATTGACAGATTCCTTGGCATTTACTGGAATCACTATCTGTTCTCCGCCCTCGACCGGGAACAGCCGTAGGCCAAGTTGTGAGCGCCCAGCAAGATACTTACCGTTGAAAAGCACGGACGGGCTTACATGCTGCAATCCAGCAGGCGTGATTGGGTGCGGCTTGGCCGCATCGATATCCGCCAAGTAGAACCGCATTGCTTGAGATCGTTCAGTCCCGAGAAACCAGATTCGTTTCCCATCGGGCAGCAGACCCGCAATCCTGATTGTGAACCCGGGTATCGCGACCTGCTTCGACTCGCCAGGTCCTACCGGGTAGATGGTGACGGAAGAGGGTTGAACGACTACTACGGATTGTCCGTCTGGCGCGAAGGTCGGATAGAGACCTTGACCCCACGCGACCGCTGGAGCGCCACTTGTGTCCCTCAGATACGACACCGGTCCGCCTCCTGCCCCCTCTCCCGATTCGGAAAACGCCACCAACTTTCCATCAGGAGAAATATCGCTCAAGACCGACCAATCTAGCCAGGAAAGCTCGCGTGTCCGCGCATCAGTCGGGCCGCGGAACCACAGCGTTGCCCGATCGTCTTCATTCGAAGCCAGGACGCGGCCGTCTCGAGCAATGTCATGCAATGCGAGTCTCGTCGACCCGCTGTACACTGTGCGCTCGCGTCCGGTGAGCGTTACGGCTAACAGATCGCATCGTGCCCCGTTCTTCGCTGCGGAGAACCAGATCTCGTTCCCATTGGGCGGCCATGCGAGGCCACTCGTGGATTCGTAATAATCAGTGAGTGTTTTCTTGTGCCCTCGACGATCCACTATGCCCACCGTGCCCCCATCGTCGCTCGCAATTCGATGCTCGATGAACGCGATTTGGTCGCCGGTCGGCGATACGCGCGGGACCGAAAGAGCGCCGGACGTTCGATACAGTGCGGTTCCGATCGGATACTCGATCTGCTGCCCCTGATCGGTTTCCCGGACCACTGCCATTTCTCTGCCATCCGGAGACCAATCGGCGAACGTGATCCGGTTTTCCAACGCGCGGGGTGCACCGCCCGAAAGTGGCACGCGTGCGAGAACGCCTGGCAAAAAGAACGAGCTGGAGACCGTCTGTGGGTTTTCCTTTGTGGCCAGTTCACCCGACGATGAGATTGCTAGCAATTCTGCGCCGGGCGAGCTGAGTGCGCGTGATCCCGGGCTGTCGAAGCGTGCCGGGTAGAGCTCGCTCGGGTCGCTTTCCCATTGCGCGCTGTAGACAACTCCGTTGCCGTCGGGCGTGAAGCGCGCGGCTTGAAGTCTACCGCGTCGGAATGTCAAACGATGAAATACTCTTTCCGGCTGCTTGGATAGCCGGTATCCAATCAACGTGCCCGCCAGCAGTCCACAAACGAGAGTCCCCGCCGCTACCCACTTGAGCCAAGCTTGCCTTCCCCCTTCCGCTAGAGCCTTAGCTGGGGTTCCAGCCGCCCGCGAGCTCTGCGAAAGCGTCTCCAATGCAAAGGCCACATCTTGTGCGGATTGAAATCGTGCATCGGGATCTTTCTCAAGGCAATGCTGCACAATCCGTTCGAGAGCGGGAGGCAATGCGCCGTGCATTGTAGAAAGGTCCGGCGCTTCATCTTTCAAAATCGCGGCCATTGTGTCCGACGGCGTGTCCTTACGGAAGGGCTGTTGCCCGCTCAAGATCTCGTACAACACGCACCCGAAACTGAAAATGTCGGAGCGCCGATCGACTGCCTTGCCACGAACCTGCTCGGGCGACATATACGGGACGGTACCGGTAATCGTGCCCTCCTCAGTAACAGCGGTTCTTGTCGATCCGTGAGCGTCCACAGGCGGCACGGTGATTCTGGCCAGCCCGAAATCGAGAATCTTGATCCGTCCGTCCTTCGTGATGAAGAGATTGTCCGGTTTGATGTCGCGGTGGATGATTCCCTTAGCATGCGCGGCCGCCAGACCCGAAGCAATCTGGCGCGCAAAGTCGATCGCCCGCGCTACGCTCAGCTTCCCACTGCGGAGTCTCGCGGTCAGCGATTCGCCTTCTAGCATTTCCGCCACGAGGTAGGGCGCTTGACCGTTCGTTCCGATGTCGTAAACCGTAAGGATATTCGGATGGTTCAGCGCGCTTGCCGATTGCGCCTCGACCTGGAAACGAGCGAGGCGAGACGGGTCGCTGCAAAACGAGTCCGGCAGGATTTTGACTGCTACGTCTCGCTTCAGCCGTGTGTCCCTGGCTCTGTACACCTCGCCCATGCCGCCCGCGCCAACGAGTCCCACAATTTCATACGGGCCGAATCGCGTCCCGGGCGAAAGATGCACTTTGAAGCCAGTCTACCAACCGACGATACGGACCGACCTCGGAGCCGCTTTACCTAAGTCTGCGGCGCTTCAACCAGTCAGCGAGGAGATCCGGCCAACCTGCGAGCTCGGGATTGTTTCTCGCTAGCCCCACGCCGTGCTCGCCGTGTTCATAGACATGCATCTCCGCTGGAACTCCGGCCGTGCGAAGAGCCTCGTAGAACAAAAGGCTGTTCTGCACGGGAACGACATCATCGTCAGACGTATGGAATAAAAATGTGGGCGGCGTTTGCTTCGTCACTTGGCGTTCATTGGATAGCAAATTTATCAAAGTGGGATCGGGGTTCGCCCCCAACAGTGAATCACGCGAGCCGCGATGCAGGTAAGGTTCTTCAAACGTGATGACCGGATAGGCAAGGATCATGAAATCGGGCCTGCAGCTCTGACGTTCGATCGGGTCGGTACTGTTCGCGTTTCCGTTGTCAAAATGAGTTTCCAGCCGAAGACGCAAGATGCCCGCCCGCCGAAAATCCCCACACCCCGATACGGTGCGGATCAATGCCATATTCCGCCGCATGTGCGCGCACATACCGGATCGCCCGCTGTGCATCGCCGAGCTCGACAGGATGGTGATACTTCGGGCCAAGCCGGTATCGAAGCACAAATGCGGAGATGCCATAGCTGTTCAACCATGCGGCAATTTGTTGTCCCTCATGATCGATCGCCAAATTGACATAGCCACCGCCCGGAAATACGAGAACCCCTGTAGAAACCCGTTGATCGCCACCGATCGTGTAGATTGTCAATCCCGGTTTATCGGAATCTGTATCGCCTTGCGCGCCCGGAGCACCGTTCGGCCAAAGAAGAATCGTGTGAGGAAGGCTCGTTTGCTCGAGAGACATGGATGCAAAAGCAAATAAGATCAACACACTATGCCGGAACAAAATTATTTCTCCTCGGTGATTACTAATCCGGCAAAATGCGGCGATAATTTTCAGGAAATATCATTCACTCCAAACCACAATACTCCGCGTGAAAGCGGGAACGTGCACCACCCATTTATCGCCTGCGATGCGAGCCGTAAGTTCTGAGCGCTCGCCCAAGTAGGGCAGGGCATAGATGTGCGAGTCCACGGTCCTTGGGAACTCGATCACGGCGTCGCTCTCGGGCTTCGGTGCGGGATTCTGTTTCGCAACGATGCCTTTGAAATTACTCATAAACACGTGCAGCTTGCCTTGAACACTTGCGACTTGAGAGAGGACGAAAGGTGAGGCAGTAATTGATACCTTTCGGCCTGCATTCGTGTTTTTAAGTACGTCTGTTTCGAAGCGGGCCGAGGCTTCTTTGATCTCCGGGATCGACAGGGACGCGTTTGCGGCGGCGATTGCATAAGTCTTCGTAATTGTCTGCTCAAAACTTATGCCGGGATCTGATTGGGTCCATTGTGCGCCCTGCTCAACGGTAAGCTGCCGTAGCGGGTTAGCGGCACGTTCTGCGCCGTCGATCTGAAGAGTTCCCGTCTTGCCCGTTATGACGAGTCTCCGGCCCGTGGAAGTGAAATGCCACAAGCTGGCTATTTCGCCATCGTCAAGGCACCGTGCGTCTGGAAGGATAAGGACCCGCCCACTGAACTGAGACAACGTCCGGGGTGTCACGATCTCGAATTCACGATGCGTAAGAAGCAGCAGGCTCATCATTCCTTTAAACGCTCGAATGAATTCATCTGGGAAATAATCTCGCGTTCGCGGCGAGAAGTAAACGCCAATCGGATCGACGGGCCGGCGCTCATCGTAAAATGTCTTCTCGTGTTTTGCGATCCAATTGAAGACTTGCGTCCGGACACCTAAGTCATTCGATCCCGACATTACGTGTCCCTGAGCATCCCACGAGTTTGCTCCCGCTGTGAGCTGTACGGCAAACAATGTTTTCATCGCTTCCGGAATGCTAACGTTTTTCTCGCCGTCCCACGAGTAATTCAGCATCCAAGTTGCCTTGGTGCCGGCGAAGGCTCGGAAGGAAAACATGCCAATCATCTGGTCGAGCCAATCGAAAGCCGATTTGGAGGCGGCCATGTCCGCCCCCATGCCTTGATACTCATGAGCTATGACGTCTACGACGTCATAGAGCTGATAAACGTCTGCACCTACTCTGGGCGCTGGCTCTTCGATTCCCGGATAGATTTCGGCGATAGTCAGGCAACGAGGATTGACTGCTTTGGCGGTGCTGTCAATTTCTTTCATGAATTGAGTCAATGCTTGGATGCGAAAGTCAATCCAGCGGCGAAAATGCGGGTCAGAGACATCGTTCAGGCGAATATCGCGGCGGGCGTCTAAGCCTGTTTGTTTGCGGAAGGCCGCGACTGTGAAGTCATCAAAGCTGGCCCAACTCTTCTCCCAGCCCTCGAAGTGAGTCATCCAGTAAGGAATATCCACGTAGATGCCGTCGATTCCCGTGGCCGCAATCTGCTTGATCAGGCTCATGTAACGCGCGCGCCACTCAGGTGGAAACGGCGAAACCCAAACATCTTCATCGCCCGGGCGAATCCAGAAAGCGGTACCTCCGCCGAAGATGGCGGGCTTTCCGCTTATCTGGCGCTGCACCCAGGTTGGGTGATCTTTGAAGAATGAGTGTGCGGATTTATCCGCGTTCGCGGTGATGCATTCAAGACCTGCAATGTAGACGAACGCCTTATTGCCCATCTTGTGTGCGCTTTCAGCAGCCGCCCGGATTGCACTCAGCTTGTCCGTGGGATCGAGAAAGCTCTCATAACGCCCGGGTATGTCGTTGTCCACCTCGATTCCGAAAACATCGCTCTTCTCCGATTCCGAGATGATGGCTGGAACAGTGTCGCGATTGAGACTGTGGCCCGCGATTCGCACATAGTGCGTCCAGTCGTTGTCCTGGTTCGATTTCTCTGCAGCTGATGCCCTGGCGGCAAAGACGCAGATGAGTGTCAGCGTGATATAGGCGCGCAAAATTATGTTGCCTGGATCTAGAACTCGGCTCGCGCCACGATCTGAATGCGCCGCGGACTAAAGCCGTTCGCCAGAGTATTCACGGTGCCGAACAGCGAATCTCCGTAAGCATTGACGGGCAAGCCGAATCGAGTGTGGTTGAAGACATTGAATCCCTCGAAACGGAGCTGCAGACGCACTTGCTCGCGAATTGGAAATTCCTTTCGAAGCGCGGCATCAACGTTGCGAATGCCGTCCTGGCGGAGATTGTCGAAGTAGCGCGGCGCATTCCCAAGTTGCTGGTCTCCTGGATCGGCGAAACAATTCACGTTGAACATCGGCTCACCGGTAGCCGCTGCGTGATGATAGCTGATTCCTGTTCCCGGATTAGCGCAAGTGACATTAGGGCGCTGAGTTCCGTCCGCGAGTCGCGGCAAGCTCATCCCGATAGGAATGGGCTGACCGCTCTGGATCGTAAACGTGGTGGCGATCGACCATCCTCCGATGAAACCATCGACGATCCTGTTCATATTGCTACCAAAGCGGAGTCCTCGCCCAACGGGAATGTCAACCGTCGCGACGGCCGCAAGCCGGTGGGGCGCGTCGTTAGCGCTAATCCCATACTCACCTCGCAGGCGGTCAAGCGCTTGGGGCGCACCGTAGCTGTAGAATCCGAGCCAATCATTGGCTCCCACGGAACTGTCGTCAGTTAAATGAGAAAACGTATAGCTGCCTTCGAAGGTAAGCATTTTGCCGGCTGTCTTGGCAAAGGTCAGCTGCAGCGAGTCATAACGGGAAGTAGCGGCAAGACGAGGCAGGCCGTCGAATTCTCCATCGAACTGCGGATACGGACGAAGAAGATTGAGCAAGGGGATTGTCGGATTGTTGTAGATGGAATCTGGTTCGTGGAAGATAGCTTTCGGGCCGGAGAACAACGGCAGAAACGGATTGGCAACCAGGGTGCCCAACTGGTCGCTTGTGTACTGGCTGCGAATGTCGGAAGAGATAAAGTTCCGATTGCGCGTGAATCCCCAACTGCCCCAGGGCAGGTGCGTGCTGCGGTTGGCGGAATAATCTGCGCTGACTACAATATTGCCGGGAAGCAGGCGTTGGATACCAATACTCCATTGATAAATCTCGGCGTTTCGAGCCTTTTCGTAGCTGAGATCGCTATCGTTGCCTAATCCCCACAGCGCAAGCGGGCCGTACTTCCTACCCTGAGGTCCGGGCAGACCAGTCGGGAACGGATTTTCGAGGCTTGCGTATTGGGTGTCATAGTTATTCAGGGAAAACCGAATTGGCTCAGTCTTTGCAAAGGCCGGCCCGGCATACTGGAAATTCGTCGCTACGGCCATGCCGTAGTAGATCCCGACTCCGCCGCGTATCACTGTATTCGGAGTGAGGGCGTAGGCAAAGCCCAGGCGTGGCGCGAAGTTGTTACGATCCGTCCCGATACTGCGCTGCTTAGGCGTGGCGAAAATTGTGGTCCCGGGAAGCGGGCCCGACGTGAGCGGAAGACCCGGAACGACGACTCCGCTGCTTGCCGTGAAATCGCTGAATTGAGTGCGATTGTAGCGTTCTGTGTAAGGATTGCTCCACTCGTACCGCAATCCGAGGTTGACGGTCAGTTTGCGTGAGGCCTTCCAGTCGTCCTGAACGTAAAAGCCTGTCTCGACGGACTTATCGGCAACGCGCGGACGAATGGTGATGATCGAATTGTTGTCGCCATACCCGAGTAGCAGACCCGCGATGGGATTGCCCTCCGTGATCGCTCCGCTCAGCGGATCGTTCGCGGTGGTCGTCTGAGAGAAGTGGAATGTGCCGGTAGCGGAATCAGGCTGGCCGAAATTGTTGTAAAACAGGCGCTGCTCACCGCCAAACTTAAACGAGTGCGCCCCGTGAATCCAGTTCACAGATCCCGAATATGTGTACAGCGTGTGAGCGAAGGAAGTGTCTACGCAGCATTGCGTGAACAAGCCGGTGTATGGACCGTCATCCATGGTGATAGACGGCATGCGGTCCAGCCCGTTTGCAATCAGAACGCTTGGAAATCCGACGGAACGCAGATCGGGATAGTCGGAGAATCCCGGAGCTATCGCGAGATCAAGACCTGCGCGCAGGTCTAACAGAAGAGTTGGGCGAATCGTCCAGGTGTAATCGGTCGCAACGTTGTGAACGGTGGTTCTGAAATGCACACCGTCACCGAAGTCGCCGCTGCCTAGCACGGTTGGAGTGTCAAAATCGCTCCGAAGCCTGCTGTAACGCAGCGAAAGGTGCTGATCTGAAGTCAGTTGCTGATCGACCTTTGCATCGAATTGATAGCCGGCGCCGGTGCTCAACACGTTCGTCAGGAAATTATTCGTTTGTAAGAAGGGATCGCCAGGAAGGTTGGGCGCGGGAAAGAGGGCCGCGACATTAAGGCCGATAGGGTCCAATCTGTTTTTCGGGATGATGTTGCCCGGGAACGCAGAGCGTGAGCCTCGAGGTCCGGAGTTCGGATCGTAAATCACGTCAAGCACCGGGTTGCCGCTGTCGTCGGCATAGTAGGTCTGCGAGAAATCACCCTGCCGTTCAGCAAGCGTGGGCACCGTTGTAGCGATCTGAACTGGCGAGGAGTCCTTCAGCTTCTCGAAATCGAAAAGAAAAAACGTCTTCTCCTTCTTGATCGGGCCGCTTATCATGAATCCGTATTGGTCATGGCGATGATTGGGTCGTGGCAGGCCCGCGGAGTTACTGAAGAAGTCGTTTGCATCCAGGCTTGACCGCTGCCCAAACCACCAGCCGCTTCCGTGGAACCTGTTTCCGCCCTGCTTCATCAGAACGTTCAGAACAGTCCCGCCGTTGTTGCCGAATTCAGCGGAGAAGCTGTTGTTGGAAACTTTGAATTCCTGGATGACTTCGACGGACGGCTGATAGTAAACATTGCTGTTTCCACCTTCTCCCTGTTCGGGCGCGCTCGTGGGTGCTCCGTCCAGCCGCACTTCAGCCGTGGCGTTCCGCTGGCCGTTCGAAACGAAATTCGTGCCGGAAGGATAATTGTCATTCACACCGGAACCCGGCGATTCAGTAACTCCGCCGGAAAGAAACACCAGCCCGAAATAGCTGCGGCCATAGAGCGGGATCTCGCGAGTTGTGTCGCCCGAGATCGTGGTTCCCAAGGTTGCGCTGCCGGTATCGAGAAGCGGGGCAGCCTCGGTGACACTAACCGACGAGGAAACAGACCCAATCTGAAGCGTGATGTTGATGACGGCTTGCTGGCTGACTGCAAGCACGTTTCCTTTCGATTCCGCACGTCGAAAGCCGGAGCTTTCGACGAAAAGGTCGTATTTATCGGGCCGCAACCCATTAAAGGTATACAGCCCCTTCTCATCGGTTTTGGTCGTCAGCGGCACGCCCGTCGAAGTGTTGACTAGCGTGACATTTGCGCTAATGACGAGAGCTCCCGAGGGGTCTGTGATGGTTCCCCTGATTTGTGCTTCAAAGCCGGATTGAGCATTCGCAACCCATACCGTGAAGAGCAGGAGCACAAGTGTAGAAACGATTCGGCTGCGCATGAGACTTTAAACCTCTTTCTCTTATTTAGCATTTTTTTCTTTTCGAATACCAGCCCCGAGTTCCCGCTTGGTACTGTTCTACCAGAGCCGAACGAAATGACGCTGCAGTGGTGATGGAGAATGGTGCAGATATGCGCGTGACAAAAAATCCAGCTTTCTTGATGCTGATCAGTGCGATCGCCCTCCAAGCTGCCCCGATCCGGGCAATCGTACCTCACAACGGCGTTCCCCCAATCGGCCCTTACACGCCTGGTGTGTTTGCTGGCGATTACCTTTACGTCTCGGGGCAGGGCGCAAAGAGACCGAATGGCCAAATGCCCGCTAGCTTTGACGACCAAGTCCGTCAGACCCTCGACAACCTGAAATCCGTGGTCGAGGCGGCCGGCCTCACCATGAACAACGTTGTTTACACCCAGGTCTATCTCGACGACATCAGCCACTTCGCGGAGATGAACAAAGTCTATGGCGAGTATTTTCGAGACACGCCTCCTGCCCGGGCAACGCTCGGAGTAGCCAAGTTGCCGGACACGCCCGTCGAAATCAATGCCGTCGCGGTGCGCGATGTTTCCGAGAAGAAAGCAGTCACTCTTCCCGGCTACACGCCCGGCGAACCAATCTCTCCAGGCATCTTGACAAAAGATCGGCTTTTTATTTCCGCCATGCGGGGGAGAGATTTGAGCCGGAGCACAGTGCCGCAAGACCCAGCAGAACAGGTTGATCTGGCGCTAAATGGCGTGAAGGCGGTCGTTGAGGCGGCTGGTCTTGGAATGGCGAATGTCGTGTTCGTCAACCCGTACCTGACACGCAGTATTCCTATGTCAGTGATGAACGGGCTTTACGCCAAACGCTTCGAATTCGGCAACACGCCCGCCCGGGCAACCATCCAGGTGACGAGCCTTCCCCAGGATTCGCAGATCGAATTCACTGGAGTCGCCGTTCGGGACTTGAAAAAGAGAGTTGCGATCCGGCCGAAGAACATGACTCCGAGTCCGACAGCAAGCCCGTGCGTCTTTGCCGGTGACACTCTGTACTGCTCGGCCAAAAGCGGATTCATTCCAGGACCAAACGGAGGCGTGTTTACCCCCAATGTGGACCAGCAGCTTCGTCAAACCATGCGCAATCTATTGGACAATCTCGAGGAGGCTGGCCTGACCTTTCAGGACATTGTCTCTACGAATGTTTATCTGGACGATCTATCCGAGTTCGCCGTGATGAACAAGATTTACGCTAAGTATTTCTCGGGCATTGCTCCGGCCCGTACTACGATCCAACAAGTCGCTCCGGTCGACCGAAAGCAGAAAGAGAACGATAGCTACCCAGAAATCGAACAGATCTCCTTGATCGCGGTAAAACCCTCAGAGCATTGAAGCCTGAAGATGCGTTTCGATGTTCATCTTCGCGTGTAACTCACTCGCCAAATGGATTTGGACCCGTCATCCGAAACCATCAATGATCCGTCGGGCGCGACGGCAACTCCTACCGGTCGGCCCCACACCTGGCCATCCGGCATAACGAAGCCAGTCATGAAGTCCTCGTATTCGCCCGTAGCCTTTCCATCTTTGAGCGGAACGCGAATCACCTCATAGCCGGCGCGATCCGCCTTGTTCCATGATCCATGCTCGGCTGCGAATACGTCGCCCTTATAGTCGTTCGGAAATTGCTTGCCTTCGTAAAACGTCATCTCAAGCGATGCATTGTGCGGCTGCAACAACACGTCGGGCACGATCACTTTGTTTTTCAATTCAGGATGCGTGCCTTGGTGCCGGGGATCCTGGTGGTCTCCCATGTAGTACCAAGGCCACCCGTAGAATCCGCCTTCCTGCACGTGCGTGATGTAATCCGGCACGAGATTATCGCCGAGCTCGTCGCGCTCATTCACAGAACACCAAAGCTCGCCTGTTTCCGGCTGAATCGCGATGCCTACTGGATTGCGAATGCCTGCGCCGTACACTTTGACGAATTTCCCGTCTGGCGTATATTCCAGGATGTTCGCACGATTATGTTCCCTGGGGTGCGTGTCCGGATCGTCAACGTTTGATCGCGATCCAACGGACAAAAACATTCTTTTCCCGTCCTGCGAAAAGGCCAGATCGCGAGTCGAATGGCCGCCGGTCGGAATGCCACTAATCAGGATTTCTGCCGCGCCGCTCGCCTTCAAATCACCGTTCTTGTAAGCGAAGCGCACCACTGAATTCGTGTTCCCGATATAAAGCCAGTTCGGGTTACCGCCGGGAGGATAGAACGCGATCCCAAAGGGCTCACGAAGACCGGTTGCAAACGTCGATGTCTGTTCCGGCTTGCTATCTTTCGTCATACCGCGGAAAATCTTGATCTGGCCTGCATGGCTCTCCGCCACGAACAAATCCCCGTTGGGAGCCGTCCGGATCTCTCGCGGCTCGTCGAGCCCGTTCGCATATAGATCGACTTTGAAGCCTGCGGGTGCTTTGGGCCATGCGTCGGACGGCCTGGGCACGACGGTTGGTTCGTTGCCGGCTGATTTGGTGGCAAACGGTTTCGGCAAGTCCGCCACGGTGATCTTCCGAACCACTCCCGGCGCTTCCTTCTTGTAATTCGTGAAGGCTGCTTGCCCGGTCAGGACGGGTCCCTTGGTGTCACTGAGAGTGCCGCCACTGAAAGCTCCGGGAAGACTCGGCACAGCGGCAAGCATCGCTAAACCCAGCAACGAGAACCACACAGTTTTCTGTTTCATACAAGATTTACAGCCTAATGAAAATCCTTTGCTTATAGAGCCAGTAACAGAGATACCACAAGACCAGCAATACGGCAGTCGATTGCGCAACAGGTGCAAACGTCCCCAAAAAGCTGAAGTGGAACGTGAACACACCGACGGCGCGATCAAACCATCGATGTAGCAACTCCGACACCGAGTAGATGAAGATCGAGTTCATTCCGACGATAACCAGTGGGAATGCGGCACGCCGCCAACCGCGCACTTCGATCAACCAATAGAAACCGATGAACATGAACAGCACCCACCCGATGCTGTAAAAGATGAAAGAGGGAGTGCAAAGCTGCTTAATCATCGGAATCCACGGTCGCAGCGCCAGTGCCAGAACAAACGATATCGCCATTCCCGCTGCAAGTAGGCGCAGCTTCTCGAAGTGAGAACGCGTGGTCATCAGAAGGCGGCCTACCCACACGCCGGCCAAGGTCCAGACCGTGCTCGGAATGAAGTTAAGCGTCGAATACGCCGGATCATAGTCGTAGTGAAAAATGGCACGATCCACGACCAGTCCAACGCTGTTGATTTTCGAAAACGGGCCGTCCGGTCCAGGAAAGGCGAACAGCAGAGCCGTCCAAAACGCAAGCAGGGCCGCCGCAGCCATGACCTGATAGCGCCAATTCCATCGCATGATTAAAAAGCTCAGAAAATATGTGAAGGCGATCTGCGATAGGACGTTAATCAGTTGCGGCGTAATGCGTCCGCGACTTACTGACATGAGTACCTGACTCAAGATAATCAGCAATAGAGAGCGCGTGAGAACATGGCGCAGGTTGTCACCCCAGGTCGCGCCATTCTCAATCCGTCGCGCCATGGCAAAAGGCATAGCCACGCCGACCATGAACATGAATGCGGGCTGGATCATGTCCCAGAAGACCGCCCCTTCCCACGGCACATGATCGAACCAGCTCGCCACCCGCCCCCAGCCCGGATCGCTTTTCAAGGCTGCAAAACCGAATCCGTCAGAAGCAAGAAGCAACATGATGAACCCGCGATAAGCGTCAAGCGCAACGTATCGGCGCAGCCCTCCAAGCCTTTCTTGGCTCAGATCCTTCGAGACCGCCGCCTGCGCTGTCGACATGAGACCTTTCTTAAATCGTTACATGCAGCAGCCGGGCAGCATTCGTCGAATACACCTTCTGCAGGATCGATTCCGGCAGATTGATGCCGTATATCCGCCAGCGGCCCTGCGGAGGCACTTTGGCGGGCGAGTAATCGAAATATTCGTCGTCGGATTCAAGAAAGCGGAAGTAGACCTCGTACAGCTTGTCGTTATACACCTGCTGCGGAAACTGCTCGGCGTGAGGAGTTGCATCGGTGCCGAACAAGATCCGGTCTTGATACTTTTCAAAGAACCTGCGCGCGGTCCGTGGCTGGCGGCCGAGCTCGCCGATTCGGGCCGCAATGTCGACGAACATATTCGGGAAACGGTCGAGATTCTCAGATACGTTTTCTAGATTTTCCGCGAAGTTGCCCACATGCAGCGCAATGAACTGCGTCTTCGGATGGCGTGCGAACACCCGGTTTCGCGCTTCAAGGATTTCGGCGTTACTCGGAAAATCGTGATCGTAAAAAGACCAGTCGGGATGATTGTTCAGCTCTTCGTATCGTTCATTAAACCGGTCCGTGGGCGTGAAAAAAGCGATCGGGTCCGATACGTGAATCGCCACAGGAATGCCAAGCTGGCCGCACGCATCCCACATGGGATCGAAGCGCGCATCGTCTACTTTTACGAGCTTTCCGGTTGTGATATTGTCGCGCAGATACAGTCCGAGCGTCTTGAGTATTTTAAGGCCCTTTGCGCCGGCTGAATGGCCATCGGCGATGGCCTGCGCCTGTAATTTCGGATAGTTCGGTTCCAAAAATCGGTCGTACGATGGCTCAGTGAACGTGTAAAAGCGGCCGGGATGCGCTTTATCAAATTTCTGAATGGTTTGAACCAGGCCATCACCGAAGCCGCCCGTGAGGTTCGTAAGGGCACGGAGATTGCGCCTATCCATTACCGGCAGTAAGAATTCCGGGGAGGCGAGGAAGCGGCGCTCAGGCGAAAGAGACACTCCATTTTCGACCTTGCTAGAAAACGACAGATGCGTATGAATGTCGATGAGCGGATACCGGGCCCGTTCCACGGGCGTTTCCTTGACGTGGAGCATGCTCCTCGGCTCATATTGAGATAAGTCAAGCGGTTTGGGCTGAGGTTGAGCCTCGTCCTGCGCGGGTTCGCCTCCCTGTAATGCCATCCCGCCGAACGATCCGATGCTCGCCGTCGTCAGCCATTGGCGCCGGTTCATTGTCATTTGACTTCCTTCGTTTCCTTTCGATATTCTTCGACTACTTTGCACACTCGACGCGTTACTGTCAATTCTTCAACCGGGTTTCAGTGTATCCTTGGCGCCTTATTCTTTACTGCTCTGGCGCCATCCGCGACCGTGATTGTGCGGCCCGTCGAAACTCATGACGTTTTAGTCAATCCCGGGATGGGCATTCAGACCTTCCAGCGCTACAACGGCGACACTCTGAATTCGGGCGTCCAGTGGTCGGAAGAGGGCCCGGTCCAGTTGCTCGTTCCGCCTCCGAAGAAGCCGGACTTTCCAGCATCGACTGTCGCGTATTGCCGATGGCATTGGGCGACGCTTGAACCAGAGCAGGGCAGAGTGAAATGGGAAATCATTGACCTGGCTCTTCAGGAGGCCAGGCGGCACGGGCAGCGCTTGATGATTCGGCTGATGCCGTATGATCCCAAGCACGCTTTGCCGGAGTGGTACCGCACTTCCGGGGCGCGGCGTGCGAACAACGATTCGTCGAAAGACGGTGACATTTGGCAACCCGACTTCAGCGATCCGCTCTATTTCAAATACTGGAGCGCGATAGTCATCGAAGCGGGCAAGCGCTACGACGGGCATCCCGATCTCGACAGCGTGGATATCTCGACGGTCGGGTACTGGGGCGAGGGCTGGAGCGATTACATGCCCGAATTCGCAGTCCAGCAAAAGCTGATCGATGTCTACTTAAAAGCGTTTCGGAAGACGCCGCTGCTCATGAATTTCGACCAACCCGAGGCGCTGGCATATGGAACATCGCATGGTGCTGGTTGGCGATTTGATTGCGTGGGCGATCTGAGAAAACCCTGGGCGCACATGCTCGACTTCTATCCGGAACAAATCGCGAGGACAGGTATCCAGCAGGTCTGGGAAAACGCACCCGTTTCAATGGAGGCCTGCGGGGTTCCCGAATCGTGGTTCCGCCATCGATGGGACGTGAAGTACATCCTCAGTGAGGCTCTGCGATGGCATGTCAGCACGCTCAACGTGAAGTCAACCGCAATCCCAGTCCCCTGGAAAAACGATTTTGACGATTTCGAACGTCACATGGGCTATCGTTTCGCCTTGCGCCGTGCCGAGTGGCAGGAAGAAGTGCATGCGGGTCAGGCAATCGGGCTCTCTACATGGTGGGTAAACGAGGGTGTCGCTCCGATTTATCGGCCGTTTGTTCTGGCTTTCCGGTTTAGTTCGCCGCTTCACTCTGCAATTGTGCGAACCGGCGCGGACCTGCGGAAATGGCTGCCCGGCGATGCGGTTTTCGAAGATCCGGTATTCGTGCCTGAGGATCTCGCCGCCGGAGATTATGAACTGAGCGTTGCGTTTCTTGATCCGATCACGCTTGAGCCCGGCATCCGCCTCGCAATCGAGCGTAGGGGAAACGATGGATGGTACACGCTCGGCAAAATCCGCGTGAGCCAAGCCGTTTCCGGCCGCATCGCACGCGGCGTGGCGCCATCCGGCAATGGATCACTTTAGGAAGGGATGCGCCCGGAGCCACTGAATGACCTGATCGGCACTCTCGTTTGGAGGAAATACTGGAAAGAAGACGTGCTCGATTCGCCCCGCCCGAACGATCAACGTCAAACGTTTCATCAGTCGCATTCCGTAGGCCTCGAAGGTTGGCAGGCGCAGTGCGTCGCATAATTTATAATCAGCATCGCTGAGGATCTCAAATGGCAGATCGAGCCGCTCGGCCATCTCACGTTGGTATTCGGTCGTTTGCGTACTCACGCCGAACACCTCAACCTTTAAGTCCAGCAGCTCGCGATAGTGGTCCCGGAAGCTACACGTTTGGGGAGTGCAGCCTCGCGCGCCAGGGATCATGTCCCATCCTTCGGGCAGTGGCTTTCCCGGCACTCCGGTCATCGGATAGCAGTAGAGCACAGTCCTAGCTCCGCTCAAAGCCGAAAGATCGACTATTCGGGCCGTCGTTGATGGAAGGCAGACTTGCGGCATTGGCATCCCCATGAGGTGGCGAGCCGATCCATCATCGACCGGTCGAGGCAGATTGGACGGAAGTGGAAAGGCTGTGTCCCCATCTCTCCCTCGAGCTTTAGAAGACATAGCTACACGCCCTTCAACCAGCCCGCGTCATCCGCCTTTTCCAGCGTGATTGAAAATGAGCCGTCGCTGTTGAGAGGCTGGGCGCAAGCCCACTGTACCGGCCGGCGCACACCGCCTTTCGTCTCCACCTCGGCCCGGAGCCTGAATTCCAAGCCATTCATTTCGCGGGGCAGCAGCAATGACGCTTGCCGGACCTTCCCGCCATGCGGATGGCCGCCATCAAGCGATCCACTCTGCCGGAATTTGCCGTCAGCACTCTCGAGTGTGAGTCGGAGCACGCCAGGTATTCCAGCCACTCCGTCGTTTGCGACTGCGATGATTAGTTCAGAGGTTCCCAGCCGCTTGCGTTGCCAGATCCAGGACGGTCGCACGCGATATCCCATTCTTCGTTGAAGCGTGCGAAAGCCTTCGGGATAACGCTCGTTGTATCTTGCCAGGTTCTCCGCTTCCGTCCAGAGCGACCAGTAGTTCGCGCCGAGATCTAAAACATGGAGCATGGCGTTCTCGCGAAGATTCACTCCAGCAGCATCGACGGGAATTCGCTTGATATCGTAGTCGCGCAGATAACCGTCTTCCATGATGGCGGGCAGCCATGTTGGCCGGTTAGCCAGCTCTTCGATTTGGATCGGCTCCTCATTAATGATGCTGTCGGAGCGGAGCCAGCATCCGGCGCGCACTGCGAGATCGAGTATCTCGCTGTTGCCAACCCGACTGATATCGGGCTGCGTGTTGACGGCCAGCGGAGTTCTTTTCCAGGTTTCGAGCTGGAACTTGGTCATGCTGAGAAAAGTCTTCTGCGCGGTCAAGTAGTCAGGGAATGGATTCGGCAGATTATTGGTGTGGCCCTCACCCCAGAACCCGTATTGCATTAAGTCCATCCATTCGAGCAGTGGCTCATTGTCAAACCGCGCCGCGAGCAATTCGTTCAGCTCCCGAAAAGCGCTCTGAAAAGCCGGATGATCGTAGCGCGGTTCCACGAACTCGACCTCCCGCCCGTGCCTTTGCCGGTGGCCGATCTTTACGAGAGGAACCTTTTCCCGCAAAAAAGCGGGTAGCGCGATCTCGTTAGGCTCGAACTCGGGATTCGAGAGCTGAATCCGGAACGCAAACCGCAAGCCGTGGCGTCTCGCGGCATCGAGCGTCAGGTCCCAAACGGGATTTAGGTCCAGGCGCCCAGGTTGCGATTGCACGTTGCGCCAGTCGCAGCGGATGTACAGTACGTCTACAAACGGCAGGCTCGCCAACTTTTCTACTGCCTGAGGCAGAGTCTCCAATCCTTTTCGTGCCGGGACCGACGGGCCGTTTTCCTCCCACGTGTAGCCGACCAGCCCGAGCCCATAGTTCCGGATATGCGCGTTCGATGGCGTTGTCGTGATCAGCGTGCGCCAGCCCTCGTCCTGATCGATATCGAAAGGGCCTTGATCTAAACGATCGACCGGTGTGGGAGCACAACTGAACTGATAATCGTCCCAGCGATGAGCCGAAATGGCTGTCCCGGCGCCTGCCGCAGCAGCGCTCGCGGCCACACCCAGGAACGTACGTCGCGCGACTTTGGGTAGTTTCTCCATCATGTTATACTCAGCCACAATTGCCAATCAAAAGCAACCTTTCGCAACATATGCAAATCGGAGCAAGACTCATGACGAAGCGCCTTGTGATCTCTTATTCGCTGCTGGCGTTTAGCCTGCTGGGGCAGGTGGATACCGGCACAATTGTCGGTACTCTACACGACCCAAGCGGCGCAGCCGTGCCGTCTGCGACGGTGACCATCGTTGCAAAATCAACCAATACCAGCACGGTGGTGCACTCAGACGAAAAGGGGGATTACACATCCCCGCCGCTCCACGTTGGAACCTATTTGGTCACCGCCGAAGCCCCAGGCTTCAAAGCCGAAACTCGCGATAACTTGACCCTTCAGGTCCAGGACCGCCTTCGCATCGATTTCGACATGCAAGTTGGCCAGATCAGCGAAAAAGTGCTCGTTTCCTCTGAAGCTCCGCCTATCCAAACCGAGACTTCCTCGCTTGGACAGGTGATTTCCTCCAATGTGATGACAGAGCTTCCGCTCAACGGCCGCGACTACATTCAACTCGCGACCCTGACGACCGGCGTCGTATCCACGAGAGCCAACAATACGAACGGCAACATCGGCGGTAGCAGCACCGGGGGTCAAAACAGCTTCGTTGCAGACGGAGCGAGGGGGACGCTCAATAATTTCCTTCTCGACGGCATTGACAACAACTCCAACGACAACGGTGGCGTCGTACTCCGCACCAACGTGGATGCCATCCAGGAATTCAAGATTCAGACCAACTCCTTTTCCGCAGAATTTGGACGTAGCGGCGGCGCGGCGATCAATGCGGTAATCAAGTCCGGCACGAACTCCTATCACGGTGATGTGTTCGAATTCTTTCGCAACTCCGCCCTGGACGCCCGCGATTATTTTGAAGATCCAACCGCGAGAAAGGCTTCCTTCAAGCAGAACCAGTTTGGGGCCACGATCGGTGGTCCCATTCGACGCGAAAAGCTGTTCTGGTTTGGCGACTATCAGGGAACGGTTATTCGCAATCCGCTGACCTTCGTGTCCTCCGTTCCCACTGCCGCTGAACGAATTGGCGATTTCTCCGGGCCAGACGAGCCAATTATTTATGACCCCGCGACGTACGATCCGGCAACCCAGACCCGTACGCAATTCCTAGGGAACATGATTCCGCTGGGCAGCATTCCCGCCTTAACCCAAAACATTCTGAATCTTTACCCGCTTCCGAACCAGCCCGGAAAGTTGAGAAACAATTACGTGATTTCGCCAACCGAACAGGACCGCATCGATCAGGGCGACGCCCGCATCGACTACAACATGTCTGAGAAGGATCAGCTATTCTTACGCTGGTCAATGAGCGGGCGAACCGATGTCCGTCCGGCTCCGCTGCCAGGTTTGGCAAACGGGGGTGATTCGAGCACGGGTAATGGTTTTGAAAATACGATGGGTGCGGCACTCGGCTACACCCACACGTTCACGCCAACAACGGTCAACGAACTCCGGATCGGTTTCAATTACGTCCATATACGCCGCGGTGTACCGCTGGGCGGAAATGTAACGCCGCCCACGGAACTGCTCGTTCCCGGAGTCCCAATTAACCCGGGAACGGTTGGGCTCACGCTATTTAGGCCCACTGGATACCGCCGCATAGGCGATCCGGGCTACGCACCGACAATTCTTTCCACTCAGGAGCGCCAAATCACCGATGTGCTGAATCTCGTACGCAGTGGACACACGATCAAGGTAGGGGCCGAGATTCGCTGGAGCCAGTTCAACATTTTCCAATTGGCAGCTCCCAATGGTTCGTTCACTTTCACGGGACAGTTTACGCAAAACCCTTCGGATGGAAGCGGCGGAAGTTCTATAGCGGATGAGTTGCTCGGGCTGCCTACAACTTCCACTATCTCCTCCCTGCTCGACCTCGGCAATCGCCAGCACGTCCCCAGCGCATTCATTCAAGACGACTACAAAGTCAATCGTCACCTGACCGTGAATCTTGGCGTCCGCTATGACTATTTCTCGCCGCTTATCGAAGTGAACAACAAGCAGAGTAACTTCGACTATCAGACCGCGCAGCTCATCGTGGCAAATCGCAACGGCGCATCGCGTGGCCTTGTAACTCCTGATCACCTCAATTTCGCTCCCCGCATCGGCCTCGCCTGGAGTCCCTTCGAGGGAGGAAAGACGGTCATTCGCAGTGCCTACGGCATCTTCTACAGCGGCCAGGAGATTCGCACCGCAGCTCCCCTCCAGCTCGCCTACAATGTTCCCTTCTATTACCAGCCCTTCTTCATCAGCGACGGAATAACCCCCCTGCTTACTGTTACGCAAGGATTTCCGCCGCTGGACCCTGCAAACGCTGTGGACCCGCCTGTGACGAGCGTGGACACGAGGTTGAAAACGCCGTATTACCAGGAATGGAATTTTGCGATTCAGCAGGCGTTGCCATCCGCGATGTCAGTAGAACTGGCCTATGCCGGGTCGAAAGGCACCCACCTTCAGGTCTTGACGGATCCCAACCAGGTGGCGGTTCCTGGGCCGGGCGACATTCAACCCCGTCGTCCATACCCGCAGTACGGTCCATTTGCCGCGATCCAGAATCGTGGGAACTCAACCTACAATTCTCTGCAGTTGAAAGTGGAGAAGCGCTACAGCCACGGCTTGTCTTTCCTGAGCGCCTTCACATACAGCAAAGCCATCAATGATCTGCCGGAGATCTGCTGTGCAGCCCCATGGCCTCAAAACAGTTTCGATCTTCGCTCTGAAAAGGGCTTGGCGGATTTCGATCAGCGGCTGCGCTGGGTCGTCAGCTTCGATTACGAACTGCCGTTTGGACGCGGCCGCCGCTATTTAACCAGCAATCGGCTCTTGGATCTTGCGTTCGGCGGCTGGCATCTCGGCGGCATCTACACGCTTGCCAGTGGTTTCCCGTTCTCGCCCCTTCTTGGATACGATCCCTCAAACACGGGTGATCAGGGAGTCGTGAGGGCGGATCGAATCGCTGACGGGAATTTGCTGAGGGGGCAGCGAGATCCCAACCTCTGGTTCGACATCAATGCATTTCCTTTACCAATCGGCTACACCTTCGGAAATTCGGGGCGCAACGTTCTGATCGGTCCAGGTGTAAACTTGCTCGACGGATCGATCCGCAAGGAGTTTGTAACCACGGAAACGCAGCGTCTCGAATTTCGCGCCGAGTTCTTCAACATGCTGAATCATCCAAATTTTTCTCTGCCGGACAATTTCATCGACGATGGGCCAGGCGCTGCAGGTGTGATCACGTCGGTCGCTCTGCCCATGCGGCAGATTCAGTTCGGATTGAAATACCGCTTCTAACAGCGGCTTTATTCAACCAGCGTCAATACACCGAAGGCTTCAGGCACGTGGTATGTCGCTTTGTGGGTCGGTTGCCAGGCAATCGCTTTGTGCTGCGCCTTCGGCCCTTGCGCCCGATAGAAGTTCACGCGCAGAGTGTTTCCCCGTGCTGCGGGCTTGGCATCTACCGATGAATACGGAATACGCATGCATGCATACCAGACTTTCGAACTCTCATCGATTCGTGCCGCGACTCTAAAGCCTGAATTCCACGTCCAGCCGTCTTCGTGATGCGGGCTATCTAGATCGATGTCGAGGTCAACCCACTCGCCTTTCGGCGACACCTCGAATTCCTTATACTTGCGGATATTTTGGAAATTCGAGCCGATGAAGACCTCCGCCACATCCCAATTCCACAGCTGATTCGTTTCAACGTCTGTTCTCGGATCGGGTTTGAGGTTTAGCTGCTCGTACGAGCAGATGAACAGGAAATACAAATTAGCCTTGGTCCACCGCGAGCGCACCTCGGTGCGATGGCCCGGAACCGGTTTGCCGAACGGATCGCCGTTAAACACAATCGCCGGAGCCGCGCGCCAAAACTGCGAGGTCGGGTCCGTCTCAGGAGCTATGTCTTGCGCGGCATGTTTACTTTTACACACACGGGATTCCTGCCCGCACAGTAGCACCGCGCCAAAAATGCAGAGTAAAGATACTTTCACTGAAGCCATGCTTCCATCATCAATGACGTACGCCCTGCGTGGGACTTCCGAGGTTGAGCGCCGAGATGAACGATGACAAGATTCATACATCCGAAGTTGGGGGACAGAATCAAGCATGTCCTTTGATCTCCAACCCAATTTGAAATGCGAGCTCCTCGAACTCAGGCCGCTTCGAGCAGAGGATTTTCATGACCTTTACGCTGTAGCTGCAGATCCGCTCATTTGGGAACAACATCCCATCAAAGATCGTTGCAAAGAAGAGATTTTCAACGTGTTTTTTGGCGAAGCCTTGAATCGGGTGGAGCGTTGCTCGCTATCGATTCCAAAGATGGCCAGGTCATCGGGTCGTCGCGATTCCACGGTTATGACAAAGAAAAAAGCGAGATCGAAGTCGGTTGGACGTTCTTGGCCAGGTCCCATTGGGGTGACATCTACAACAGGGAAATGAAACAGCTCATGCTACGGCACGCCTTCAGATTGGTGAACAGCGCTATCTTTCTTGTTGGTCCAGAGAATCTACGTTTGCAGAGGGCCGTGGAGAAAATAGGTGCAGTCCGTGTGGGATCAAGACCAGACGCGAGTGGGCGAGACAGTTTTGTCTACCAAATCACCGCCTCAAGTTTTGCGCAAGAAAAACGCGCCTGAAACGGCGACTCGCATCTTCTCCAGAACCCAGTCACAACCCCAATCGGCAATAACATACTTAACTAACCTATACTGGAGATGGCGTGACAGGCGGGCGACGACCAGGCGTTACTGCATCTTGATGGCCTCACTGCTCGCATTCGGAGCTATTAAGGTGAGCGGCCTGACTCCGATTTGCACTTCGGTGTCTCCATCTCGCTCCAGCAGTTTTGAGGTGGTCAAAATTCCATCAGTAATCAGTGAACCCACGATCGCACGCACTAGATCGCGTTTGGGCGCTGAGCCTAATATCGTTACCCCTATCGGACCTCCTTTTAATTGGGAGTTATTGACGACCGCGATGTGGGCGTATTCCAGGGCTGCCTGGATTTGCCGCGCCAGTCTGCTGCCTTCCGCATCAAGCGTTAAATGTACAATTCTTACCCTTGTACCGGCGAAGGCGCGACACGACTCGGCGAGTGCAAGTTGCTCCTTTAATGTGAGTTCCCGCGATGGCCTGTCTGCCTTACGCTTGAGATTTTGGTCGGCTAAATCACGAGCAGTGAGCCAAGCCGCCAATGCTTCGTTGTGCGCCGCTAGTAGCTCGTTATTTGACCGAATAAGCCTCTTGTCCAGTTCGGCGATCTCTGTATCTGAAATGGTCTGCAAATGTTCCGAAAAAATGAATATGCATCCATCGGCCCACAGCTCTCCAACGACCCCGATAATCACCATCAACTCGAAAAGTTTAATGCGTTTTTTCCATGTTGCGGATTCTTGGTATTCACCGAGCAATCCCAAGATGAGCACAACGCCGAATAGGAATAGCGCAACCTCCGAGAGGTGGAGGGCGAGCGTTGCCGACGATCTCGATGCGGACAAGAGTATCCCCATCTCCCCTTATCACGTGCTTGGTGCGTTAGGAATCGTATTACAGGGTATCGCGGTCGGGTTTGTGTTGTGGAAGCGATCTCGGAGATAGGGCGTACACTGAAAAACAGATGCAGCCTCCATCGGAACCCTCGCCGGGTTCGCCGTTTGCTCGCTTCAAAGATTCGATGCGGAAGATTCTCTCAGTCTCAAAGACAGAGTTGGATCAGATTAGAAAAAAAGAAACTGCGAAGAAGCGCAGACGAGTAGCCGCTAAGCGGCGTCGGGATGCCTAAGCATTAACCGCGCGGTTAGTAGCGCCGTGGCATTTTTTGTACTTCTTTCCGCTGCCACAGGGGCAAGGCTCGTTCCTCCCAACTTTGCTGGAATGAGCCGGAGTGATTTTCTTCGCATCTTCCACTTCGGTAACGAAGTCAATTTCCCTTCGTGATGGAAGGCAGAACGAAAAAGTCGTATTCCCAGCATGGTGAGTTACGTTGAAATCACCCACGCCCAAAATATCCATGCCAATGATCGCATCTATGCCGCCAAGAAGGACCATCTTCGCGACCTGCATCATTGGGAACATGACCATATTCGGAAGGGCAATATTCACTGAGTGACTGGTAGTGGCGAGCATTCCACCACCAACAGCTACGCTTAGCGCCCCAATCGAAGCGAGCTGAAGATCAGTAACTACCTGAGGCGATATAGCACTGTGTGTAGCCCCGGTGTCATAAAGGGCTATGTACCTTTTTGGCTGAGTCGCCTCTTGTGACGGGGAGAATGGCGGGAAAATCTCAATTTCACTTGTGAGTGTCCCGGTTCAGCGTGAAATGGAAGGCGAGCGTATTCCGTTAGTGTAGATTCCGCCCTTCGGGCGGGGATTTTCAAGGCATCGGGGTCTACCGATCCGATGTGGTTTTTGGAGGAGCCGCGGAA
>JBPCLH010000169.1:0-83598 GCA_051003475.1 Bryobacteraceae bacterium
CGCTTTTTTCCCTGCCAGCGTAGAGACAAGCAAGCTCGATCGCTGGACGTACAGGGAGACCGGCGGCAGCGATGCCGCACAATTCTCGGAGCCGCAGCTCATTCACTGGAAATCTTTCGATGGCCTCATCATTTCCGGTCACCTCTATCCGGCCGCGCGTCACTTCACTGGAGCCCGCCCGGTCATAATCGATATCCATGCTGGACCGGAAGGTCACGACAGGCCCGATTACCTCGGCTCGCTCAATTACTACTTGAATGAGCTCGGCGTTAGTTTGATTTTTCCGAATGTTCGAGGATCAAGCGGATATGGCAAGAATTTCCTCAACCTCGACAACGGATTTAAGCGCGAAGATTCCGTCAAAGATATTGGTGCGATTCTCGATTGGATCAAGGCCCAACCTAATCTCGACTCGACCCGCATCATGGTCACGGGCGGAAGCTACGGCGGATACATGACTCTCGCCATCATGACGCATTACAGCGATCGCGTCCGCTGTGCTGTCGAACTAGTCAGTATTAGTAACTTCCGCACTTTTCTCGAGCACACCGAAGCCTATCGCCGCGATCTCCGGAGCGTTGAATACGGCGATGAGCGCGATCCAAAAATTCGCGATTTCTTCGAAACGATTTCGCCTTTGAATAATGCTGCCAAAATCACGAAACCGATGTTCATCATTGCTGGGCGCAACGATCCCCGCGTTCCATACACCGAAGGGCAGCAGATGACCGAAGCCCTCCGGAAGAACAGGGTACACGTCTGGTATCTGGTCGCTGACGATGAAGGCCACGGATTCGCGAAAAAGAAAAATCGCGACTTCCTTGCTGCCGCGACGGCCGAGTTCGTCCACGCGTACTTGCTGACCGAAGAAGACAAACAGAAGTAAACACGCTCCCGCACCTTTATCTGGCTATTAATAAGTCGCACTTACATCAGCAATTACAACGAGTAATTCATAAGTAATCGCATTTAGCCTAAGTGGAACTGTTGTTTACAGAAATTTTTATACACATAGAAAGAATAGTACTGAGTATTTTCAAACGAACCAGTACTGGCTAGGATTTATCCTTCCCGCTTAGCACCCAAAAGCTATTTGACTAAGGTGGAAATCCCGCTATACTGTCTCAACAAAACGAAAATGGATTTGCGAATAATGCGAAAGCGAGAGCGACGCAACGTTTTACAAATGTTCTGAATGAACAACTACGAAGCAAATAGCAAGTATGCTTTATCTGCTCTCTTCGGAGAAATCCGAGACTTTGAAATTTGCGGATATTGATTAGACAGCTCCGAGCTTGGCCTTGCCCGCAAAGCTCGAATTCAAGAAAGGGAGAACAAACAATGAAAGTTAAGACCAACGTGAAAGCTGGCCAGTCCCTGTGGGGCGCCTAATTATCGCCCAGCACTTCCTCGTAGAACGGGAGTCTTGCCTTGCCCGCAAGACTCCAAAAGTGAAGAAAGGAGAATTAGCCATGAAAGTCAAGACAAACATGAAAGCTGGCCAATCCCTTTGGGGCGCCTAATACACTCTTCGGCACCTTCACTAGAATACTTTACAACGTGGGCCGCTCCGCATTAGCCGAGCGGTCTTTTTTAACATTTGAGCACAAAACTCCTTCCCTTCACCACATCCTCTTATATGCGCATCGGCCGACGTTGCGCGTTACCTATCGAATGGCAAACAGCTTCCATCGTGTTAGTCACTCTCTTCGAGCGGACAACGGCCTAAAGTCGAGCGCTGGAATCGTGATCGCCCTAGCCCTCATTGCGGCCTGGACTACGTGGGCTTACAAAGCCCGTGTGACAAGGTACGAAATCTCCGAATCTGCTCGCCTGGAAGTAGACGCTGCAGCATACCCGGTACAGGCGAGCGTGGGCGGCCAGCTGGTTGCATCGCAACTCGTTATGGGGAATGAAGTACAGGCCGGCGATGTGCTCGCTGAAATCGAGAGTGATCCTGAACGGCTTAGCTTGCAGGAGGAGCGTACCCGCTTCTCAACTCTTGCCCCGCAGCTTGCCGCGCTTCGCTCACAAATGCAATCCCAAGATCAAGGCCGAACGGACGAGCGCCGGGTCCTGGATCTCTCCCTTGAGCAAGCCCGTGCACAATATCGGGAGGCGCTGGTTCAAGCAACGTCCGCCGAGCAGGAATCGGAGCGCGCATCCCGTTTACGAGCCGAAGGCATAATGGCCGAGGCTGATGCCCAGCGCGCTAAAGCGGCAGCCCAAAGCAAAAAATCCGCTGCCGAAACTCTGAAGATCGCAATCTCGCGCCTTGAGCCCGAGCTGGAGGTGCGCGACAGCGATCGGCAAGTAGGGGTCAAACAAGCACTCGGGGACGTCGCGAAACTCCAAGCCAGCATGGCTACTTCCTCGGCGACGATCAAGCGGCTTGAGTATGAAATTGGACGCCGGCGTATTCGCGCTCCAATCTCCGGTCAATTGGGCGAGTGCGCCAATGTACGGCCGGGCTCGCACATCAGCGAGGGACAACAACTCGGAGTCATTCTTCCTCGCGGAAAATTACAGATTATTGCCGAATTCCTGCCCTCCGCCCTCGGCAAAGTGCGGCCGGGACAGCCTGCTCTGCTGCGACTTCAGGGCTTCCCGTGGGCGCAGTATGGCGCCGTTTCCGCCCGGGTTTCGAGAGTAGCGGGCGAAATCCGCGACGGCAAAGTCAGGGTGGAACTGGCGGTTAGCTTGGCCTCTCCCTCTCGGATTCCCTTTCAACATGGCCTGCCGGGCGCAGTCGAAGTGCAAATTGACCGCATCTCGCCCGCGGCCTTGATTCTGCGCTCCGCGGGTGATGTGGTTGGTGCGCGTTGAGACGGTTCTTTGCGCCGGAAGTGGTCCAAACCTCCACCCTGGACTGCGGACCAGCCTCTCTCAAATGTTTGCTTGAAGGATTTGGCGTTCACGTAGGCTACGACCGTTTACGCGAAGCCTGTCAGACCGGCATCGATGGGACATCGATCGACACCATGGAGACAGTCGCCGCTCAGCTCGGACTTGAAGCCGAACAGGTGATGCTTCCCGTCGATCACCTGCTGCTCCCTGAATCGAAGGCCCTCCCAGCGATTGTCGTCGTCAAGCTGCCAACCGGACTCACGCATTTCGTCGTAGCGTGGCGTTCTCACAGGGGCGTCATCCAGACAATGGACCCCGCCGTGGGACGACGCTGGCTCACTTCCTCGCAATTCGCAAATGATATTTTCTGCCATACCCTGCTCGTTCCCGCCGAGGGCTGGCGTGAGTTTGCTGCTTCGCAAGATTTTCAAGCTGCACTCCAACGGCGTCTCGGCAGGGCTGGTCTGTCATGGCGTGCCACGCAGCCCCTCTTGAGGGAGGCGCTGCAAAAGGCTGGTTGGGACACCTTAGCCGGGCTCGATGCTGCCGTCCGCCTGGTAACATCGCTGATTCTTGCGGGCGGCCTGAAGCGTTCAGAAAGCGTTCGTTTCCTGGAGCGCCTCCGCGAAAGCCCCGATCTAATCCCGGCGGCATACTGGTCCGCTCGGCCGGGCCCTGATGATGACGAAGGGCAACCGCAAGTATTTATGCGCGGCGCTGTCCTGGTCCGCATCCGAGGAAAGAAAGCGCCACCTGCTCAGCAATCACCACCCTTGAGCCCGTCACCCAATATGAGTCCCGAATTGGCCGCTGCCGTCAACGAGCGCCCAATCAGCCCCGGTCGCGAGCTGTTACGCCTTCTCTGGCAAAGTGGATCTTTCGCGCCTGCAACCTTGTTTCTGGCGCTTGCCGTTGCGGCAGGCGGGGTAGTTCTCGAGGCCCTCTTGTTTCGGGGTCTCTTCGATATTGCGGCCGAACTCCGCCTCGCGGGCCAGCGCATCGCTGCCATGTCAGCCATTTTGTCCTTCAGCCTGGCTCTGCTTCTGCTAGAGGTGCCGATCTTCTCGGGTGCCCAAAGATTGGGCCGGCAGATTGAAAATCAGCTGCGGATAGCTTTCTTGGCCAAAATTCCAAAGCTGAGTGACCGCTACTTTCAGAGCCGCCTTACCTCCGATATGGCCGAGAGGGGTCACACGACACACCGCCTTCGGCACCTACCGGAGCTTGGACGCCAGCTTGTTCGCTCCGTTTTTGAGCTTTGTGCCACTGGGGCCGGCGTCATTTGGCTCGAGCCTTCCGCCACGCCTCTCGTCCTGTTGACCCTCGCCGCCGCGCTGATGCCCGCCTTCAACACGCAATCCATGCTCGCCGAGCGCGATCTGCGCGTTCGAAGCCATGCTGCGGGATTAACACGCTTTTATTTGGATGCAATGCTGGGCCTATTTGCCATTCGAGCCCACAGCGCCGAGCGCAGTCTTCGCCGCGAGCACGAGAAACTGCTTGGCGAATGGGGGCACGCTGCTCTACGCCTGCAGCGGGCCGTGGTCAGCATCGAAGCATTTCAGTTAACGGCTATGTTCGGTTTGATCGCTTGGCTGGTACTCAGTCACCCGCTTCAGGGGAGAGAGATCGGCCGCGTACTACTCGTCGTGTATTGGGCGTTAAACCTCCCCATACTCGGGCAGGAGATAGGCGTCCTCGCTCGCCAATACCCTTCCTATCGCAATCTCATCCTGCGCTTGCTCGATCCTCTGAGAGCTCCTGAAGAGGCGGCTCCTCAACCTTTGCCTCAGGCTCTAGTTGATAGATCAACGCCACCTCGCCTTCAATTTCGCGATGTCTCAGTCGAGGTGTCCGGCCACACGATCTTGCGAAAAATGGATTTCCAAATCGAGCCGGGGGCTCACGTCGCAATCGTCGGACCATCGGGAGCAGGTAAATCCAGCCTGGTTGGCGTCTTGCTCGGTTGGTTGAAGCCAAGTGCTGGTGAGGTTCTCGTGAACGGTTCGAGGCTCAATTCTGAGCACCTCCGGCTCTCGACCGCCTGGGTCGATCCCGCGATTCAGCTCTGGAATCGTTCGTTATTCTCGAATCTTACCTACGGTTCAGATCAGGAACCGGCAGAAATAGGCCGCGCAATCGACGCCGCTTTGCTTCGCAGTGTGCTCGAAACGCTTCCGGAAGGTTTACAGACAAAACTCGGGGAAGGTGGAGCTCTGGTTTCAGGCGGCGAAGGCCAACGCGTGCGATTCGGCCGGGCTATGCTCCGCAAGCATGCTCGACTCGTTATTCTCGACGAGCCGTTTCGAGGGCTGGATCGCGAGAAGCGGCGCGAACTGCTGCGCCGTGCGCGGGAGTTCTGGCGCGAGTGCACTATCCTCTGCATCACCCACGATCTTGAGGAGACGCGGGACTTCGATCGAGTCCTGGTCATTGAACATGGCCGACTGTTTGAGGATGGCACACCGGCCGAATTGCGTTCTTCATCCGATTCGCGCTATTCCCAGCTCCTCGAAGCTGAAACGGAGATCCGCTCGGGCCTTTGGTCCAGCCGGTTGTGGCGCCGCATCCACATCCAGTCCGGCAGGATTGTGGAAAAACTGCCTGAGCCCATACAAGAGAAGCTGCGAGAGACCGAGGTCGCCTGATGAACCCGCGCAAACTTGAGGGTTTGGGCTGGCCCGCTTCCAGAGCCGGTGATTGTCTCTCCGCACTGATTCGAAAATCACGGTCCACATCTGGAGCTGTGGAGATCCGGAATCCCTCAGACCTCACTTCAACCGGTTTCCAGCGCTGGATCGAACGCGCCGCAAAACATCTCGGTTGGGAAGCCGAGCCCCTTGAGATCGCGTTCAGGAACTTGGAGCATGAGCTTGCAGCTTCCTACCCGGCGCTGCTGCGCGTTTCCGATGCATTTTATCTTGCCGTTTTGCGCGCAACCCGCCGAACACTCTGGGTATTGACTCCCGCACTCGCGATACGGCGCGCTTCGATACGTGACATAGGCCAGGCAATTCGTGAACCGGCCGAGCGGCGTATTCGATCTGAGTTCGAGCGATTGCTCACGGACGCTCAGATCCCGCGTTCTCGCCAGCAGCAAACGCTGCACCTCCTGTTGCGGGAACGGCTCGGCGAAACCCGATTCGACCAGTGCTGGGTACTGCACGCCGCACCGGGCACTGGAGCCATCCGCTGGTTGCGCGAGGTGAATGTAATCCCGAATGGAATCGGACTTCTCACCGCATTTACGGCTCAATACGTACTGTGGCTGGCCGCATGGGTCATTATCGGCCGGTTGTCATTCGAGGGCCGCATGGATCGGGGCTGGCTTTTCGCTTGGGCGCTGCTCCTCGCAACGCTCATCCCCTTTCGCCTGCTCACCACGCGTTTACAGGGACTGCTTGCTATCGGCCTCGGTGGATTGCTCAAACGCCGGCTACTCGCGGGCGCCATGCGGCTCGAACCCGAGGAGATGCGCCGGCACGGTATCGGCAGTTTCGTCGGTCAAGCGCTCGAGGCCGAAACCGTGGAAACGCTCGCCTTAAGTGGCGCAGTCGCAGGCTTGCTAGCCACAATCGAACTTGCCGTTTCCGCAGTTGTGCTCGGACGCTTTTCGATTGTGCTGTTGCTGTGGTGCGCCATCACGGCCGCAATCGCATGGCGCTTTCTAAACCGCTATCAGCGCTGGACGGATACGCGCATGGAGATGACGCACGATCTAGTCGAGTCGATGGTGGGTCACAGGACAAGATTGGCTCAGCAGCCGCGTCAGCACTGGCATGACTCCGAAGGTCAATCGCTTGATGGTTATGTCGATAGGTCTCATTCGCTCGATCGTTGCGGGACGTTGTTAGTTGCGGCGATTCCGCGGGGTTGGCTGCTTGCCGGCCTCGCTTGCCTTGCACCGGCAATTGCCTTTGGACAAAGTTCGACTACAAGCATCGCGGTCTCGCTGGGAGGTATTTTGTTGGCCTATGCGGCATTCAAGCGACTGACAGGGTCTTTTACCGATGTTGCAGGCGCTTGGGTCGCCTGGAAACGCGTTGCGCCGCTCTTTCGGGCTGCAGCCCGCCCCGACATTCTCGGAGAAGCGTTGGCGGGAGAGAAGGAATCCGCCGCATCGCTCCCAAAAATTATCGAAGCCGACCGGCTTACCTATCGATATCGCAAAGAAGGCAACCCAGCTCTACAAGCGTGCAGCCTTGTCATAAGAAAAGGCGATCGCATCCTTCTTGAAGGACCGTCAGGAGGCGGTAAAAGTACATTTGCTTCGATGTTGTGCGGAATGCGCCAGGCGGACTCGGGACTGCTGTTGGCGAACGGCCTGGACATGCATACACTCGGAACGGATCGTTGGCGTGAACGAGTGGCCGCTGCGCCGCAATTCCACGACAACCACATCTTGACGGAAACTCTCGCCTTCAACCTTTTGATGGGACGCCGGTGGCCTCCTACGGCACCCGACATGCGGGAGGCCGAATCCTTATGCCGCAAGCTCGGCTTACGCGATCTGCTCGATACGATGCCCAGCGGAATACTCCAGATGGTTGGGGAGGGAGGCTGGCAACTCTCGCATGGTGAACGCAGCCGTGTCTACATTGCCCGGGCCCTGCTTGGACGCGCGGACCTGGTCATCCTCGACGAGAGCTTCGCAGCCCTCGATCCGGAAAATCTGCGCCTCGCACTCGAATGCACTCTGGAGCAAGCGCCCACGCTGATGGTCATCGCGCACCCATAAAATTCCGACTTCTCTTGTCCAGGATCGGCAATCGACCAGTAATCCGGACCGGACCACCACCTGGCCCGGACGTTAGCAAAATGCGCCCTCCTCGCACTAAGTAGCCCACATGGATAAGCGCGAGGACGGGCCGGAAGCACATTAGCCGAGGCGGGCTCTCCTTCTTGCCTGGCTAGGCTGGCTGTTCATTTGCTGAGGTCAGAAACCGTAACTAATCCGTAAGGCACGTTGTCGGCGAACGTCCGTTATGAGACAGCAATTTCGGCAGCAGTGGCGTATATGAACCGTGCGGTGTGGTTGATGCTATCTGCAGAACTGGCGCCTCGGGAGGGCCGTCGAATAATGCTGCGGTTTGCCGCGCTGGTCATTCTCTTTTTAGTCAATCTCCTCGCCGCAGCCGAGGTTCCATCGAAACTCCTCGGCCGCTGGAGATCACTCGAAACCTCGCCCGGAGGCATCGGCGCGCTGCTCGAATTCCATGCCGATGGCAGTGTGGATTTCAGTCCGGGCGCGGTGGTCGAATCGCCGTATCGAATCGAAGTTAACCAGCTCATACTGCCTTCAGAGTCCAATCACGGTCCTGAGCAAAAGATGGCGATCGAATTTGTCGGAGAAAATAAATTGCGCCTCAAGCCAAGTGGCAACAGCACCGCCCCCGGTAACACTGCTGAACTGGTTCGCAAGGGCATTCGCTCCGATCCCTTGAGTCTCATCATCGGCGAATGGCGTGGCACTCGGGATATAGGCGGGCATCAAGCCGAGATGCGTTGGCTCTTCTATTCAACTGGCAAAAGCTTGTTGCTCATTCCCTTTCGTACTGACCACGGCCGCTTTACGGTTGAGGGCGCAAAGATTCACTTTGATTTGCCCGGCGCGATGCTGGCGGAAGGGCATTTTGATATCAATGGTGACGTACTTAGTTTGCCGGGAAGGAAGACCGCATCTCGCTACGCGCGGTACTGATTAGCAGGTCGCCAGCTCTACTCGTAACGCAACGCGACGGTTGGGTCTACCCGGCTTGCCCGCCGCGCCGGAATGTAACTCGCCAGTAGCCCCACCGCTATCAACAGCACGCTCACTCCCGCGAAAGTAGCCGGATCAGTCGCGCTGATCCCGTGCAACAGCGTCCCCATGACTCTAGTCAGAGCAAACGCGCCCAGTAACCCGAGCCAAACGCCCACAATGATCAGCAAGACTCCTCTCGCGAGCACCATGCGCAACACGTCGTATTCGCCGGCGCCGAGTGCCATCCTGACTCCAATTTCGCGCGTTCGTTGTCCTACGCTGTAAGACACCACCCCGTAAACTCCCACCGCGGCCAGCAGCAGTGCTAATCCCGCAAAAAACCCGAGCAGCAATGTAGCCAAACGTGCCGAGGTCCGCCCTCTCCCACGCGCTTCCTCCATCGTCTCGATCTGAAAGACAGGTTGGGCTGGCGCCACATTCGCGATGGTTCTGCGCACGACTGAGCTGAGACTGGCCGGCTTCATCGGTGTGGAAATCACGAGCGACATCTCCCAACTTGAATCCAAATCAGGCGACTGCGCCAATGGAATATAGACTTGGCCCACTCGGCCTCTCATCTTCCCCGCCACACTGAGATCGACGTTTCCTGTCACCCCAACGATCTTGCGCTCCGGTGAATGCAGGCGCAATTTAACCAGTTTCCCGATTGGATCCTGATTCGGCCAGTATTGCTTTGCAAGCTCTCGATCCAGAATCACCACCAGCGGATCGGTGGCCCCGTCCGCTTCGGAAAAAAACCGTCCGCGAATCAGAGGCATCCGCATGACGTGAAAATAATCTGGAGTAATCGAACTGATAGTCACGACGGGAACATCGCTCGCTCTCGGCTCCGGGCGGTCTGTGAAATGCAATGCGCCCCCTTGCACGTCATTGCTGGTCGGCAAACAATTGATCACTCCCACGCTCTCGACACCTGCCAACGTGCTCACGCGCCCGACTAGTTCCTTGTAAAAAGCTGCCTCCTTATTCGGCGCGTCGTACTGTTTTCCCGATAGCGCCATTCTCATCGTAAGCACGTGCTGAGAGTCATACCCTGGATTTGCCGCACGCAGATGGACGAAGCTTCGAAGCATCAGCCCCGCTCCCACGACCAGAATGACTGTCAACGCAACTTCTCCGACCACAAATAGATTACCTAGCCGCCGCTGCCCGCCAGAAGTTTGTGATCGCTCCCTGAGCGGCTCATCTGCATTCGTTTTCCAAGCTTGCCAAGCGGGAACCAGCCCGAAGAGTACACCCGTAACGAGAGCAACGAAAAAAGTAAACACCAAGACACTCGAATTCAGCGTGACCAGCTCGGCATTCGGCAGCTGCTGCAGCTGGAACTTCGTCAAAAAGTGAATCCCACAGAAAGCCGGAATGATTCCGGCAGTGCCTGCAACTAGAGACAGCAGCACACTTTCCGTTAGCAACTGACGAATGAGCCTCCACTTGCTGGCCCCTAGAGCGCTGCGAATCGCCATCTCCCGTTCGCGGGCTGTGCCTCGAACCAGCAGCAAGTTCGCAATATTCGCGCACGCCACCAGAAGCACAAATCCCACCGCGCCGAAAAGAACGAGCAGCAAGCTATGGACGTCCTCTACATAGGCCTCCTCGATCGGTTGCAGTTGAGCTCTGTAAGCGCCGTCTTCCTTCGGATATTGCTTTGCCAAACGGGCGCTGAGATCCCGTATCCGGCTCTGAGCGGCAGCAAAAGTGAGATGTGGCGCAAGTCGGCCGACTGCGGTGATGTCGCGTAGCCCGCGCTCCGTCGCTAGTGGCGGCTCGAATACCAAGGGAAGATAAAGCTCTTCATCGTCGATTTTCGCTATTTTCTTCGGCAGCACGCCTAGCACTGTATAGGGAGCGCTGTTAATAACCGTGCTTTTTCCGACAATGGTTGGGTCGCCGTGGAAAAGAGAAGCCCAGAGACTATAGCTCAGAATTGCCACTTGCTGGTGGCCGGGCTGCACGTCTTCGGTCCGAAATAATCGCCCCAAATAAGGCTTGATTCGCTGAATCTCGAACCATTCCTGAGTCACGACGGCACCGGACAGCCGTTCCGGATGCGTCCCGATCAACAGATTGAATCCATCCGTAAAGAACCCGGCGAGTTTATCGAAAACACCACTGGCTTGCCAATCCAGATAGTCTGGACGGGAAGCCGGGAAGCCTCTCGAGCTGAGCGCCACGTTGTCCGTCCATACCATGACCACGCGATCAGCCGCAGGTATAGCGATCGGAGTAAGAAGAGCCGCATTCACCACGCTGAAAATCGTCGTGTTCGCCCCGATGCCAAGCGCCAGAGTCAGAACAGCTACAAGCGTGAAACCCGGTTTCTTATACAGCACGCGTGCGCCGTATCGCACGTCTTGCCACACAGCTTCTAATTGGCTAGCCGGACGCCCTGCGAGTTCTTGACTTGTCGTCCGCGAGCCAGTTCTAACCGCACTCGTGGTTGCGGTTGGTGCTTCTGCACGCTTCGTTTCGGGCAAAATCGAGGGGCTTTCGTAGATCAGCTAATTACGGGAGTCGCAACGACGTCCGTAATTGGGGTGCCTCTAATCGCTGCCGATTCTCATCCTGTAGAAGCATTCGTGAATCGAGACGTGTTGATGGTTGAGCTTACAACGATCTTAGGATGCTTTCCCTATCAATCCCTTTGTGCTTCGCCACGTCCCGGAGAATTCCGTTCAGCGTTCCCACGCGCAGCGTTTTGTGTGCGGGAATGGCGATGCGATGCGAACTTGGCCCGTCCGTTTGCAAATGGCTGCCGACCTGATTGACTATGCCATATCCCCATCGACGGCACAGGCTGGCAACGAGTTCATGTCCGCTTAGATCGCGGGGCAGTTTCATCCGAGCGCGAGCATTTCATCACGAACGAGGTGAAGGCGAATGCCACCGGGCTTCGGCCGGTCAAAGTAGAAAGCTTCGACGGCTTCTTTGACATTGGCGCGCAGTTCATCCCAGGTGTCACCTTGGCTGAAGATGCTTTCGCTCAGGCATTCGGCAGAAAACCCGTCGTCAACATCTTGCGTGATCTCGAACACAAGTTCGTTCACTTGCTTGAATGTAGGCTATTCCTCAGGATTGAGCAAGGGCCCCCTGTGCAGTTCTTGCCCGGGCGCCTTCGGCGCTAGTCGCTGCCGATTCTCATCTTGTAGAACGAGCGCCAAATGAAAACCATCGCTGTCAGCAGGAAGAGTCCGGCTAGGAACCAACCCAAGGTCGATCCCCGCTCGCCCGATAGTGAAACTGCCAATTCCACTGCAAGTAGCCCGAACAGCGTTGTGAATTTAATGATCGGATTCAAGGCCACCGAAGAAGTATCCTTGAAAGGATCGCCAACCGTATCGCCGACTACGGTCGCATCATGAAGCTCGGTGCCCTTCTGCTTCAGCTCGGTCTCTACGATTTTTTTGGCATTGTCCCAGGCACCGCCTGCATTCGCCATGAAGATCGCCTGATATAGACCGAAAAGCGCAATCGAAATTAAATATCCGATAAAAAAATACGGTTCTACAAAGGCGAACGCCAGCGTCACAAAGAATACTGCCAGGAAGATGTTGAACATGCCCCGCTGCGCATAACGAGTGCAGATTTCCACCACCTTCTTGCTATCGGCTACCGACGCTTTCGTAACCCCTTCGAGTTTGATATTCGCCTTGATGAACTCGACAGCTCGGTAAGCGCCCGTAGTCACGGCCTGGGTCGATGCTCCAGTAAACCAATAGATGATCGAGCCGCCCGCAATCAGCCCGAGCAGGAAGGGCGGATGCAGGATGGAAAGATTGGGCAGCAGCTCTTGCCGCAAACCATGTGTCAACGCAACCACGATGGAGAAAATCATCGTTGTTGCACCTACCACCGCCGTGCCGATTAAGACCGGTTTAGCAGTGGCTTTGAACGTATTGCCCGCGCCATCGTTCTCTTCTAAATTGTCCTTGGCTGTTTCAAAATCAACGTCGAATCCATAGCTGCTCCTGATCTCCTGCTTTACTCCCGGAATCTGCTCAATCGTCGACAGCTCATAAACGGACTGCGCATTGTCTGTGACTGGGCCATAGGAATCGACCGCAATCGTCACGGGCCCCATGCCCAGGAATCCAAAGGCAACCAAGCCAAAAGCAAAGACCGCAGGCGCAACCATCAGGTTGCCAAGCCCGGCTGTGCTCACGCCGTAGGCCGCTGCCATCAGCGCCAAAATGGCCGTTCCCAACCAATACGCGCTCATGTTGCCCGCCACAAACCCGGAAAGTATGTTCAGCGAAGCGCCTCCTTCACGAGACGAAGCGACCACCTCCCGCACATGGCGCGAGTCCATGGACGTGAATACTTTAACCAGTTCGGGAATCACTGCTCCGGCGAGCGTTCCGCAAGTGATCACGCTCGATAACTTCCACCACAGTGAACTATCGCCGCCAAGGTCTGGAATCATCGCGTAAGACACGATATACGTGGCCGCGATCGAAACCAGCGAGGTCAGCCAAACCAATGTCGTCAGCGGCGCCTCGAAGTTCATCTTATTGACGTTGGCGTATTTGCTTTTCGCGTACGCCGCATTCAACAAGTACGACAAGCCGGATGAGATCACCATCATCACGCGCATCGCGAAGATCCAAACGAGCAGCTGCGCTTGCACGAGGGGATTTGTGACGGCAAGCACGATGAAGGAGATCAGCGCCACACCAGTTACGCCGTAAGTCTCGAAGCCATCCGCGCTCGGGCCCACCGAATCGCCCGCGTTGTCTCCCGTGCAATCGGCCCTGACGCCCGGGTTGCGCGCATCGTCTTCCTTGATTTTGAAAACGATCTTCATTAAATCTGCGCCAATGTCCGCGATCTTCGTGAAAATGCCGCCCGCCACCCGAAGCGCCGCCGCGCCGAGCGACTCGCCGATTGCGAAGCCGATGAAGCATGGTCCGGAATAATCATGCGGAATAAAAAGCAGGATAAAAAGCATGATGATCAGCTCGACGCTCACGAGCAGCATGCCGATACTCATGCCGGCTTTGAGCGGGATCTCATGACACGGGAAGGGCTTGCCGCGCAAGCTGGCGAATGCGGTGCGGGAATTGGCAAACGTATTCACGCGAATCCCGAACCACGCCACCCCAGAGCTTCCGCAGATCCCGACTACGCTGAATAGCAGGATGATCAGAACCTTGGTCGCGGCAAAGTGTTCGAGTACTCCAAAATAGAAAACAATGATCACTCCGATGAATATCTCGAGGATGAGCAAAAACTTGGCTTGCGTGACCAGATAGGTCTTGCACGTCTCGTAGATCAGCTCCGAAATCTCCAACATGGACTTATGCACGGGCAGATTCTTGAGCTGACGATAAATAACAAGCCCGAACACGAGGCCGAGCGCAACGAAGACCAAGCTATATAAGAGGAGCGAGCTGCCGTCGATCATGCCTCCGAAAAAGGTGGCTTGGTGCAGATCGGGTAAAACAAGATTCGCCTCGCCGCTGGTCTCGGCGCCGCGCTGTTGAGCAAGTGCGGTGGCGGCACTGGCCAGAAACAGGATGGGTCGAAAGTGTTTCAATTTAGGCATAAGATGACAAAACTCCAATTATCCACTGTCGTCACCTCGCTTTCTCTGCTTTGTGGCCTTATCAACACGTCAGCCGCCCAGTCAAACGACACGACAGCGCGCCCGATTGTGTTGCATGCGGCGCGCTTACTCGAAATTGAGACCGGCCGGGTGATAGCGCCAGGCGAGGTGCTCGTCGAAGGCGAACGGATTCGCGAGGCCGGCCCGAATGTTATGCATCCCGCTGGCGCTGAGACGATTGATTTGGGCGACCGCACTTTGTTGCCAGGCTTGATCGATGCGCACGTGCATCTGTTTCTCCATCCGGGCGCGGAAGATTTGCAGACCGTGGAAGAGTCCGTGCCGCAGCGAACGATTCTTGCAGTTCTGGCTGCCCGGGCAGACCTGATGGCCGGCTTTACCGCAGAACGTGACATGGGAACCGAGGGTGCAGGCTCGGCCGACACGGCGGTCCGCAATGCCATCGATCAAGGCCTAGTTCCTGGGCCTCGGCTGCGTGTTAGTGGCAACGCAGTCGACGTTCTCGGCGGGCACGAGGATGCTAATAGGTTCAACCCGGCGCAGCACGTGCTATCGAACGCGACTTACGCGAATAATTCAGCCGAACTGGTGGCAGTGATCCGGGAGCAGATTAAAGAAGGCGCGGATTTCATCAAGATATACGAAACCGGGCGCGACTCATTCCGCGACGGCGTATTTTCGACGCCCTATCAATATACAGAGGCCGAACTCAGAGCCGCCGTTGCTGAAGCGGCGCGCGTGGGTATGGGCGTGGCCGTCCACGCGACGGGCGAGCCCGGAACGCTTTACGCCGCACGGGCGGGCGTCGACTCCATCGATCACGCGGATCAGCTCAGCGATGAGACCATGCGCCTCATGCATCAGAAAAAGATTTTTGCAGTCCCTACTTTCACCATTTCTGAGTACTTCGCCGATCACGCGGCGACCCCGGCACAGGGGGCCGTAGAACACAAAATGCTCGACTACCACGCACAGGAGTTTCGCAAACAGCTTGCGGCCGGCGTACCGATGGCCGTCGGTTCCGATGTTGGACCATTTCCGCATGGCACGCAGGCGCGGGAATTTGTATTGATGGTCAAGTACGGCATGACGCCCCTTGCCGCCTTGCAAGCTGACCTGATCAATGGCGCCAAATTGCTCGGCTGGCAAGGGCAAATCGGGGCATTGAAACCTGGCTACTTGGCCGATGTCATTGCGGTTTCCGGCGATCCGTTGCAGGACATCAGCACTTTGCAGAAAGTCGAGTTTGTGATGAAGGGCGGCGTCGTGTACCGGAAATAAAGCCTGGTAGGGACGGGCAGATTCGAACTGCCGACCTGCCGCTTAGGAGGCGGCTGCTCTATCCATCTGAGCTACGTCCCCGTCGATTGGCTCCCGCGCAGTTGGCTCCTTTCGAAGTCTACCAGCGTTTCAAGCCTTTCTGGCCGATTTCCTTTCGATATTGCATGCCCTCGAAATGGATTTTCTCAACAGCGTTGTAGGCGCGATCGATTGCCGCTCTCAACGTCGCCCCGCCTGCGGTCACGCCCAGAACGCGCCCGCCGTTTGTGACGAGATTGGCGCCGTTTTTCTTCGTGCCTGCGTGAAATACGGTGGCTCCGGTCGCTTGGGCCTTTTCAATACCGGTTATGACATCGTCGGTCCGTGATTTGCCGGGATATCCTTTTGCGGCCAGAACGACACACACAGAACAGGCGGCCCACGATTCCGGATAGATAGCTGCCACGCCGCTGTCGGCCAGGCTGAGGACCTTGCCGAAGTCTTCTTGAAAACTGTGCATCAACGCTTGTGTCTCGGGGTCGCCCAGCCGCACATTGAATTCGAGAACTTTGGGTCCCACCGCCGTCATCATCACGCCTGCGTACAAAAAGCCGGTAAAGGGATTCCCTTCCCTTCGCATCTGCGCGATCGCTGGAAGCATAATGCGCTCCAGAATTTCCCCGCTCTCCTCAGGCGTGAGGATGCGCTTGTCGCAGTACGCGCCCATGCCGCCAGTATTCGGCCCTCGATCTCCATCGGAGATCCTCTTGTGATCTTGCGTCGGTGCAAACGGAAGAATCATTTGGCCGTTGCTGAGGCCGATAAAGCTGACTTCCTCGCCTTCCAGGAATTCCTCGACTACAAGATCGGGACCGAGCTGTTCGATCGCTTCCTCGGCTTCAGCTCGATTGTGTGCGACAGCCACCCCCTTGCCTGCCGCGAGTCCATCGGCTTTGATTACCAAAGGAAATCCGAAACTCTTTGCAGCAGAAAGTGCTTCTTCTAGCGAAGTTGGCTGACTCGATCTGGCGGTAGGAATTCCTGCGCGCTCGAAGAACTGTTTGGCGAAAATTTTAGATCCTTCCAGGCGTGCGGCCGCCTGAGTCGGGCCGATGATTTTCAGATTCCGCTCGCGGAAGCGATCGACGATGCCGTTTACGAGCGGAGCTTCAGGTCCGACGATGGTCAGATGAATTCCGTGGGCCGCAGCGATATCCGCATATCTTGAAACATGCTCGGGCGCTGGAACGCATACGCCCAATTCGGCAATGCCGGGATTCCCCGGACACGCCACAATTCCAGTGACTGACGGCGATTTTGAGAGCCGCCAGGCTAAGGCATGCTCCCGGCCTCCGCCACCTATGATTAAGATCTTCAAGACAGCTAGAATAACGAATAACGCGATGCAGAAGAAGTACGACGTGATTGTTGTCGGTGCGGGCCACGCCGGGTGCGAAGCTGCGCGAGCGTGTGCGCGTCTGGGGCTCAATACCGCCATGGTCACGATGAATCTGGACCTGATTGCCCAAATGTCTTGCAATCCGGCGATCGGCGGTATTGCGAAGGGCCACTTGGTTCGCGAGATCGATGCGTTGGGTGGGGTCATGGGAGAGCTCACGGACGCGGTCGGGATTCAGTTCCGCCTGCTGAACACGAGCCGAGGGCCAGCAGTTTGGTCGCCGCGAGCTCAGTGCGACAAAAAGCATTATCGAATCCGAATGCGCGATTGGCTCGAAAACGAGCCAAATCTGCGCATTCTGCAGGCGGAAGTCGGGGAACTGCTGTTTTTACCAAACGAACTCCCTCGTTCGGTGTGCGGGGTGCGGTTAAAGGACGGGCGGGACCTGTCGGCGGAAGCGGTTGTTGTGACGACGGGAACGTTTTTGAATGGATTGGCGCACGTCGGCGACCAAAAATACGCTTGCGGGCGGAATGGCGAAGCGCCTTCGAACACCCTCGGCGGGCAGCTCAGAACGCTCGGCTTGCAGTGGACACGTCTTAAAACGGGTACCCCGCCGCGCCTCGATGGCCGGAGTATCGACTGGTCTCGATTCGAGAAGCAGCCGGGTGATCCCGTTCCGACACCCTTTTCGTTCATGACCGAACGAATCGACCGTGAACAGGTTTGCTGCCATTTGGCGTACACCACGGAAGAGACGCACGGGATTCTGAGCGATAGCATCGCTCGCTCGCCCCTGTATAGCGGTCAAATTGAAGGAGTTGGGCCCCGATACTGCCCGTCCATCGAGGACAAAATTGTCAAATTTCCGGACAAAAAACGGCATCAGATATTTCTGGAGCCGGAGGGGCTGGATACTCACGAGATCTACGTCAACGGGATGTCCACCAGCATGCCGATCGACGTGCAAAGCGCAATGATTGCTTCAGTTCCGGGCCTCGAGCGGGCCGAGATGATCCGTCCAGGGTATGCGATCGAATATGACGCAGTAGATCCGCGTGAGCTCAGTCATTCGCTCGAGGTGAAATCGATTCCGGGCTTGTTCCTGGCGGGACAGATCAATGGGACATCGGGTTATGAAGAAGCGGGATGTCAGGGCTTACTCGCTGGCCTGAATGCCGCATGCAAAGTGAAAGCCTTGTCGCAAATTATTGTGGGGCGCGCCAGCGGATATGTCGGAATTTTAATCGACGACCTGATTAATAAGGGTGCGGACGAGCCGTATCGGATGTTTACCTCGCGCGCCGAATTCCGGCTCCATCTCCGGATTGACAATGCTGACGAGCGTCTAACGCCCATTGGACGGGAGGCGGGGCTTGTGGACGACCAGCGCTGGGCGGAGTTTACGAAAAAAAAGGAGCAAAAGCGCCGAATAAGCGAACTGCTGGAGCGAACTCGGGCGAACGCTCTTCCGGAGGTCGTGGGCTTAGATGCCGCGAGTGACAATCCTTCGCTTGTAAATTGGCTGCGGCGGCCAGAGGCGCGGATTTCGCAACTGGCAGCGTGGATCTGCAAGCTGCTGAACGAACCCATTTCGCAAGGGGCCCTTGCAACGATTGAGACAGAGACGAAGTACTCGGGCTACATTGCTCAACAGGATCGGAACATCCGGCAGCTGGAAGACGCAGAGGGGCGGCAAATCCCGACCAGCTTTGTTTACGACCGAATTCCGGGACTTTCGAACGAAGCAAAGCAAAAATTGACGAGAGTGCGGCCCAGCACACTCGGGCAAGCGGGCAGAATTCCAGGGATAACTCCTGCTGCAATCGCGGTGCTCGATGTGTATTTGAGTCTCGAACGATGTTTCACGTGAAACATGATAGGATCATCGAGAACCGGCTACACTCTTGGCGCGCGTTATTTCCATAGCAAATCAGAAGGGCGGGGTGGGAAAGACCACGACCGCGATCAATCTTGCAGCAGCCTTGGCAGCTTCGGAGTTGAAGGTTCTGCTAATCGACTCCGATCCGCAGGGCAATTCCACTACCGGCGTGGGGTTGGAAAAATCGGCAGATCGCAAAACACTCTATGATGTGCTGCTGCAACGCGCCGCCCTTTCAGATGCGATAGTTGCGACGGAATCTGAGGGGCTCGGGATTGTCCCTGCCGACCAGAACCTTGTAGCGACAAATCTAGATTTAGTCGATTTCGAACAGCGGGAATCCTGCCTTCGGTCGGCTGTTGCCCAGGTCAAAGACGAATACAGCTATATTCTGATCGACTGCCCCCCGGCGCTCGATCTCCTTACGCTGAATGCGCTCGTTGCCTCCGACTCGGTGCTCGTACCGATTCAGTGCGAATTTTTCGCTCTGGAGGGGATTTCGCAACTGATGGACACGATCGACCGGGTTCGCGACGCTTTCAACGCGCAGCTACAAGTTGAGGGCGTGGTGCTGACCATGTATGACGATCGCACCAATCTCACCCGGCAAGTGGAAGCCGATCTCAGGGAATTCTTTGGACGACAGGTCTTTAGGACAGTAATACCGAGGAGTGTTCGGTTGGCCGAAGCTCCCAGTTTTGGCAAGACGATTTTGACATACGACCCGAGATCGCGAGGCGCGGAGAGTTACATCCAACTCGCAAAGGAACTCATGGCACATGAACAAAGAGCCAGACCGGAGTCAGCGAAGAGCGCTAGGTAAGGGTATTTCGACACTGCTGACGCCACGGGAGGCTCCGGCTTCCCGTGTGAGTCAAGTTGCTGCGGCTGAAAGCCGGACGGAGTGGCCAGAGCACTTTGAAAATTTTCAGAACATCCCGCTCGATCAACTGCGCCCAAACCAGGAGCAGCCAAGGGAAACCTTCGACGCCGAAAAGCTCGAGGAACTCGCGCAATCGATCCAGGCCAACGGCTTAATACAACCGATCACGGTCCGCCGGGAAGCTAACGGAAGCTACACGATCATCGCGGGAGAGCGGCGATGGCGAGCCGCACGTTTGGCGGGCCTAACGGAAATTCCCGCATTGGTCCGGACCGTAGAGCAAACCAAAGTACTTGAGCTTGCGCTCATCGAGAACCTTCAACGCGAGGATCTCAATCCGGTCGAAACTGCGGCGGCATTTCAGCGGCTCGCATCAGAGCACGGCTTAAGCCACGAAGAAATTGCGGAAAGAACGGGAAAAGACCGTTCAACAATTACGAATTTTCTGCGGCTTCTCAAGTTATCTCCACTCGTTCTGAACGAATTGACCCGCGGCAACATCAGTGTCGGGCATGCCCGCGCCTTGCTGAATATCTCCGACGCGCAAGCGCAGATGGACGCATGCCGCCGGATTGTGGCGAACCAATTGTCGGTGCGTGAAACAGAGCGTTTGGTTAAGAACCTAACCAAATCCGGGACGGGCATCCAAGTAGAAGAAAACAAAGAAAAAAGGCTCGATCCTAACATTCGCGCAGCCTTGGATGAAATGGCTGCCGCGCTCGGCACACGGGTGAAGCTCCTTCCAAAGGGCGGAGCAGGCGGACGCCTCGAAATCGAGTACTACTCCAAGGATGACCTGGATCGAATCTACTCGGTGATCGTGAAGCAGTGAAGAAGTGGTGCCGGCGGCAGGAGTTGAACCTGCGACCTACGGATTATGAGACCGTCGCTCTAACCACCTGAGCTACACCGGCACAAGTACAAGCGTATTCAGGAATGGATTTCGGTGTCAATCGAGGGCCCGCGGAAGATGATCATGGCGCGACTGGCATCTCAAGAGCGGCGCGATCCCATTTGCTCAAATTCGCAGCAGCTTCATATGTCGTCTGCAGGAAATCGAGCAGCATGGCGGGCGGTGATGGCGCCTGCCGCACCTCGTCATACATCAAAATGAACTCTCGTACTCCCGTGTGATACAGCGCCGCCGGTGGACGTACCGGGTAGGCTGAATAGCCCTGCGGCTCGGGTACAGCATAGGAGTAGAAAGCGGGATCAGCTATATCGCCGCTGCCGGGCCAGAATCCGGCGCTGCTGCACTCATGCGAATACGCGTCCCGCGTAATCACGTCGGCACCTTCGCGTTGCGGCGCACGACGGCCGGAGAATCGGGTCACCGCGAGATCGAAGCTGCCCCAAAAGAAATGTACAGGGCTTGCCTTGCCGACGAATTTGCCTCGGAATTCTTTGAAGGCAGCATCGACGTGTAGAAGGATCTGGTGGAACCTGCTCACATATTCGGGATCATAGGAAGCATGCTGGTCATCATCGGGGAACGGAATCGGATCCGCAATCTCGACCGGCTTCGGCCATATCTTCACGTCGATCTCCATCGCACGTAGTGTGGCCATTACTTCGCGATAGAAATCCGCGACCGAGCGCGGGTACAACGGCACGAACTTTTTCCGCTCATCGCTTCCGCGGATTGCAAGGTTGTGGTCGATGAAATCGAAATCGATCTCGAATACGCGCTCCCCATAGGGGATTGGGGATGTCGTCATGCCGCGTGCAGTAACGTACAGGGGCGTTTCCCACCAGTGATTGATATGGGGGCTCAAGGCCAACCGCACCTTACCGACAATCTGCGTCCACATATGAAGGGTTGCGCGGGGCGCCTCCCATTCTTTGAGCGGCAACGGGGGCCAGGGAGCACGCGCGTCTAGCGTTTTAACCGGAGTTTCCATTGCCCTTTTATTAGATACCTCCGGCAAGAAGGAGAGCTAGAACTGAATTTTACTGACCGTCAACGCAACCTTTTTGGCCTGAACTGTTGGGGTAGCCCGTACCGGCGTTGTAGGCGGCATTCGACCACTCTCCCTGAACCTTCCACGCGGAACCGTTGCTGAATGTGATCAGCGGCACGTTAAACGTCCAGGCGCACTTGTCGCCGTTCTCTGCACCCGAGGAGTCATACCAGGCGCCGGGGCTGGCGGGATCGGTCCGAGCTTCCGACAGTTCGTGCCCGCTGACATTTGCTATTGCGGCCAAGCCCTGGGAGTGCAGTCCCGAGGTGTCCTGAGGGTCACAGCCTGCATCGCCGTCAAGGTTGAAGAAGTAGGCGAACTGGACCGGTGTGCCGCCGCAGGTACCGTAACTGTGATAAGCGCAATAACCGGCGTGTCCCCGCTTCGTATCGGCGTAGACGGCATAATAGCCATTGCCATTAGGGTCAGGACTGGTTATCTTTTTGCAGACTTCCGCCAAAATAGTAGAGGTGTTGGCTCCACTGGCGGACACCGTCGTGTCAACGACATGGCCCTGGTGGGTCGTGTTAGGGCCCACTTTGCCATTGGACCCGTTATATTCGTCGGAGGTCATAGCATAGTTGGAGTTTTCGAACCCCGAATACCACGTATCAATACCAGAGATCTTGTCCCCCTTGAAGTTGCCCCAGCTCGTTCCCCAAAAAATGGCCTGTGTCACAGCGGTGGGCATAATCTTTCCGCCGTGATTGGTCATATTCGGATTCTTGCCACCGCCCGGGTGGGCTTCGTGGAGCCGGGCGTTCGATTCGAATCCGCGGGCCCAGTGAATTCCCAGCATAGGCGGCCCACCGGTTTTGGAAAGGTCTTGCGGAGCAGATTTTGAGGACTCTGCCGCTTGTCCGAAGGCGAACACTGGCAAGCAAACCGCTGTGAGAATAAACCACTTCTTCATATGAGCTCTTCCTCTAGCGAGTCACGACTGGAATCGGCAACGAATTTGACGGGATCAGGACGACCCGTGTTTGAGAGTGTCATATTCCCAACACCCATGTCAACCCGGGTTTTTCTTTCAAGTAAGACCCCCAGGGACCGCATCGATGCGGCACCCTAGTGTGTATAAGCGGCTCCATCCAGCGTGCAATGACGTGGCGCGAATATCACGAATCCACGAAGCACAGCGTTGAATCACTGAGGCGGCTCCAGCACTTTTTGGATTGGGCGAACATGCCCGACCCGTTTCGGCATTATGAGGGCGTGCCGGTGCTCGACTTGCCCGCACATCCACCCATCCCTGAAATTCCGGCACTCGAAGTGCTTCGGGGTGCGTATGGCGCGACGTCCGCGGATGACGGCCCGGCGTTTCTCTCGGAGCTGCTTTTCTATTCCGCCGCGATTAGCGCGTCCAAGCGCGTTCCGTCTACCGGAGAGCGGTATGCACTGCGCGTGAATCCGTCTTCCGGGAACCTGCATCCGACGGAATTTCATTTCATTACGCGGGGCCTGAATGGGTGGCCCGACGGGTTGTATCATTACCGTCCGTCCTCGCACATGGCCGAGCAGCGTGCGCGCGGCGATTTTGAGATGAAGGTGGCCGGCAGCTTTGCGCCAATCGTATTTATTTTGACCAGCATTGCATGGCGCGAGGCGTGGAAGTATCGTGACCGGGCATACCGATACTGCCTACACGACATCGGGCACGCCTGGCAAGCGCTTGCGCTCGCGGCCAGAGCCATCGGATGCGATAGTTTCGCGGTTGGGCGTTTCCCGGACGATGAAGTGGAGCAGTTTTGCCGCCTAAACAAAGACGAGTGGCCGATGCTGATTGTCAGGCTGGACGGCAAGTCCATTCCAGTGTGCGATGCAAGAGCGGGCAAAGCAGATGGAGGCGAGACCGGTTGGTTCGGTGGGCGTGCAAACCAGCTCTCGAGCGAAGAGATCGCTTACAGACTGATTCGTGACATTCACTCCGCTACAAAACCGAGCGACGGCGTGCGCAGCGGCATCTCCGCCGCCGGGCAGGCTCCGACTGGCTCGGGCGAGATCAAGCTGCCTTCTCCGGTTTCATCGACTCGAACCTTTGGCGAGGTGGTGCGAACCCGGCGTTCGGCACTCGACTTCCAAGGTGGAATGCAGTCGATGTCGTTGGCACAGCTATCGGCCATCCTTGTTGCCACGGCCCAACCCTTTTTCGCCGATTTTGCAAGCACGCGTTTCATCCAGCTCTATTTGTACGCGCATCGCGTTGATGGGCTGAAATCCGGCGTGTACAGGTTCTGGCAGGAGCGTGCGGAGCTGGAGCAGATCAAGAGTGGCGACCAGCGCGTCGCGGCTGCGGGCCTAAGCCTCGGACAGAGCCTCGCCGGTAACGCATGCGTGGCGTTCTCGATGATCGGCGACCTCGAACTTGCTGTCCATATGCATGGCGATCGCGGTTATCGCTATGTGCATTTCGAAGCAGGCGCTATTGGTCACCGCCTGTATCTCGCCGCTGAAGCGCTTGGGCTGGGGGCGACCGGCATCGGCGCATTCTACGATGATGAGGTGCATCGTTATCTCAACCTGACGCCGGAGCAAGGACAAGTTGTGTACCATTTCGCGATCGGTTATCCGGTCCCCGATCCGCGGCTCTCAGCAGAAGACGAGGCGAACGAAATCGCATAATGACTCGTTGAACCGCGTCGCGCGACGGAGTATCTTTGATACACCGAGATAGCGATGGTCGGCAAAGTTTTAGCGCAGTATCAGATCTGCGAAAAACTCGGCGAGGGCGGCATGGGCGTCGTGTGGAAAGCGCGAGATGCCCACTTGGACCGGTTCGTCGCGCTGAAGACGCTCCCGGCCGAAAGACTGGCCGATGTGGAAAGAAAGCGCCGCTCCGTGCAGGAGGCCAAGGCCGCTTCCGCTCTGAATCACCCCAACATTGTTCACATCTACGACATCGCTGAGGCGGACGGGGTGCAATTCATCGCGATGGAATACGTGCCCGGCAAGACGCTGGACCAGTTGATCGGCCGGAAGGGGCTGCGTGTTAACGAAACCCTGAAATATGGCGTGCAAATCGCGGACGCTCTGGCGCAAGCGCACGCTGCCGGTATCATTCATCGCGATTTGAAGCCATCCAACATCATCGTGGGTGAGAACGGTCACGTCAAAGTGCTGGATTTCGGCATCGCCAAGTTGACCGAGATCGCGACCGACGGGTTTGGAGAAACCGCCACGATGAGAGCGCAGGAGCGTGTGAGCACGGAAGAAGGCGCGATTGTTGGGACGGTTGCTTACATGTCGCCGGAGCAGGCGGAAGGAAAGAAAGTAGACGCTCGCAGCGACATCTTTTCCTTCGGATCAATGCTGTACGAGATGGTGACTGGCAGGCAGGCTTTTCACGGCGATTCGAAAATGTCAACGTTGTCCGCGATCCTTAAAGAAGAGCCGAAGCCGGCGAGCGCGGTGGCAGCGGACGTTCCGCGCGATCTGGAAAAAGTAATCTTGCGGTGTTTGCGGAAGGGCCCGGATCGCCGCTTCCAGCATATGGCTGACGTGAAGGTTGCGCTGGAGGAATTAAAGGAAGAATCAGAATCGGGAAAGCTGACGAGCATCGTCCAATTGGGAGCGCCTGCTCCACGGAAATCGCGCTGGATGTGGGCGCTTGCAGGAGCGGCTGTCGTGCTGACCCTGGTGATAGCGATTGGAATTTGGTTTTTTCGCCCGAGATCGCATCCAGTACCGAAAATCGTTCCTCTCACGAGTTATCCGGGCCGCCAGATTAGTCCTGCTTTCTCGCCGGACGGCAAGCAGGTGGCGTTTGCCTGGGACGGCGAGAAAGGCGGCAATTTCGATATCTATGTCAAACTCACTGATGCTGGAACCCCGCTCAAACTCACAAACAATCCGGCAAATCATTACTCGCCCACCTGGTCGCCGGATGGTCGGTACATCGCATTCTGCAGGGATTTGGGAGAGCGCTCTGAGATATGGATGATCCCCGCGCTCGGTGGCGTGGAGCGAAGGTTGGGAGAACCGGCAGGGTGTTCTGGGGGCCTGTCTTGGTCTCCAGATGGGAAATTTTTGGCGGTATCTGACGAATCCGCTCCGGGCGCGCCTTTGGGCCTCTACATGATCTCTGTCGGAACCGGTGACAAACGAAGGCAAACTTCGCCGCCCAACCGATACGTTGGCGACGTCGGTCCGAGTTTCTCGCCCGATGGGAAGACGCTGGCGTTCGCCAGGGTGCGCTCGTACGGAAATGACGCGCTCTACTTACTGCGAACCAGCGACACCGGCGAGCCTCGGGGGGAAACCGTGGAGGCTGACCCTGGATCAGCAGTTTATCTTTGGGTTTGACTGGACTGTGGACGGCCGAAGCATTGTATTCTCGTCAGGTCGGGAAGAGAGCACAAATCTGTGGACGGTCGCGGTGTCAGGAGGAAGCCCTGAGCGCCTGGTCGGTGGCGAGAACGCTATGGAAATCTCCATTTCGCGCACCGGCGATCAATTGGCCTATACGCGAAACTCGCAGGACTCCAATATCTGGCGAATTCCTGGTCCCAATGCATTAGACAAAAACAGTGCGCCCACGCGGTTGATCGCATCCACTCAGGACGATGAAGCACCGCAGTTCTCTCCTGACGGTAAGAAGATCGCCTTTTACTCGGCCCGCTCCGGCAACCATGCCATTTGGGTGTGTGACCGCGACGGTCTCAATCCGGTGGAGTTGGCCTCTCTGGACGGGGCAAATATCGGAAGCCCCCGCTGGTCACCGGATAGCCGGTGGATCGCATTCGACGGCACGAAGTCGGGCGATTCGGACATCTACGTGATCAGCGCGGATGGAGGCCCTGTGCGCCAGCTAACTACGGGCAAATCGACTAACATTCGTCCGAGCTGGTCCATAGATGGCCACTCAATCTATTTCGGTTCCAATCGGAGCGGAGATTGGCAAATCTGGAAAGCGCCCAGGCACGGAGGTGCGGCATTGCAGCTCACAAAGAAGGGAGGCACGGAGGCGTTTGAATCCTTTGATGGCAAACTCGTCTATTACGCGAAACTGGGAGGCATCTGGAAGGTCCCGGTGGCGGGCGGCGACGAAACTCAGGTTCTCGATCAAGGACGGGGGAGCTTTTGGACGTTGACCGACGGGGGAATTTACTTCGGCGTCGTCAACAGTTCCATCGGACCCGTAATCAAGTTCTACAGTTTCGCCACGCATCAGGTGGCGATTATAAAGGAGTTTTCAAAAGGCACAAAGTTCCCTATGGCTGCAGTTGGACTTTCTGTGTCTCCCGACGGCCAGTGGATTGTGTACTCGCAGTATGACCGGGCCAGTAGTGATCTGATGTTGATGGAAAATTTTCGTTGAAGGCACTGTTACAAAAGCCTGACCGAGTCGCCGCGGCGGACTTTGCCACCCTGCAACACTGCAGCGTAAACTCCCACGGCAGCTTTATGGTGCTGGGCCGGCGTGCGGAGGATGCCAGCATCTTTCGGGAGATCGCCTTGGGCGAGGGTCGTCATGACGCAGCGAAAACACGGACTAGTGATGCTCAGACGAACGGCATCGCCGATAGCGAGTGTTTTACCGATCCAAGCATCTTCGACGAAGTCGTCTTTACGGTTTGCCTCGCCATCTGCCGTTTCGACAATCATGTTGGGGCGGAAGCGCCGAGTCTCGAAACGCCCCTGCGGATAGAGCTCGTGCAGCCGGTTGAGCGTCGCCGTGGTCAGGAGATGCACGACGGCGGCGTCAAAAAATGTACCTTCAGGCAGACCGAAGTCGGTGACCGTGTCGCGGTGGTCGAGACCTGGGATATCTGGCCAATACTCTTCAGCGGTGGCCGGCCGCGGATTGGGCGATGCGGAGGCGAGTGTCACGTCTCGCTTCAGTACGTTTGAAAGGATCTGGTTTACGTCAGGTTGATCGCTGTTTACAACCGTGCCGTCTGGAAGTGTGATGCGAACAGGTGACTGCGCACCGGTTTTTGGTTCGTCATGGAAAGTCGCGCGGCAATCCAACAGCTGCGGCCACTTGCGTGGATTCTTGGCGCTTGCAACCTTCCCATCGGAGCGGTCGATGAGGGCATAGGCGCGATCCGCGAGCAGGCCGCCATGGGTGACGTCGGCGGCATTCAGCTCTTCTCCGAGCATCGATTTGACAGGGTATCGCCAGAGAGAAACAATCGATCCGCGAACATTTTGGGTCGGTGTCATACTTGCGTCCTCCACAGCGTCGCTGGCCTAGCAAACTGGATTCTATGGTTTGTCGAAGGCAGGCGTGGGCAGCTATTGTTTATTGAAGACCAGGAGTCCCTCGACGGGCTTGCCCGCAAGATCTGCACCTTTCACCGTGACGCGTAACGTCTTGCCATCTTCGGATACGTTCGAATGAGACGATCGCACGGCTTTGCCGCCTTTCCGGTAGATGACCTCACGCGTGTGCGAGTTGATGAGTTTTGCGGAAACGGCGTCGAAGGGTCCTTCCTGCATTTGCCCCGTGCCTCCTTGCTTCGGCAACGTGTACTTCAGAGAGATCGACGAACCATCTGCAAATATGCCGCTGACAACGGTCTGCAAATCATCGCCTTGTTCCTCGATTGCGATGATCTCGTCTTTGGGTAGCGCACTGGCGGTGTATTTTGATTCCGTGGTGTTAAGTTTCCAAGTTCCAACCCAGGGGCTGGCCGCAAACAGAGTCGTAGCCAAGGCAAGCAGGGCGACGATCGAGGCTAGCTTTCGCATATGGGACTCCTCCCGAGTCCCAGGAATTATAGCGCCGAAAAGAGCGCCGTGCGGGGATTTGCGTTGCGGCGTAGCATGATTGAGACAGATGGCGAGTGTATCGGCAATCGTTCCGACGTGGAATAGAGCGGACTTGCTTCGGTCCATCCTCGCCAATCTGAGGGTGCAGACGCGACCGCCAGATCAGGTGATTGTCGTCGACAACGGGAGTACGGATGGGACCCAACTTGTCGCGCGGGAATTCCCAGTGGATGTGGCCGTGTTCCCGGAGAATCGCGGCTTTGCGGCGGCTGTGAACGAAGGAATCAGACGGGCGAAGGGCGACTGGCTGCTGATCCTGAATAACGATGTTGTGCTCGAGCCGGAGTGGTTGCAACGCTTACTGGCCAGCGCCGAGCAGGAAAACGCGCTTTTCGCAGCGGGCAAGCTGCTGCGGATGGACGATGTTCAAACGCTTGACGGAAGCTGGGACCTAGTTTCAAGGGCGGCTTACGCGTGGCGTTGCGGGTTTGGGCGGCGGGATGGCGCGGTCTGGTCGATCAGGCGGAAGATCTCATTCGTACCGATGACGGCGGCACTTTTCCACCGCCGGGTCTTCGAGCAGATCGGCCTTCTGGAAACGCGATTTGAATCGTACTACGAAGACGTGGACTTCGGCGTGCGCTGTGTGTTGGCGGGACTCGAAGGAATTTACGAACCGGCGGCAGTAGCGATGCACATGGGAAAGAGCACATTCGGGAAGGGGGACGGGCGGGTCATGTTTTTGAGCGCGAGGAACCAGGTATTGCTGCTGGCAAAGCATTACCCGGCGGAGACTCTGCGGCGATTTGCATGGCCGATTTTTGTCGGGCAGATATTGGCAATATTCGCGGCGGCGAAAAAGGGGCATTTACTGGCGGCACTCCGGGGGAAGTGGGAGGGATTGCGGCAATGGTCCACGTTCAGAGGCGAAGTGAAACCTCGAACCGCAATCGAAGCGGCGTTCTCAAGCAGCGAAGGCGAAATACGGAAACTGCAGAAACAGATTGGCTTTGATTTGTACTGGCGGTTTTATTTCAGTTTGGTGCGGAGTTAAGCGATGCGCTTCGCGCTATGGCGCACCTGAAGCTGACGAGGGCTCGGCGATTTGTAGTTCCTTGAGGAGGGGACCGACATCATAGAGCTTTCTGAGTGCTTCGGCGATTGCGGCTGTATGAACGGCGACGGCTCGATTCAGAGTTTCGTCGTAGACGTAGTTGCCCGCAAGCGACTCAATGTTGCCATCGAAGATCAGGCCCACCAGGTCTCCAGCACGATTCACGACGGGTGAACCAGAGTTTCCTCCGATGATGTCGTTGGTGCTTACGAAATCAAGCGGTGTCGAGAGATCCAGCTTATTCCGCGCGTGGTCATAACGCGGCGGCAGCACAAAGGGTCCATGGTCGTCGAAACTCGCCGCACGATCGTACAAGCCGTAGAAGGTGGTCTTCGGGGGCGCTATGGTTCCGTTCATCGGGTAGCCCTTCACTTGACCGTAGGACAAGCGCAAAGTGAATGTCGCATCCGGATAGGTTGATTTGCCGTAAGCAACAAACCGGGCCTGACCTAACTGCTCGCCCGCGTGCTGCACGACGCTGGTAACATTCTCTTCTCGCCACTTGATCATCTCGCGCCGCATGGGATCGAGCTTTCTCGCAAGCACAATCATTGGGTCGTTTGAGGCGTTCACAGCCGTTTCTCCGCTCTCGATCAATTGTTTCCGCACCGCCGGATCGGACAGCTTCGAGCCATCTACGAGTCTGGCTGCGGCTTCTTCTGGCGTCCTGCCATCCAACACGATTTTCAGATACGGATCGGCATTCCCAAGCTCCTGGACACCGAGACGCAGACTTTTGGCGAGCTTCACTTTCTCAAACTCGGGATAGAGAGGCGCAGGAGAGAAGAGCTGCAAGCGCAAGGAATCGAGGTGAGCTTCCTGATAGGCGGGAAGTCGCTCTCCAGCGGGTTTTTTGACTTCGGCAACGTACTGCACGATCGTCTCGGCAAATTCGGAGAGTCGGGAATCGAGCTCACGAAAGAAGGTGAACTTGATTCGGGGTTCATATTTCCGTTCGGCTCCGGCAATGGCGTCCCATGCTCCGCCGAACTGCTGCTTCCATTGGGCGTTGGACATGACCAGAGAACGAAACTCGTTCTCTTCTTTTTGCTTTTTTTCGAAGGTCGGTTTATTGAGAAGCGCATCACGCTCTCCCTTGATAGCCTTCTGCGCGTTCTGCAATCCAAAGATTTCTGAAGCGGCCTGCCGGGCCTGTTCCGAGCCGCGAGCCGAGTACTGTTCGAGGGTGTCGATGCGGTTTTTTATCAACTGCAGAATCAGCGGGTCGGCGACATCCCGATCAAAGACGATCTGCGAGACGGTAGCCAAGCGCCGGGTGGTTCCGGGATTGCCTGAAACAAAAACAAGTTCTCCATCTTCAGCGCCTTTCGGGTTCCACTTCAGGTAGTTGCCGGTGTGGATGGGCTTGTCGTTCTCATAAACGCGAAACAGCGCGAAGTCGATGTCGTAGCGGGGATAGGTGAAGTTGTCGGGATCTCCGCCGAAAAACGCGGCCTGCTGCTCGGGAGCAAACACGATCCGCACGTCAGTGTATCGCTTGTAGCGATAGAGCCAATACTCGCCGCCGGAATACAGGGTAACCACCTGACTCTGAAGGCCCGTCTTGCTCTGGCTCTCCCGTTCGATTTCCGCGATGGCGGCCTTGCGGGCTTTGAATTGCTGCTTATCATCAGCGATGTTTTTGATTTGGCTTGATATGCGATCAGTGACGTTTTCGGTCGAGATCAGCACGGCTACTTCGAGATCGCGAGACTTGATCTCCTGCTCGCGGGTCTGGGCGTAGAAACCGTCCTTTATGTAGTCGTGCCCAGGGGTGGAGCTCTTTTGGAGCTGACCACGCGCTACGTGATGATTCGTGAGCAGCAGCCCGTCGGGGCTTACGAAAGATCCGGAGCCTCCGTCCGCCAGACGTACGGAAGCCATCTGAATATGTTCCAGCCATTGTTTCGAGGCCACGAACTTGTACTTTTCCTGAAGCTGCTTGGCGGGGAGATTATCGAAGGTCCACATTCCTTCGTCTGCAAAGAGCATGGAAGTGGCTGAAGCAAGGGCGAAAAAGATAAAAGCAGAGCGAGTCAACCGCATACACGACGACGGTAACACGTGGCGACGGCGTGTTAGGTTGAACGTGTAGAGTCAAGGCAATGACCAGCGGTGGTTATCTTGAACCCGCACAACGAGCACCAGCCGCTCTGTGCGTTCCTGTCACCGTCACGATTGTTACGTTCAACAGTGGGCGGTGCATCGAACAGTGCCTCCAGTCTGTGCTGGAGCAAAATTATGCGCGCAAACAAGTGATTATCGTAGACAACGCATCTAGCGACGATACGGCCAGGATTTTGAAGCAGTTCGAAGGGCGTGTGCGCGTGGTTTACAACAGGGAAAACGTGGGGTTCGCGGCGGGACAGAATCAAGCGATAGCACTCTCCCAAGCCGAGTGGGTTCTGGTGTTGAATCCGGACGTGCGATTAATGCCGGATTTCATCAGCATGATGGTCGCGGCGGGCGAAGCGGACTTGAAGGCGGGTAGCGTGTGCGGCAAGTTACTGAGGATGTCCGCAGATTGCGAGATACCAGAAGAACGGGTACTCGATTCCACTGGCATTTACTTCACACCGTCACTGAGGCATCTGGATCGAGGCAGCCAAGACAAGGATGAGGGCCGCTACGACGAGTTCCACTACGTTTTCGGAGCGAGCGGTGCAGCGGCTCTGTACTGTCGGGAGATGATCGGGGATGTATCGATCTCGGGCGAGTTTTTTGATTCGGACTTTTTTGCGTATCGCGAAGATGCGGATGTAGCGTGGCGGGCGCAGTTACTTGGATGGAAGTGCGTCTTCACGCCGTTTGCGGTGGGGTATCACGTACGCACGGTCTTGCCCGCGAACCGGCGTTCGCTGTCGCCAGTTTTGAACATGCACTCGGTTAAGAACCGCTGGCTGATGCGAATCAAGAATATGACGCCGGGCTTATACCGGCGGTACTGGTTGCCTACCACAATGCGGGACTTGGTGGTCATAGCGGGCTGCGTGTTGCGCGAATTTACATCGCTTCGCGCGTTCGCGTTTGTGTTGCGGAATTTACGGCGCTTCCTGAAAAAACGACGACAAATCATGGCGCGGCGGCGTGCGAACGACACGTATATGGCCGCGTGGTTTTCTTATCAGCCAGTGAGTTATCCCGCTCCGCAGATTGCATCCAGGTTGGCAGACGACCAGAGGATGGCAATCCGGTGACGGAGATGAGAGCATAGCAGGCTGTCCCCTTCGGCGGATGCGCATTGGTTTGCTCGGTACGCGCGGAATTCCGGCCAATTACGGCGGTTTCGAAACCTTCGCGGAAGAGATCTCGGTCAGGCTGGCGGAGCGAGGCCATGATGTCACCGTGTACTGCCGTGAGCGCAACCCTCAAAAGACCTATCGGGGAGTGCGCCTGCGGTATCTGCCGACGATCCGGCATAAATACTTTGACACGGTTGTGCATACCGCGTTCTCGACGATTGACGCCTTGTTTCGCGGCTTTGACGTGGTGCTGTACTGCAATGCGGCGAATGCAGTGTTTACGTTTTGGCCACGGCTGACGCGCGCGCGGACGGCGCTGAACGTCGATGGAGTCGAACGGCACCGGAAAAAGTGGAATTACTTAGCAAAGACCTGGTATCGGGTATCGGAGTGGTTAGCGACATGGTGCTGCTCAGCGATCGTCTCGGATGCGCAGCGGATTCGGGAATATTATCTGCAGCGCCATGGCAAAGAATCAACATTCATTCCGTACGGAGCGGAGGTGGGACAGATAGAAAGGACGGACCTGCTTTGCGCGTTAAGTTTGGAGCCGGGGAAATACGTTCTTTATGTGAGCCGGATGGAGCCTGAAAACAACGCGCTCATGGTTCGCGAAGCTTTTGAAAAAGTCAGCACCGATTTCAAGCTGGCGCTGGTGGGAGATGCGCCCTATGCGGCGGATTATATACGACAGGTGAAAGATACGCGGGATCCGCGCATTGTCATACCTGGAGGGATTTACGGGGAAGGGTATCGGCAGTTGCAATCGCATTGCCATGTTTACGTGCAAGCCACAGAGGTGGGCGGCACCCATCCCGCGATGATTGAGGCGATGGGGCGAGGGGCGCTTGTCTTGTATCTGGACACGCCCGTAAGCGCCGAGGTGGCGAGTGACGCAGCAGTTCCTTTCACGGACGACTTGGTTGCGAAGCTGCAATGGGCGGTTGATGTCCGCGAGGAAGAGCGTGCCGCTTGGGGCAACCGGGCGATGCAACGCGTCGAGAAGCACTATAGTTGGAATGCCGTGACGGATGCGTATGAGGCACTATTCCGGCGATTGATGGCATGAGCGATGATTGTTTGCCCTTCCGAAGCTGGGTAGAGGTGTCGCGAGCGCAGATCGCGGCCAATTATCGGGCCATTCGGCAGGTAGTAGGAGCAGGTGTCGAGGTAATGCCGGTGGTCAAGGCCGACGCTTACCGGCACGGCGCAGCCGAAGTGTCGCGGACGCTCGAGGAACAGGGCGCGAGTTGGCTAGCGGTCAGCAGCACGGACGAAGGCGTGTCGCTGCGAGATGCTGGCATAAAAGCGCGAATTCTGGTGATGGCGGATTTTCTGCCATTTACGCGCGAGGCAATGCTGGCGCATGAGTTGACGCCGGTGATTCACTCGCTTGAGGATCTGAAGGAGTTGGATCGACTGGCGACGGGACGCGCGCAGAAATGCCGGTACCACTTAAAGATCGATAGCGGGATGGGAAGGCTGGGGGTGCCGGCCGACGCCGCGGGAATCAGCGAAACGATTCTTTCGGCGAAGAATGTGAAGCTCGAAGGATTGATGACGCATTTCGCCTCAGCTTCGAATTATCAGAGCGGGCAGACGGATGAGCAAGCCATGCTATTCGACCGGCTCGCCGAAGGGCTGCGCAGCGCAGGCGTTCACCCGGCACTGGTGCATCTGTCGAGCACGATCCCGGTGGCTTACGGACGGCAGACGGCCTGGCGGAACATGGTAAGGCCGGGACACGCGATTTACGGCTACGTTTCACCGGCCCGGGGACACGCGCCGGGGAGAATCCTGCACGTAAAACCGGCGCTGACCTGGCGCGCGACAGTGCTTTCGGTGAAGGACGTGACGGCGGGCTCATTAATTGGATATGGAGGCACGTTTCGCGCAGCGCGTCCGATGCGGGTTGCGGTGCTCGCGGCAGGTTATGCGGATGGCGTTCCGCACAGATTGTCGAATCGGGGCAGTGTGATTGTGAATGGCCGGCTCGCTCCGATTGTGGGGGCGGTCTCGATGGACCTAACATCGATTGATGTGAGTGAGTCGCCCGAGACGCGAGTCGGGGATGCTGTGACGCTTCTTGGATCGGAAGGCAAAGTGAGCATCGATGCTCAACAGATCGCGAGGCTGGCCGGAACGATATCTTACAGCGTTTTGTGCGGCATACATGCGCGAGTGAAGCGGATCTACGTGTAGAGCGTTAGACTGAACGAAACAACCTGTTCCCGCGTTCGGAGAATCGTTATTGCCCGCCTCGCCGCCTCAAACGCCGCCGCCTGACGAAAATCCCGCTGTTTTCAGCAGCACGGTCGAATCCGGTATAGCAGCAGGGGCGGTGATTGGCCCATACCAGCTGCTGGAATTGATCGGACAAGGCGGAATGGGAGAAGTGTGGCTTGCCGAGCAGAAGCAACCCCTTCGCCGTAGAGTGGCACTGAAGCTGATCAAAACGGGTATGGATACGCGCGAGGTCGTAGCGCGCTTTGAATCTGAACGGCAGGCGCTTGCGCTGATGGATCATCCGGCCATCGCGAAAGTATTCGCTGCGGGATCGACTGAGCAAGGACGGCCGTACTTCGTAATGGAGTACGTCGCAGGCATTCCGATCACGACGTACTGCGACAAGCACAGGCTGACAACCCGCGAACGGCTCGATTTGTTCGTTCTCGTATGTGAAGGCGGGCAGCATGCGCATGTGAAGGCTATTATTCATCGCGATCTGAAACCTTCGAACATCCTGGTGACGGAAGTGGATGGGAAGCCGGTGCCGAAGATCATCGATTTCGGTGTCGCCAAAGCGATATCTCAACGGCTCACTGCCGAGACGATGTTCACACGGTTTGGAGCGATGATTGGCACGCCCGAGTACATGAGTCCGGAGCAGGCGGATTCGGGCGGAGAGGACATCGACACGCGCACGGACGTCTACTCGCTGGGCGTGGTTCTCTACGAGCTGCTGGTGGGCGCTCTTCCGCTCGAAATTCGCAAGCTGGCGTTTGACCAGATGCTGCGCAAGCTACGGGAGGAGGATGCTCCGAAGCCGAGCACAAAACTGCGCACGTTGGGCGAACAGTCAACTATTACTGCGCAGAACCGCCGTACAGAGCCGGCCACTTTGGGCCGTCAGTTGCGCGGCGACCTGGACGCGATTACTTTGAAAGCGCTCGAAAAGAATCGTTCCCGCCGGTACGGCACGCCTTCGGAACTGTCGGCCGACGTCACGAGATATCTGCAGAATGAGCCCGTGACAGCTCGCCCCGCCAGGTTCGGTTATCGAGCACGGAAGTACATCCGCCGTCATCAAGTTGGAGTTGCGGTTGCGGCTGGCCTGGTCCTGCTGCTGGCGTCGTTTGCTGTTGTGCAGGCTGTTCAGTTACGCCGCATTACGCGCGAGCGCGACCGTGCCGATCGCGTGACGAACTTCATGACACGCATGTTCAAGGTGTCGAATCCAAGCGAAGCGCGAGGCAACAAGGTGACGGCTCGTGAAATCCTGGACAAGGCATCGACGGACGTTAGGGCCGGGCTAGCGAACGACCCTGAGCTCCAGGCCGAAATGATGGAAGTCATGGGCACGGTTTACTTCAACCTGGGACTTTATTCGCAGGCACATCCTCTGCTAGCGCGAGCGGTCGAGGTTCGCACCCATGTTCTCGGCCCGGAGCACCCCGACACGCTGAAATCAATAAACAATCTCGGCACTACTCTGGACGAGGAAGGCCACTACGCAGAGGCGGAGCGGTTTCACCGTCAGTTGCTCGACATTCGGCGGCGGACACTAGGGCCAGACGACGCGGACACGCTGGCTTCGATGAATAACGTCGCGAATTCTCTGGGCGAACAAGGCCGCTACGCAGACGCCGAGAAGCTAATACGGCAGGCGGCCGATATTGAACGCCGCGTTTTGGGGCCGGAACACAAGACCACCATAGGTTCGCTGGAAAATCTGGCTATCACTCTGGACGAAGAAGGGCAGTACGGGGAAGCGGAGAAACTGCAGCGAGAAGTCCTCGACAGCCGGCGCCGCGTCTTTGGGGCGGAATCCCTGGACACTCTTCGCTCGATGTCCAATCTGGGTTCGATCCTTACGCATTCGGGCAAGTACGCGGAGGCGGAGAAACTGGAGCGAGGAGTGCTCGAGATTCAGCGCCGGGTCATTGGGGCGGAGCATCCGGACACTGCTGGAACCATTTATAACCTAGCCTGCATTGCAGCGCTAATGGGACGACGTGACGAGGCACTCTCGCTCGTACGCGAGGCGCTCGACGACCGCTTAGATGTCGAAACAATGCTCGGCATGGGACAGGATCCCAGCTTCAAATCGCTGCACGAGGATCCGCGGTTCGAGGTGCTGGTCTCGCATGCCCGCGAGCGCGCCAACGCCGTCAAGACAAAGTAATCGTGTCCGGATGTGCGCGGGCCGATGTTAAAATAGCCGTTTCAATGTCTGTGGCTAGCGACCGTGAGCAGCTAAAGGGACTGCTTGCGGGTCGATCCGTTCGGCGCGGCGATTTTAAACTTGCGTCAGGTTTGACGAGCAATATCTATGTTGACGCCAAACTGACGACGCTGCATGCCGCGGCGATGCCTCTGGTTGGGCGGCTCTTTCTCAACAAAATTCGGCAACATCAGTGGAAGCCGCGAGCGATTGGCGGGCTTGTGCTCGGGGCGGATCCTATCGTGAGCGCGGTTGCACGCGAGAGCGTTGAGGATGGCGGCTCCATCGATGCTTTTCTGGTTCGAAAGGATGCGAAGAAGCACGGCCTCGAAAAATTCATCGAAGGAGTGAACGAACCTGCAGGCCTTTCTGTGGTCATTGTCGATGACGTTTGCACAACCGGAGGTTCGACGGTCGAAGCAATTGAAAAGGCCAGAAGTGCAGGGATGATAGTGTTGGGCGCGATTTGCCTGGTCGATCGGGAAGAGGGTGCGGAACAGCGCCTGATGAAGCTCGGCTGCGCATTCGATCGTGTTTTCAAGCTTACAGAATTGCTGGAGGCGTATCAGTCCGGCGAACTGGCCGTGACTCAAACCTCCCATAGCTAAAACCTGTTACAAAACGGGAACATAAGCTAATAGGTTGCCGTCTGGCAAGAGGCAGGAGTTCGTCTAATTTGAAGAAGAAATGGAAGATCGTCATTTTGCTCGGGTTGCTGGTGCTGGTTGCAGGGGCAGTGTTCGCGAGCGTCAAGATCAGCCAGCGCGGGGTGGTGATTGTCGAAACCGGCAAAGTGATGCATATGGATTTAATGTCTGTTGTGACTGCTTCGGGTGAGGTGAAGCCACGAAACTACATCAATATAGGTACGAATGCGCAGACTCCGGCACCGATCACGGCGATCTACGTGAAGGAGGGCGATCACGTAAGAAAAGGACAGCGGCTGGCGCGGCTGGCGGACATCCAGCCGACTGCGGATGTAGCTTCATCACGAGCGGTGGTGAATTCGGCGCTCGCCGATTCTGCCGCTAGCGAAGCGGGTCTGAAATCGGCCGACGACAACATAGCTGTCGCAGAAGCGCAAGTGGACCACGATCGCGCTGACTTGGAGCAGAAGAGGATCGATCTGAAGCGGAGCCAGCAGCTCTCAGACGCAAAGCTTATTGCGCCCCAAGATTTCGAGTCTAAGAAAGCGGCTTATAATCTCGCGCAGTCTACTTTAGTAGAGGCTGAAAGGCGTGTAACGCAGGCGAAATCGCAGCGGGCGCAATCGGCAGCGCAGCTTTCGTCCGCGCAGAAGAAGATAGCTCAGGCACAAGCTCTGGTCACGCGTTCCGAGAACGTGCTTTCCCAATATGATGCTGTTGCGCCGCTGGACGGCGTGGTCACAAATCTGCCAGTTCGGGTGGGCGAAACGGTTGTGCCCGGTATCCAGAACTCCGCAGCATCGACACTGATGACCATTGCCGATATGTCAATTATCACGGCCGAGGTGCGGGTTGACGAGACGGATATCGTGAGCGTCAGATTAGGAGAGCCGGCAGAAGTGACGATTGACGCCATACCGAACAAGATTTTCAAAGGCAAGGTGATCGAGATTGGCGACACGGCGATTGTTCGGTCGTCAGGGGTGGCCGCCTCGCAAAGCCAAACCTCTAGCCAGGAGGCGAAGGATTTCAAAGTAATCATCGCGTTGGAGATTCCAGAAGATTTGGTGCGCCCAGGCTTATCGTGTACGGCGAAGATCACCACAGCCACACGCTCGCACGTTTTGGCGATTCCCATTCAGGCATTGACGATGCGCCAAAAGGGTCAACTGGAACAGGGCAAGCAAGGTAAAAAGCAAACCAACGATCAGATGGACCCTGCAGCCCAGAAGGCGGCAAAGGAAGAGTTGCAGGGCGTCTTTGTTGTGAACGGAGGTAAGGCTCAATTTCGGAAGGTAGATACCGGGATCACGGGATTAACCGAAATTGAAGTGCTGAGCGGATTGAAAGAGGGCGACCAAATAGTCACTGGAAGCTATGAGGTAATTCGCACGATTAGAAACGATGCCAAGATTAAGGTGGACAACAAGGCTCATATGATGCCCTCAAATCCGGCTCAGGGCTAACGCGGGAGTTTTTTTTGGAAATGCGCACAACGGGCCTCAGACGCCCCGCGCGCTTGGATCGCATACAAAATGCCAGGATTGGAACCAGCGCTCGAGGAACTGAGTGCCAAGCAACGTGAAGAGCTAGGGCAACAGCTTAAGCGTGAAGGCACCGTCATTCGGACGTACGATTTGTGGAAGACGTACATCATGGGTGACCAGGAAATTCACGCTGTTTCGGGTGTCGATGTCGAGATCAAGCGCGGCGAATATGTGGCAATTATGGGTCCATCGGGTTCGGGCAAATCGACTCTGATGAACCTGATCGGCTGCCTGGACACGCCGACCAAGGGTCTGTATTACCTGAATGGAAAGCTAGTGAGCGACATGGAAGACGACGAGCTGGCTCGCATTCGGAATAAAGAAATCGGGTTTGTTTTTCAGACTTTCAACCTGCTTGCGCGGGCCTCGGCGTTGCACAATGTCGAATTGCCTTTGATTTACGCCGGCATGTCATCGCAAGCTCGGATTGAACGCGCACGCGAAGCTTTGCGTGCTGTCGATTTGGAACAGCGGATGCAGCACAAGCCGAATGAACTCTCGGGCGGTCAGAGACAGCGTGTTGCTATTGCGCGGGCGTTGGTGAATCATCCTTCAATTCTTCTGGCAGACGAGCCAACCGGGGCGCTAGACACGCATACGGGCAGCGAAATCATGGCGCTCTTTGAGCGGCTGCACGCGGAAAGCAACACAATTGTGCTGGTCACCCATGAGGCTGATATCGCCATGCACGCCCATAGAATCATTCACATCCGCGACGGAAAGGTCGAGCTCGACGAGACGACCAGGCGCTGATCAGAAAATTCTCGTACTTCGCCGGATTCCAAAGCGATTTTCGTCCCCGTTACCCGACTAACCCTTAGAGCAGGGAATTGGTGTATCTTATAGACCTGCCCAACGCGGGCTGCCAAACCTGGAAATTACCTATTTGAGACGGGAATGCAAGCAACTGTCCGCATTTTGATGGCCGAGGACAACGGCATCAACCAACGGGTGGGCAAGCTCATTCTGCAGCGAGCAGGATTCACTATCGACCTGGTAGGCGACGGGAATGAGGCCTTTGAAGCACACCGCTCGAATCCGTATGACGTGATTTTGATGGATTGTCAGATGCCGGTAATGGACGGCTTCGAGGCGTGCCGGCATATTCGGGAACTCGGGGAACCCCAACCCGCCATTATCGCTGTAACAGCCAACGCGCTGGTCGGGGAACGTGAGCGGTGCTTAGCCGCGGGAATGGATGACTATCTCTCGAAACCGTTTCAGGCCGAGCAACTCGTCGGGATCGTGAAGAAGTGGGTCGATAATAAGCTCGCCGCATACGCGGGGAGCGGACGCGATGCTGACGGCAAAAAAATCATCGCCGCCACGTCAACAAAAGAGTAAACAGCAAGATCCACATGAAATCCAGATAGTGCCAGAAAATGGAGACGCCGTTCGCGATGACGCGCGTGTTCATCTGGTATTTCGGGCCGCTCGCCGGCTCTCGCGTGCGGAACAGCAAATACGCCAATCCAGCCAAGCCGACGAGTATGTGCAGGGCGTGCAGTCCCGTAAACAAAAAAATAAACCAGGAGTGCGGATTCTTCGCCAGGATCACGCCCGCGTGGAGGATCTGGAACCAAGCGGCAATTTGTCCAGCGAGAAAGATAAGTCCGAGTGCGGTGGTCCAGGTCATCAGACGGAAGAAGCCACGCTGGTCCGTGTGCAGCAAATGACGGCGCGCGGCCTCCAATGTAATGCTGCTCGCTAAAAGAATGGCGGTAGTTGCCCAGAGGACGCGCGGGAGCGAGATGCGGCCCCAAAACAAGGGCGCTTGTGAACGGATCAGAAACACCGCAATGATTGCGCCAAACGTCATCGTTACGGTCGCGAGGACGACGGTGACCGTCAGCACGGAGAGGGAATTGAGGTCACGCTCGCGGGCGATCGAATCCGTTTGCGAACCCATCTCCAATTAGTATGATCCTCCTCCGCCTTTAGAGCTTGAATGAAGCAGAACGGGACAGAACCGCCGGAGGTGAGCGTCATCATTCCGGTGTATCGTGTGGCCGCTTACATAGCTGACGCGCTGGATTCAGTGCTCACGCAGGCGTCTGAAGATGTTGAAATCATCGTGATCAATGATGGCAGCCCCGACACGGACGCTTTGGAACGAGTACTCGAGGCGTATCGCGACCGTATCCTCTATCTGAAACAGGAGAATGGCGGAGTATCGAGCGCGAGGAATACCGGTATTCGTGCGGCTCGCGGCGGATGGCTGGCTTTTCTGGACGGCGATGATATGTGGCTGCCGGAGTATCTCGAATCTCAGCTTGCCATCCTTCGAGCCGATCCCGCGATTGACATGGTGTTTGGAAACGCGATTCTTTTTGGCGACACACCGATAGCTGGCAGATGCACAACGGACTTTTCGCCGGTCGAAGGCGAAATCACATTTCTGAAGACCGTGTCCGGCGACTGCACAATCGCTTACTGTGCTGTAGTGCGGCGTGAAATCGTGGTTCGAGCGGGGATGTTCGATACCCAATTGCGCGGTTCAGAAGACTTCAATTTATGGCTACGGGTCTTGAAAGCCGGCGGCCGGATCACGTATCAACACAAACCGTTATACCGGTACCGGAGACGGGAAGGAAGCGCAACATCAGATCCGGTCTGGATGAATGAGCGTATTTTGGAGTCGCTGCAGCGGGCGCAAGAGACGATTCCGATGTCAGGTGAAGAGCGCGCGGGTCTCGAGAGGCACCGGCGCAAAGTGCAAACAGAATTGGCGCTGGCGCAGGCGAAGGCGGCGTTTGGGAACCAAGATTGGGACGACGCTATCAGCCATTACGTTGAAGCGCACAGACTGGCGCCGAATCGGAAGATTCAAGCGATTCTGCTGCTGTTGAGGTTGTGCCCGCACTTCACATACGCGGTTTACAACTGGCGGCAAAAACGTCTGTCAGGGCGTGCGGCAGCTCGGGCTTATTGAAGCCGAGCACATCCTCTCCGCCCATCTCATCGAGCCGCACGATGGTCACCAAACGCCCTGTGCGCTTGTGCTGTAATCGAGGACATGTTCAGGCTTTCGCGTATTCAGCAGTTCGCCTTGATAATCGTGTTTGGAGGCGTGTTCGTAGCGCAGTGCGCGACGCATGCCGCGGGATCTCCCGACTCGAGACTGCAAGGTGGGTTTCGCAATCCGGCAAAAGAGGGCTGGATTTTCGTCCATCTCGAAGGCGGGCCATCCGCCGTCGGGTTCCAGCACGGATATCTGCTGGCTACGGAGATTGAGAATTCAAAACGCGCTATCGAGCTCAGCACGACGCATGGCGTGAACCACAAGTGGAGCGAACTGCGGGACGTTGCCCAGAAATATTTCTGGCCGCGCGTGCCGGATGAGTATCGCCAGGAGCTCGAAGGCATTGCGGATGGACTGCGGGCGCATGGCTCGAAGCTGGACGTCATGGACTTGGTGACGATGAACGGCTTCATGGAATTTTCGTACTACTACGGTGAAGCGCGGCAGCGCGAAGTGAAGAACGTTGTCAGCAATCCGTGCTCAAACGCGCATGACGCGCACCAAACGCCCTGTGTGCCTGCAACACCAGAGCATTGCAGTGCTTTCGTTGCGACTGGCAGTTATACGAAGGACGGGCGCATTGTGATCGGTCACAACAATTGGACGGATTATCTGACCGGAAGTCGATGGAACATTATCTTCGATGTCGTGCCGACTGGGGGTCATCATTTCATCATGGACGGCATGCCGGGCCTAATCCACAGCGCCGACGATTTTGCGATCAACAATGTGGGAATCATGGTTACGGAAACCACGATTGGGAGCTTCCATGGTTTCGATGCGAACGGAACACCCGAGTTTGTTCGCGCGCGCAAAGCAGTTCAATATTCGGAATCCATAGACGACTTCGCGAGGATCATGAAAGAAGGCAACAACGGAGGGTATGCGAATACCTGGCTGGTTGGGGATCGCAAGACGAACGAGATCGCGCGTCTGGAACTCGGATTGAAAAACGTGACGCTCGATCGCACCAAGGACGGCTATTTCGTAGGTTCAAACTTTCCCATCAACCCAAAGCTGATCGCGGAGGAGACAGATTTTCCAGCAAATGATCCCAATACGCCCAATCAGGTGCGGCATCGCCGGTGGGATCAGCTCATGGCGGAGAACAAAGGCCGCATCGATGTAGACGCTGGCGAAAAGTTCGAGACCGATCACTATGACATGATCACGAAGGAAATCGATCCAAATGAGCGGACCCTCTGCGGTCACATAGATAAATCGAGCCGGGGATTGAAGCCGTGGCAGGATGCATACGGGCCTGCAGGAACGGCAGAAGCGAAGGTTGCCGACAGCGCCATGGCAGAGAAAATGTCCTTCGTTGCGGGAATGGGTCATCCGTGCGGAGTTGAATTTCATGCGGCGGAATTTTTGAAAGCCCACAAGGAGTATGCATGGCAGCAGCCCCTGCTCGAGGATCTGAAGGCGAATCGCTGGACGGTTTTCTCATCGGCCAAATCACCACAAAGCGCGATTGCTGCTCGCTGAGGGCGGGAGCAGATTACAGGGCCACGCGATGAAAGCGGAGTTTATTTTTCTTCCGGGCCTGCCGTCACCGGAATGGCGCCGGTTATCGGTATGGGACGCCCTTCATGCGGGCCGAACGAGTAAGTCGAGAATGATTTACTTTCAAAGCCCAAATTAATAAATCCGACCCATGTCAGTGAACTGGGCGCATCCCGCGAAAGATCAGGCGGAAAGCCTGCGGACAGCTTTCGTCCCAGCCCCACAATGCGATCGAATTCATCCACAAAAACGAATCGTTCGGGCCGGGGCCCGTCTGTCCAACCCACGATTTCAAGTCCGCCGGATACGGGGAAGGTATGCAAAACGCCGCCGAGCCGGTTTTGCCTCGCCGGCTGGGGGAATCTGGAAATAAACGGCAGTCCAAGGGAAGCGCTATATCCCTTATAAAAGATGGACAGATGATCGTCGCGTAGCTGCTGCAGTAACGGCTTGATGAATGGGGGGTCCGGATAGAGATAACGGGCTATCGTTGGGTCAAATAATCCGTTCTCAACACTGAGGGTTGCCCATTGTTGTCGAGCGAAGAACAGGTCGTTCCCATATAGCCACGGAGCCAACTTCGGAAACGCCAGGAACAGGAGTACAACCGTTATTAAGACGACCGCTTTTGGCGAGACTAGTCTACAGGCGCGTCTCCCCGATAGCCAAATTAGCGCGATCAGTAGCGCTCCCCAGTTGGCAAGCGGGATAGTCAAATATCTGCTCGCCTTACCGGCAGTAAAGGTCATATCGCTCGGATTCATTCTGCCTGCCGCGGTGAGGAGCGCGGTGAACAGGGTGAATACAAAATACCCGAAAAGTACGATGACGGGCGCCGAAGCGAGCAGACGGGCTCGCACGCTGACGTAAAGCAGATAAAAGAATAATACAAGGTTGGCGAGACCCACCCATACGCCGAAATTACCCGCTTTAAGTGCGCCAAAAGGCATGCTTACATACGATGCGATAAAACCCAGTAAGTAAAAAGGATGGATTAAGAGACTGACTAAATCTAGCCGATCAATTGGACGATAGCCGACAAAATATAAGCTGATGCTAACGACGGCCGCAATCGCAATCACCAATATATAGCGCCTACGTAGGGATGATATAAGCCCGGCAAGTAAAATCACTGGCCAAACTAACAATCCATTAGCTGATGAGTAAGTAGCGACAGTCGCACATATAATCATCCCGGCCAGATAGATGACTCGCGAGTTACTTTTTAGAAGAACAACTAGCGCAAGCGCAAGAACTGAAGCAAACTGCGTCAACGTCCAGTTCAATAAAAACGGAATTCCGAGCGCCATAACACTTCCTTGCCAACCAATGATAATGCCGCCAAGAAGAATTGCAGAATAACGAAGCTTGCGAGATAGATCTCGGTCGGAGAAAATCGTCCAGCTCATCAGTAGCCATGTGGAGAAGTAGCAGATAAAGCTGATGACTAGGGGTAGTACTTGCCGACCGTGTACCAAAAGCATATCCACGGCAAATACGATTTCGGGGAAAACTATACGATGTTCGTTGTGCTGTACCCAAAGGACGCGGATGTCGAAAGCTCGATATTGCGGTAGGTGCTGAACAACGTTCCAGTAATCCCAGATAGGAAGTGGATTGTAGTATCGCACTATTTTTTTTACAGTAAGAACCCAGCTGTATGCGGCCCACCCAGCAAGAAGCAGCAAGAAGAGCGATCCAACGCAAGCCGAATGGGCGGTTAGGAAAGTGCCGGCGCGCGTCCTCAGGTGTGCCAAGCGATCGCGATACGGAAGGAACAGCAGTTTGTGGTCGAGCTGTTGAGACGATCTAGCGATCCAATTCACCGGGAATCTTAGAGGATTGCAGGAGTTGATGTTTTACGATTATGTACTGAGTGCTTTTTCAGCAGCATCGACGCGAGCTTGCGCTTTTTTGACGGCGGCGAGGGCGGCGTCTGAATCAGGCTGTTGGTGAGCGTTTTTCATGGCTTCGAGCGATTCATCGAGCTGACGGCGTGCGCTCTCGGCCTGAATATCGCGGCCGAATTCAGCATGATCCGCCAACACCCGAACGTGATTATCGAAGATTTCGACAAAACCGCCGTCGATCGCGAGCACTCGCCCCCGGCCGCCCTGATATGTCAAAACGCCGGCTCCCAACACGCTTAGCAAAGGAGCATGGCCAGCGAGAACGCCCAGGTAACCGTTCTGGCCGGGCAATTCAGCCTCGGTCACCTGCTCATCGACGAGTAGTCGCTCAGGCGTAGCGACCTCGAGTTGAAACGTGTCAGGCATGTTTGAAGAAAGGCGCCGTCATCCGTTCAGTTTTTCAGCGGCCTCAAGCACGTCGTCAATGGTGCCCTGCATGTAGAAGGCTTGCTCCGGCAGTTGATCGTGCTTGCCGTCCACAATCTCTTTGAAGCTGCGGACTGTGTCCTCAAGCTTCACATACTTACCGGGACGACCAGTGAACTGCTCGGCAACATGGAATGGTTGCGAAAGGAAGCGCTGGATACGGCGAGCGCGCGCGACGGTTTGCTTGTCTTCATCGCTTAGCTCGTCAATGCCGAGAATCGCGATGATGTCTTGTAAATCTTTATAGCGCTGAAGCGTCTGCTTGACGCGCTGGGCAATGTCGTAATGCTCCTCGCCCACAATATTGGGATCAAGAATACGCGAGGTGGACGCGAGCGGATCGACAGCCGGATAAATGCCAAGTTCTGAAATGGCGCGAGAGAGATTGGTTGTGGCATCCAAGTGCGCGAAAGTGGTCGCGGGCGCCGGGTCGGTGTAGTCGTCGGCCGGCACATAGATGGCTTGCACGGAGGTGATGGAGCCTCGTTTGGTTGACGTGATGCGTTCCTGCAACTCGCCCATCTCCGTTGCGAGGTTTGGCTGATACCCCACAGCCGAGGGCATGCGGCCCAGCAACGCAGAGACTTCAGAGCCCGCCTGCGTGAAGCGGAAGATGTTATCGATGAAGAGCAGTACGTCCTGCCCTTCTTCATCGCGAAAATACTCGGCCACGGTCAGTCCAGTCAAACCGACCCGGAGGCGGGCGCCTGGCGGCTCGGTCATCTGACCATACACGAGCGCGACCTTGGATTTCTGCCAGTCGTGCGGGTCCACAATGCCGGACTCCTGCATTTCAAGCCACAGGTCATTGCCTTCGCGCGTGCGCTCCCCAACACCCGCGAACACGGAGACACCACCGTGTTTCATGGCGATGTTGTTAATTAATTCCTGGATAATAACCGTTTTGCCAACTCCGGCACCACCGAATAGGCCGATTTTCCCGCCACGCAAATAGGGCTCGAGAAGATCGATGACCTTGATCCCGCTCTCAAACATTTCGAGGTTGGTTGCCTGGTCTTCGAACGAGGGCGCAGAGCGATGAATGGGAAATCTCTGCTCCGTATTAACGGGGCCCATGTTGTCGACCGGCTGCCCGAGGACATTCAGAACGCGGCCCAAGGTTTGCTTACCTACGGGAATGGTGATGGGCTCGCCAGTATCGAAGGCCTTCATGCCGCGAACGAGCCCATCGGTCGGTTCCATTGCGATGGTGCGGACGCGTCCTTCGCCGATGTGCTGTGCGACTTCAGCCGTAATGTCGATTTTAAAAGGAGTGTCGAACCCTTCGCTCGTCACGTGAATGGCGTTGAATATTTTTGGGATATGGCCTTCGGGAAACTGGATCTCAATGGTGGGACCAGCGACCTGAACAACATGGCCTTCCGCGACCGCTACTACTTGTGTTGCCATAAGTTCTCCAACTAGTTAAGAAGCGGCAGCGCCGCTGACAATCTCGATGATTTCACGCGTAATAGCCGCCTGACGGACACGGTTCATATTGAGTGTCAGTGATTGAATGACGTCACCGGCGTTGGAACTGGCTGTGTCCATCGCGGCCATTCGCGCGGCATGCTCGGCAGAATTTGATTCGAGCAGGGCACGATAGATCTCCATTTCCACATAACGGGGAAGCAGAGTGCTCAAGAGTTCCTGAGGCGGCTGCTCATAGATATAGTCAATTTGCTCACCGCCTTCCGGAACTTCGACCGGAAGAATTCTTTTGGTGACCAGCCTCGGAGCCATCACATTCTTGAACTCGTTGACTGCGATGTAGACAGCGTCCACCTCAGCTTTGGTATAAGGATCGATCATCTTGTGAGCGATCCTGGAGGCCTGCTCATAGGTTGGCCTTTCAACGATGCCGACGTGCTCTCCCGTAATCGTGAAGCCACGCTTGCGAAAGTAATCACGTGATTTGCGGCCAATGGTTTCAACTCGTATTTCAGCCCCGCGATGTTCATCGATAAAACGCTGCGCCATGCGAAACAGATTCGCATTGAAGGCTCCTGCCAAACCTCGGTCGCTGCTGATGACGATCATCTGAATGCGTTTCTCTTCACGGACCTGCAGCAGCGGCAAATCGGCCACTTCTTCGTTGCCCGCCGCAGCGGCAGCTACATTCGACAGCACGCGATTCATGATATTCGCGTATGGTCTGGAAGCAATGGCGCGATCTTGCGCCCGGCGCAGCTTAGCAGCCGAGACCATCTTCATGGCCTTCGTGATCTGCTGCGTATTTTTGACGCTGCGAATGCGGCGCCGGATGTCGATCAAACTGGGCATTTCACAATGCCTTCCAAATCGGCATCGGCTAGGCTTTGCCTACCGGCGTTGCGGCTTCTGGCTGCTCCTTTTGAGCAGATTCCCGCGACTTCTTGCCGTCGCCAGTTTGAGGCTTGCCCTGCTGATCGCCACCGGCCTTCCCGGGTTGCTTCTTTTCCTCAGGCGGAGGCGCCTCTCTGGGAGCTTGGAAACGCTCTTTGAATTCCTTCAGCGTTTCCGTGACCTGCTTTTTGATTTCGTCATTGAGCTCACGTTTCTCGCGGATCGCTTTCAGCAGGTCGGGCTTGCTGTTGTCGAGGAATCTGTACAGTTCGGCTTCAAAGCGGCGCACGTCTTCAACACGAAGATCGTCCAGATAGCCATTCGTTCCGGCGAAAATGATCATCACCTGCTTTTCGACCGGCACCGGCGAGTACTGGCCCTGCTTGAGAATTTCGACCAGACGCCTGCCTCGATTGAGCTGCGCTTGCGACGCTTTGTCGAGGTCTGAACCAAACTGCGCGAAGGCCGCGAGCTCCCGATATTGAGCCAGGTCGAGCCGCAAACTACCGGCGACAGACCGCATGGCCTTCACCTGAGCGCTTCCGCCGACGCGGCTTACCGATAAACCTACGTTGATGGCCGGTCGAATATTGGAATTGAAGAGATCCGTTTCGAGATAAATCTGACCGTCGGTAATGGAGATGACATTGGTCGGAATGTAGGCCGACACGTCGCCGGCTTGCGTTTCAATAAACGGCAGAGCCGTCAGAGATCCGCCGCCCTTTTCGTCCGATAACTTGGCTGCGCGCTCGAGTAGGCGGCTATGCAGATAGAAAACGTCGCCTGGATATGCTTCGCGTCCTGGCGGGCGGCGCAGCAGCAGCGAGATCTCACGATATGCCGCGGCGTGCTTCGACAAATCGTCGTAGATGCAAAGGGCGTGCCTCTTCGAATCCCGGAAATACTCGCCAATCGAGCAACCGGCATAAGGGGCGATGTACTGCATCGGAGCGGGATCTGACGCCGTTGCCGCAACCACAATCGTGTAATCCATTGCGCCATGCTCTTCGAGAATTTTGACGACCTGCGCCACGGTCGATCGCTTCTGACCGATAGCGACATAAATGCAGATCAGATCGCCGCCTTTCTGGTTAATGATCGCGTCGAGGGCAATCGTGGTTTTCCCGGTCTGACGGTCACCGATGATCAGTTCGCGCTGACCGCGGCCAATCGGCACCATGGCATCTATAGCTTTAATGCCGGTTTGAACCGGCTGTTTCACAGGTTGCCGATCGACAACGCCCGGGGCCAGGCGTTCGAGCGGATTCATGTCCTTTGTGTCAATTGCACCCTTGCCGTCGATCGGGTGACCTAAGGCGTTGACGACCCGGCCCACCATGGCGTCGCCGACCGGAATCGACATAATCCGGCCCGTCCGGCGTACCTGATCGCCCTCCTTCACTTCATCGAAGTTGCCTAAGAGCACTACGCCAACCTGGTCTTCTTCCAGATTGAGGGCGATGCCAACAGTTTCCGGTCCAAACTCAACTAGTTCACCGGCCATGACCTTTTCAAGGCCATAAATGCGCGCAATACCATCCCCTACGCTGATGACGGAACCGGTTTCCGATACATTCGCCACCGCATCGAAATTCTCGATTTCGGAGAGAAGTACGCGGGAGATTTCGTCCGCTCTGATCTGGGCCATACCTTTTGAATTACTTCCTTTTAGATTTGTGCGACCAAGCGTAGGCGCATGCCTTCCAGCTTGCCCCGAAGAGAAGCGTCATACTCTCTAGAGGCAACGCGTGCCCGAACGCCTCCGAGGAGCGCCGGATCTACTTCATAATGTGCCCGTATGAATTTCCCGAGCTTTGTGCCGAGAGCGCGCTCGACCTGTTCCCGGTGTTCGACCTTTAATTCTTTGGCGGACGTTATCTGAGCGGGAATCCATCCCGATCTCTCATCCACGATGAGCGCAAAACTCTGCGTAATCGCGCTTAACTCACGAGTCCGGCGATGCCTGACCACTACCATGAGGAAATTTCGCATGAGGCGATGCAAGCCCAGTTGATCGGCAAGCCTGGAGATCACCGCCGCTTTTCGGGCCTTGCTGACCGCTGGTGAGAGTAGCGCAATCTGAAGCTCTTTGGAGCTTAAAATCAGATACTCCGCAGCCCCGAGCTGCGCAAGCGCATCTTGCGGCGACAGGCCCGAATTGGGCGCAAAGACCGCGTCTGCTAAGGCGCGCGAGTAATGCGTCGAAAGAGCGTCGGTCACTGCTGAAGTCTTCCTCGCGTCATCCCGGACTCTGCCTCTCGCCACCGTCTGCAATTCTTTCCCGCGGTCATCTAATTTCTTCCTCGCTCGACGAGATGGACGAAATCCTTAACAAGATCATCCTGATGGTCCAATGCGGCGCGATCCTGCAGGCGGTGCTCGGCTAACTCGATAGCGAGATCGGCTGTATGCTGCCGAACGCGGCGGGTCCCCTCCAAACGAAGAGCTTCAATCTCGGCCGCGACGTTATGGTGAATGTGCTGTACTTCCGCATCACTTTCGTGGCGAAACCGCTCGTGCTCGCGTTCCAATTCGACCGCGTATTGCTGACGCAATTTCTTTACTTCTTCTGCCAGCCCGGCCATCCGTTTGTCGATCTCGGAAGAACGAAACTCAGCCTCAATCTTCAGTCCGGTGGCGTCCTGAATGGCTTTCTGAATCTCGCTAGAACGCGCGTTGAAGAAAGCCGGCGCATATTTGGCAATAAGATAACCCAATCCGATTGCGAAAATTAAAGTGTTTGCAAGTTTCCAACGCGTCACAGCGTCCATCACAGCAGTCTGCTGCTGACTGAACACTTGGGCAATAGCGTGATGGGTCGCGGCCAGAAGAAGGAGCGCCGCAAATAGACACGGCCAGGCCAGGCGCCGCACTATGCTGCTCTCCGCCTCAATACCGAGCTCACAATGCGATCGCTCAGCGATTCGACAGTGGCGTTCAGTTCCGCTTGGGCGCGCTGCACCTCATCCGCGATTTGGTGTTTGGCTTCGAGGATTTGCTGGTCGGCTTCAGCGCGGGCCCCTCGAATCGTTTCCACCTGCTCGTCAGTCCATCGACGGCGCAGAACTTCGTGCTCCTGCTCTATCTCCGCTCGCGCCAATTGCAAAGCCCGTTGAAACTCCGACGTTTTCTGGTCCGCCGCGGCAAAAGCTTGCTCAGCCAACTGCCTGACGCCTTCGGTAGCTCTCTTCCGTTCATCGAGGATTCTTGCCAGCGGTTTGAAGAAGGCGTGCTTGAGATAAACGGTCAAGAGAGCAAAAAATACGATGGTTGGCACTGCTTTCAGCAGTAGGTCGGCAAGGCCCTGTAGAGTTGCTTCCATTCAAAGCATCTTTCTTAAACGCGCGGCGATACCAAACGTCTCATGTGCTTCTTTGAGAAGAAATCTAGATCCTGGGTGCTCGATCCGAGCGCACAACGGCTGTTTGGGGTCTTTCCCTATGAATTTACGCTAGCATACGCAATTTTCATGGGTCAATTGACAAAAGGCATGCTGTCAGAGCGAGAAACAGGTTCGCGATCGCGCAGAAAATAGCCGCTTTTATCAGGCGGCTCCGTAGCCTTTCTTCACAACATAGCATCCGTTGACGAGCTCGATTTGCGTGTAAACTAGAAATCAGGTACTTTATCTGATTCCATTCCTTTCCCCTTCCAACGCGCAGACGCGCGCGAACCGTTAGTCCGGCATGTATCCACCAAGAAACTTTCCTCCACGCCGGCCTAAAATCCGAGAGAACGTTAACGAGGCAATTCGAGTCAGGGAGGTTCGTGCTGTGTTTCCAGACGGATCGGCCGAGATCATGCCTACGCCCGCGGCTGTCCGCAGAGCGCAAGACATGGGTCTCGACCTGATTCTGATCGCCCCGACCGCTGAACCGCCTGTTGCGAAGGCCATGGACTACGGTCAATGGCAATATGAACAAAAAAAGAAGCAACACGAGGCCAAGAAAAAACAGCACGTGATCCAGGTGAAGGAACTAAAGTTCCGGCCGAACACAGATGACCACGACTACGATTTCAAGAGAAACCACGCAATTCGATTCTTGAAGGAAGGGAACCGCGTAAAAGCGATCGTGCAGTTCCGTGGCCGCGAGATCGCGCACACGGACCTCGGCAAGAAGCTACTGTTGCGGTTCGCCGGGGATCTGGCAGGTGTCGGCGCAATTGAAGGACATCCGCGTTTGGAGGGGCGTAACGCGCACGTGATTATCAGCCCAGTGAAAACGAGCGCAGCTCCCAAGGAAAAGCCTGAGAGGCCGAAGGATCATAGTCCCGCAACTTCAGCCGGGCCGCAAGCGTAAGACTCACAACTCTTCGCCAGCTCCGAACCGACAGCGAACTGCTTATCGGAACTCCTCTTGCAGAGTTTTCAACGCTGATTGCCCAGGACACAACTTCTCATAGGGCAATCTTGCGAGTGGAATTTCGGAAGTACGATTCATCTCGTGCAACTCGCCTACCGTTTCGTCCACGTATAGCAATCCCGTGACGATTTCGCCCTTCGTCTGCTGCTCAATGAGATAGGAGATTGCCTTATGGCGGTCCGTCGGATCATAGTTCTCGGGAACCGATTTGAATTGCACAAGACTGCCATCGTGCATGGTCACGTTCGTCACTCCATGTGGCGCGATGGTAGCCAGGATCTCCTTCGCAGGAGGAACAAAGTCCACCTCAGTCGCCTTGAGCTCGTGTTTACGGGTATAGAGATAGCTTTTGGTGGATCCGGAATGATCGTTGAACGTGACACAGGGAGAGATGACATCGATGAGCGCGAAGCCGCGATGCGCGAACCCCGCTTTCAGAATTGGTACAAGCTGTTCCTTGTCGCCTGAGAAACTGCGCGCCACAAAGGTCGCCCCGATACTGAGGGCGAGCATGATGGGATTGATAGGCGCCATCTCGTTAGCTTCTCCCCGCTTGCTTTTCGATCCAGCGTCGGCAGAAGCTGAAAACTGCCCTTTTGTCAGGCCATACACACCGTTGTTCTCGATGATGTAGACCATTCTCACGTTGCGCCGAATTGCGTGGCACATGTGGCCGAGGCCGATTGATAAAGAGTCGCCGTCGCCCGATATACCGATGTAGGTGAGCTCGCGGTTGGCCGCGTTTGCACCGGTCGCGATCGGCGGCATGCGCCCATGCGCAGAGTTAAACCCGTGCGCCCCGTTCACAAAGTAGGCGGGCGTTTTGGACGAGCATCCGATCCCGCTCATTTTCGCGAGCATGTGCGGAGCCATTGAGATCTCCCAAAGAGCCCGGACGATGGCGGCCGTAATCGAATCGTGTCCGCATCCCGCGCACAACGTCGACATCGACCCTTCATAGTCGCGGATGGTTAACCCGAGCTCGTTGCGCTGCAGACTGGGATGCCTGACAACGGGCTTCACAATTGATGGCATGTTTATTTCTCCAATTGATTCACGATCCCGTCCACTACGTGCTTGGCGCTCAGAGGAAATCCGCCGTAGACGAGCACCGATCGCACTCTATCTTTGGGAACGCAGGTTTCAAGAATCAGCAGGGATCGAAGTTGAGCATCACGGTTCTGTTCGACTACAAAGCAAAAATCGTGCTCATAAAGGAAGGCTTCCACGCTCTGGTGAAAAGGGAAGCCGCAAAGGCGCATGTAATCGGCAGGAATGTCGCGTTCGGCAAGAAGTTCCAAGGCCTCGCGAACGGCGGGCTCGCAGCCGCCAATCGTAACCACACCAAATCGCGCATCAGCGCGCCTGTCGATCTTTGGTAACGGTACAAATTTGGCTGCAGCCTTCTGCTTCAACGCAAGGCGATCCATTACCTCCTGATATTCGCTTGGCGTCTCCGTGTATCGGCCGAACTTATTGTGCCCGGAGCCCCGGGTTACGTACGCTCCAGCGGCGTGCACCCCCGGCAGAGTTCTTGGAGCAACGTAGTTTTCATCTTCATTAGAGTAGCGATGGAACTCGGGGACGAGCTCAAGGTCTTGCGCGTCAAGCAGTCGCCCACGCTGTGGGCGGTAAGAGTCATCCCAATTGAGATGTGGGACCACCCAATCGTTCATGCCGATGTCAAGGTCCGACATCATGATCACCGGTGTTTGAAATTGTTCAGCGAGATCAAACGACTTCACGGCGAATTCGAAGCACTCCGCTGGATTGGCCGGCAAGAGAAGGATGTGTTTCGTATCGCCGTGCGAAGCGTAGGCGCACTCGAGGAGATCCGCTTGCTGAGTGCGGGTTGGCATCCCTGTCGAAGGTCCGACTCGCTGAACATCGATCACGACAGCCGGGATTTCGGTGTAGTAGGCCAGGCCGAGCAGCTCATTCATGAGCGAGATGCCGGGCCCAGCCGTTGAGGTGAATGCGCGCGCACCGTTCCAGCAGGCACCAATCACCATTCCAATTGCCGCGAGCTCATCTTCGGCCTGGAGAATCAGGTAATTGTTCCGCCCGCTTTCCGGATCGCGCCGGTACTTTTCGCAAAACAGCTTGAAAGCGTCCATCACCGATGTTGCAGGCGTAATCGGATACCAGGCAGCAACCGTCGCACCGGCATACACACACCCCAGCGCCGTTGCGGTGTTCCCGTCGATTAATATCTTGTCGTCGTTCGCGTCCATCCTCTCGATACGGAACGGAAGCGGACATTCAAATCGTTCTTTGGCGTATTCATACCCTAAACGCAAGGCCTGTCTGTTCGATTCCCTGAGCGCTTTCTTACCGGCGAACCGTTCTGTCAGGAGATCTTCGACCGTCGGCATATCGATGTCAAGAATGGCGACGAGCGTTCCTGCGTACCCGATGTTCTTCATGAGTGTGCGCTCGCGCGGATCCCGGAAATTTTGATTGCACATTTCCGCCAACGGCACGGGCAGGAAATTTACATCTTCCCGGTAGAGCGACCGGTCAAGCGGCCACGAGGAGTCATACAACACATAGCCGCCCGGACGCACCTCCGCGATATCACGCGCGTAGGTTTGAGCGTTCATCGCAACCATCAGGTCATAGTCCAAAGCCCGGGCAGTATGACCATCTTTGTTGACGCGAATTTCGTACCAGGTAGGCAGGCCCTGAATATTTGATGGGAACAGATTTTTGCCGGAGACCGGAATCCCCATCCGGAAAATCGCCTGCATCAGCAGACCATTCGCACTGGCAGATCCGGTGCCGTTTACGTTCGCAAGCTTGAGGGCGAAGTCGTTTACGCGGGTACGCAAGTGTTCGTGCACGACTTTATGCCTGCGTATGGAATAAGAAGTTCGAATTTCTGCATGTCCCAGGCCGCAGTGGGGCAGCGTTCGGCGCATAGGCCGCAGTGAACGCAAACATCTTCGTCTTTCGCCATAATCCGTGCGGTTTGAGGAAGCGGAGCCGACACATACAGAGCTTGATCAAGGTTCAGCGCGGGAGCCGAGAGCCGCGTGCGCAGATCCAGTTCTTCTCCATCGCGCGTGATCGTGAGGCATTGGACAGGGCAGACGTCGATGCACGCATCGCACTCGATGCAGCGGACTGCCGTGAAATCAGTTTGGATATCGCAGTTCAGACAGCGCTCCACCTCGCGCGCGGTCTGTTCGGCGGTGAAACCAAGTTCCACCTCGATGTTGAGTTGCTCAAACCGCTCGACTAAATCCACGTGGTTCATGCGTTGGCGTGGCACGGGATTGTAATCGTTGTGATAGCTCCATTCGCTGATCCCCATTTTTTGGCTGATCAGGTTCATTCCCTGGGCCGGGCGATCGGTGGTCGGGATTCGCTCGCAGTAGTTGTGGATCGAAATGGCAGCTTGATGACCGTGTTCAACAGCCCAAATAATGTTTTTGGGCCCAAACGCCGCATCGCCGCCGAAAAAGATTCCCGAGCGCGTTGCTTCCATGGTCTGGTCGTTGACTACCGGCATTTCCCACCTGTCAAACTGGATGCCTAAATCACGCTCGATCCACGGGAACGCATTCTCCTGCCCGATCGCCAGTATCACGTCATCCGCGGGGAAAAATACTTCGTTGAGCGTTCGCGAGCGTTTGGCATCAGCGTCCCACTCCAGACGATCGAACAGCATCCCTGTGAGTTTGCCGTTTTCAATGACGAAACTCTTCGGGGCATGATTGATTACGATTTCGACGCCTTCCTCCTCGGAGTCGTCCAGTTCCCATGGCGAAGCTTTGAAATACTTTCGTGGGCGCCGGGCCATCACTTTGATGTTTTTACCGCCGAGCCGCCGCGACGACCGGCAGCAATCCATGGCCGTGTTGCCAACACCGATAATCAATACCCGTTCGCCAATCGAATCGATGTGGCCGAACGCAACCGACTCCAGCCAGTCAATGCCGATGTGAATCCGGTCTGTATCATGGCGTCCCGGAATATCGAGATTCTTCCCGCGGGGCGCTCCGCTGCCGACGAAAACACCATCAAAGCCCTGCCCCAGCAGATCCCTCATGCTGTTCACGGGTGTGTTGAAGCGCATATCCACGCCCATGTTGAGGATTAGATCGATCTCCTCCATGAGAACCCGCTCGGGAAGCCGGAAGGCCGGAATGTTCGAGCGCATGAGCCCGCCCGGTTTGTCCAGCTTGTCGAGAATTGTCACTTCGTAGCCCAGGGGCAGCAGGTCATTCGCCACGGTCAGCGAAGCCGGACCGGCCCCCACACATGCGATGCGCCTACCGTTTTTCTGCTCCGGAACCTTCGGAAGCAAGTGGCTGATTTCGCCGCGCAGGTCCGCCGCAACGCGCTTCAATCGGCAGATCGCTACCGGTTTCCCATCTACCCGGCCGCGACGGCAGGCGGGCTCACAGGGCCGGTCGCAGGTGCGCCCCAGGATCGCAGGAAAGACGTTTGATTCCCGGTTCAGCATGTAGGCGTCCGTGTATCTGCCTTGTGCGATAAGGCGTATGTACTCCGGAACGTTGGTGTGTGCCGGGCAGGCCCACTGGCAATCTACAACCTTGTGATAGTAATTCGGATTCTGAACGTCGGTGGGTCTCACGCGCGGCTATGACCAGCTACTTCGGGTCGAGCTAAAGGTAGTCGGGACTTCATTATACACCGTCCTCATGGTAACCCGCACTTGCGGTTACCCCTCCCTATCTATCATCATCTCTGGTGGAGACCTCTTGCCTATTATCGTTGGGACCCCTCGCGAAACGTTTCCTGGAGAGCGCCGCGTCGCGATTACTCCGCGCCAGTGCGAGCTGTTGCATAAATCACAGATTGAACTTGTCGTCGAGCACTCGGCCGGTCTCGAAGCCGGATTTCCTGATGACGCGTACATTCCCCGGGGCGCCCGTCTAGCCACCCGGACTGAGATCTTCGAACGGGCCGACATCATCGCGCAAGTGCGATGTTTAGGCGCCAATTCCGACGCCGGTCGCTCGGATCTTCCGCTCCTTCGCACGGGTCAAGCTCTGGTCGGCTTCGGTGAGCCATTAATGGCTCTTACTGAATGCTCAGATCTGGCCGCTACAGGTGTATCCTTCTTTGCCATGGAACTGATGCCGCGGATCACGCGTGCGCAGAGCATGGACGCTTTGTCTTCCATGGCCACCATTTCCGGATACCGCGCCGTTTTATTGGCGGCAAGCCATCTTCCAAAGATGTTTCCGCTTCTGATGACCGCCGCGGGCACGGTTACGCCGGCCAAAGTATTTGTGCTCGGAGTTGGAGTTGCGGGTCTTCAGGCAATTGCGACGGCTCGCCGCCTGGGGGCCGTTGTTTCAGCCTACGATGTGCGTCCCGCAGTCAAGGAACAAGTGGAAAGTGTGGGCGCCAAGTTTGTGACTCTGGATGTAGACTCGCAAGCTTCCGAGGACAAGGGTGGATATGCCAAAGCGATGGATGAGGCCTTTTATCGGCGTCAGCGCGAACTGTTGAGCGAGGTGCTCCGGGAACAGGACGTTGTTATCACGACGGCGGTAGTGCCTGGCCGAAAAGCTCCCGTGCTGATAACGGGGGAGATGATCACAGGCATGTGTTGCGGGTCGGTGATTGTCGACATCGCAGCGGAGCGTGGTGGCAACTGCGACCTCACGCGCGCAGGAGAAACGGTTGTCCATCAGGGGATCAGTGTCCTCGGGCCCTTAAACCTCCCATCCATGGTGCCTTACCATGCCAGTCAGATGTTCGCAACCAATGTCGCCGCGTTTCTCAAGCTCCTGGTTCGCGATGGGGCCTTGAACATAAATCTAGAGGACGAAATCATCCGTGAAACTCTTGTGACTCACGAAAACAAGGTTGTTCATCCCCGCATCTCAGAACTCCTGAAGACTTCTCTGGGGCAAGGAAAGGAAGTCAAAGTATGAGTACATACGAAGTCGCCATATGGGTATTCATGCTGGCGGCCTTTCTCGGATTTGAGCTGATTCGCCGCGTGTCTCCCCTTCTGCACACTCCGCTGATGTCATTGACCAACGCGATCTCCGCGATCGCTGTTGTGGGCGCCATTCTGGTCACTGGCGAAAAGAATGCTTCTACGCTCACTCGCACACTCGGGTTCATCGCTGTTGTCGCATCCACAACCAATGTGGTGAGCGGCTATCTCATCACCGACCGAATGCTCAAGATGTTCAAGAAGCGAGGCACGGAGAAGAAATGACGGAGAGTGTCTTTCCGGTCCTCTACATCCTTGCCGCAGTCGGCTTCATTTTAGCCATTAAGTGGATGAATTCGCCGGTAACGGCGCGCCGCGGTGTCATCGTTGGCGAAATCGGCATGCTGTTGGCGGTCGTTGGCACCCTGCTGCGGCATGAGGTCGTTAACTATGAGTGGATTTTGATTGCGTTTTTTGTAGGCTCTGCGATCGGCGTCCCTCTCGCTTACCTGATGCCGATGACGGCCGTTCCGCAGCGGACAGCCTTTTCTCACGCGTGCGGCGCTCTGGCTTCGGCGTTGATCGGAACAGCAGAATACTTCCGCCATATGCCTCATGGGTTCGTGATGACGGCGCTCGTGATCGAAACCTTGCTGGGATTTCTTACTTTTACCGCCAGCCTCATGGCGTTCGGGAAACTGCAAGAGATCCTTCCGACACGGCCCATCACGTATCGAGGGCAAAATTTCGTGAATTTGGGAGTATTCGTTCTCGCGGTCGCGGTCGGGATCGCGCTGATTATTTCTCCCGAGCAAACTTGGTTGTTTCCCGTCTTTACTGTGCTCTCACTAGTGTTCGGGGTGATGCTCATCGTCCCCATCGGCGGCGCCGACATGCCGACCGTCATCGCCCTACTCAATTCCTATGCCGGTTTGTCAGCAAGCGCCATGGGGTTTGTGCTCGACAACAAGCTTTTGATCGTCGCGGGAGCGCTCGATGGCTCATCGGGTTTCATCCTCGCGGTCATCATGTGCCGTGCCATGAATCGTTCCTTCAGCAACGTCCTTTTCGGCGCGTTCGGCACGATTCAGACAAGCGTGACGAAAGACACCGCCGAACGTCCAGTCCGCTCCGCAACACCTGAAGAAGCTGCTGAGATTCTCGATGCGGCGCGCAGCGTGATCATTATTCCGGGTTACGGCATGGCGGTCGCTCAGGCCCAACACAAGCTGCGGGAGATGTTCGATGTCCTTACTCGCCGAGGTATCGATGTGCGTTTCGCGATTCACCCCGTGGCCGGCCGAATGCCCGGACATATGAACGTATTGCTGGCCGAAGCCGACGTTCCCTATGATCGCCTTTCCGAAATGGACGATATCAACCCGGATTTCCCCAGGGCAGACGTTGCGTTGGTCATTGGCGCTAACGATGTGGTCAACCCAGCCGCCCGGAATGAGAAGAATAGCCCTATTGCAGGTATGCCGATCCTGAACGCTCACGAGGCGCGCACGGTAATGGTGATCAAGCGCAGCATGAGTCCGGGCTTTGCCGGGATCGATAACGAACTGTATTACATGGAAAAGACGTTGATGCTTTTCGGTGATGCAAAGGCATTCGTCGGCAGTATCGTTAAGGAACTGAACGCCGCGGTTGCTGCGCGATAGGGGCGAACGCAGCATGAACGAGACGCCCTCAATTACAGCCGATCAATTAGCAATTCGGAATCTATTGGCTGAGCTTAATGACGCGTGGGCGCACAAGCGCGGGGAGGCTATAACGGCTGCTCTGAACCCCTGCTTCGCCGAGGACGTTGTCTGCGAGGCCCCGGATTTCAGTTGCTCGGTCAAGGCCGCAGTTTCACAATCCAGAGCTATCACGACTTCGTTACAAAGGCTGAAGTAAAAAGCTTCTCACTCGATGAGCCGGAAGTCGATGTAATTGGTGAAACAGCCGTAGCGCAATACAGATGGACCATGACTTACGTTCTCTCGGGAAACGAATACACCGAGCACGGGCATGATGTCTTTGCGCTATCTAAACCCGATGGTCAATGGCGCGTCGTGTGGCGCGCGATGTTGGCAGAGCCAAGCTCATAAGAGCTCGAGGGAGCTGGACAGGCGTTCAGGCTCCGAAAGCCGCCGGATATGATTTTTGGCGGGCTTAAACTGCTGCCGAGACCATCGCAAGGCACACTTTCTTATGATAAGCTCGATCTCTTCGAGGAGTGTACATGAAATATCTAAGCTTTATTGCAGCCTGCGCTCTATCCTTCGTTCTTGGCACATTTGTGCCTTTGACACATATTCACGCGCAAACAAGTGCTCCCGCTCGAATGTTCTACCAGATCTCGTTCATGAAAACGAAACCAGGCCAGGACGCGATGAAGATGGAGCGAGAACTCTGGAAGCCTATACATTCCGATCGTGCGAACAATGGGCAGATCAACTCGTGGACAGTCATGCAGCCTGTGTATTCGGGGCCGCATCCCTATGACTACATCACTGTTGAAGCATCTAACTCTCTCGATTCTTTCCTCCATACCGACTACGTTCAACTGATGACGAAGGCCTGGGGCAAAGACAAATTCGAGAGTGGGAATGCGCAAACGATGAACGCCCGCGACATGCTGGGAACTGAGCTCTGGGTTGCGACCGAAAGCGTCTCCAAACAAGCCAAGTAAAACAGGTTGGCGGGCGGCCCACCCTGCTCAGCTTCTAATTCACCTAATCCGCGTAGAACAGATACTTGCGCCACTGGTCGTCGCTTCGTCCCAGTAGCCGCATCAAGTGTCGACTCGTATGCAAACTAAATGGCCGAGGCGCGCGCAACAGCTTCATGCCGGCTTCCTCCGGTGTTCGGCTGCCCTTCCTGTTATTGCAAGGATGACAGCACGCCACTAGATTTTCCCAAGCCGTTTCGCCAGCCCTCGAACGGGGCACGACGTGGTCGAGCGTCATCTCGCCAGATGGCAGCGTGCGATGGCAATATTGGCAGGTATAGCGATCGCGCATCAATATGTTTTTCCGCGATAGTGCCCGCGTTTGATGTGGAATTCGCCGGTATTCCAGCAGGCGGATGACGGAGGGCACGCCGACCGAACGCCTCGCCGAATGCACCTGTCCAGGCGATAGCTCTTCGGCCGATGCGACTCCTTTCAGAATCAGCACCACGGCTCTTCGCGCGGCGCAGATATTGATCGGCTCGTAGCTCGCGTTGAGGACAAGAACAGGCCGATGAAGTCGATCCAGGCTGGGCATAGACAGGCTCCGTATTCCCTCTAATGACTAATGAACTCCCGTTCCGGCAAACTGTGCACTACGGGCGCCTTGCTGCGGCGAGGCGTTCATGGAATGGAAGCTTCGCTGGTCTACGCGCGCCAGCGTAAGCGCGGTGACGTGCGCTGCCCCGGCCGCCTTCAAGATCGCGGCAGCGCTGCGTAAAGTCGCACCGGTCGTGAAAACGTCGTCAATTAACAAGATGCGTTTGCCGGCAATCTGCTGAGCATTTCTGACGCAAAATGAATCCTTAAGATTGTCGCGTCTCTGAACTTCGGTCAGAGCCGCTTGGGCTTTGGTGTAACGCTTGCGTCCGAGATTAGTCGAAAGCCTCAATCTGTATCGCTTCGCCACAGGCTCGGCGAGCAGTTCAGCCTGATTGAATCCACGTTCCCAGCGCTTGCGCCAGTGCATGGGGATCGCAATCACCACATCGAAGCGGGCGTCTATCGGCATTGCCCGGAGCAGTAGCCGGCTGAGGGGAAGCGCGAGGCTTTCCACTTTTGCATATTTAAAAAGATGGATTAATTTTCGGAGAGGGCCTTCATAACTGCCGAAAGAATAGGCCGCATCAAAATTTGCCAGACTCTCCCGGCAGACGGTACAGAGGTCATGCTCATCCAGCGGATAAGAATCCACGAACGGTGTGCGGCAGGCTCGACAAAAGAATTCCGCATGCAGCGGCTCAGGAAGGGAAAGACAGGCAGGGCAAACTGGAATTCGGGACAGATTGTTCAAAGACTGCTCGCAGAGCCTACACTCGTCCGGAAAGACTAGATTGAAGACGGCAAGTGAAAAGATTTTTGCGCCGGACAGCAGCCTGTGCGGCAAGGGGCGAGTCGTGGATATAGATATCTTAGTGCGAGTCGTGAGACTAGGGAAGGCGCACCCCCACTACAAGAAAAGTATATACCATACAAGAAAAGTGGAAATTTCGCAACTAAAGTTGCTGTAAATGTACTGAATTGACGTAAAGTGTTTTTGCGTATCGGAGCGGCGGGTCCACTCCGGGCGTGGTTCTTACAAGGTTAAGTTTTTGAATACGCTTCGGGTTCTTCTCATCGACGGCGACGCACGCCAGTCGCAGCTCATCTCATCTAGACTTGCCGGTGCAAACCACACCGTACTCCCGGCAAGCGGATTAGAAGAAGCAGCGGAAGCGATGTGCAATCAAAAATTCGATGCGGTGGTGCTCGGTTCGCCGCTCCCCGCCGGTGGGGTGGCGGATTTCACAGGGAAATTGCGCGCCGTAGAGACAAGTCAGCGCGCGTCAAGTCGAACGGCTATTTTGTCAGTTTCGACAGACCTGTTCGACGGGTCCCTGTGGCAGCCGAGTGGAGAGGAAGGGATTGACGGCTATCTTTCCGAAGATTTCGAATCGAAGGCCTTGATGGCGGCTGTGACCAGCCTTGCGAAGGTGGTTTGCGCTCCAAAGGATCCCAGTGAAGACCCAGCACAGGCGAGCCTCCTCATATTCGACCCTGAGAAATTCAAGGAGCAGGTGGCCTATGATCGGGATCTGCTGATCGAGATTATCGACCTGTTTCTTTCTGAGCGACTCATCCAAATTACCGAGATGCAAGAAGCGCTGGCGAATGGGCAGTACGATCACCTGTATTTAGTCGCGCACACTATAAAGGGTTCGCTCGCCAGTCTGCACGCCGAGGTCGGAAGGCTCCGCGCGGAGGAACTGGAAAGCGCTGCCAAGGAACGCAATCATCAGCACTGCTTGCACTTGCTTTCAGTCCTGAAGCACGATATGCAGACGCTCGAGCCTGCGCTCTTGCATCTGCGCGAGAGTTCCAGAGTCGTTTGACAGCACCGATCAACGCTGATCCACGCAACCGCAACTTCTATCACTGTTGCTACACTGGGGTTGCTCGATTTAGGCCCACATCTTAGAAACCCACGTCGATGAGCCCCTCGCAAGCACTGGAAATTGTGTGCGCTCACAGCCCCGATTCCGATGACGCCTTCATGTTTTATGGTCTGGCGACAAAGAAGATCCGCTCGCGCGTGGTCACTTTCCGTCACGTTCTAGAAGACATCGAATCGCTGAACCGGAAAGCAACCGAAGGGCTCTACGAACTGACGGCGATCTCTTATCACGCGTATCCGTATGTAGCGGATAAATACGTGTTAATGGCAAGCGGGTCAAGTGTCGGGGACGGCTATGGCCCGATGGTCGTGAGCTCCCGTCCCATGGCCGCCGAAGAGTTAAAGGGAAAAAGAATCGCGATTCCCGGTACCATGACGACGGCGTTCCTTGTCCTGAAGCTGTTTCAGCCCGATTTTGAGCACATCGTTATTCCGTTCGATAAGATCCTCGATGCAGTGAAGGAACACGAGGTTGATGCTGGTCTAGTGATTCACGAAGGTCAGTTAACTTACGGCCAGGAAGGCTTGCATCACATCCTAGATCTCGGGAAATGGTTTAAGGGCAAGTACGGATTACCCCTGCCGCTGGGTGCCAACGCGATGCGGCGAAATCTGCCACCCGAGGTTCAGACTGAATGTTCCAGGCTGCTGCGCGAAAGCATACAATACTCTTTCGACCATCACGATGAAGCGCTAAATTATGCCATGCAGTTCGCCCGTGATCTGGAACCCGCGCTGGCGGAACAATTCGTGGGAATGTACGTGAATCAGCACACGATCGACGGAACTGATATCGTGCCGCGCGCCGCACAAAAACTCCTCGATCTCGGCTATGAAGCCGGGCTCATTCCGCACAAGATAACCGTCGAAGTTGTCGGTTAGCTCGGTTAACTTCACAATATGGTCTTATGCTCGCTCCGCGTCATAGCGTCTTGTTTCTGTCTGATTTCGCTCATTGCATTTGGACAGAACGAGGACGCGTATAGCGCAAATCAGCGCATCGCCCGGATTCGTGACCTCGGTAAGAAAAACTCGCAAGCTATTCCGGCGCTCGAGCAAAACCTGGGCGATCCAAACCGTGATATCCGTATCGAAACCGTCAAAGCGATTGTCAAGATCGGGACGGAAGCCAGTCTCGCTCCGTTGATCAAGGCGGCCCACGACAATGATTCTGAAGTTCAAATTCGTGCGGTCGACGGCATTGTGAACTTCTATGTGCCTGGATATGTGATTAAAGGAGGTCTGACGGGCCCGCTTACGCGCGGAGTCCGCCAAGTGAAATCGTTTTTTTCATCGCGTGACAATCAGGTAATTGATCCGAGCGTAAGCGTTCGTACAGACGTCGGGGAGGCGCTCGGCGACGTGATACTTCGCGGCGGAAGCATCGATTCCCGCGCCAATGCAGCTCGGGCAGCGGGCATTCTGCGTGCTCGTCCAGCCGTGGTCGCGCTTGTTGACGCGCTTCGCTCGAAGAACAGCGAGGTTATTTTTGAGTGCCTGGTTGCACTTCAGAAAATTGGCGACCCCTCCGCCGGCCCAGGCGTTTCCTTCCTCGCTCACGATTTCGATGACCGTGTTCAGGCCACCGCGCTCGAAACAATCGGCGTATTGCACAGCTTAGATTCGGCTTCCGACGTTCGCTCCGTCCTGCGAGACGCCCGCAATATTAAAATTTGCCGGGCGGCGCTCGAATGTTTAGCCATGCTCGGGATCGCGGAGGATCGATCGGTTTTTAAGCAATATATAGAGGACCGGGACGCGGACCTGCGCGCGTCCGCGCTCGAGGGTCGGGGCCGCATTCGTGAACCAGAGGATACGGCGGCTATCGAACAAGCCTATAACGAGAAGAATGCCGATCCGAAAGTCCATGTTGCCGCTGCGTTTGCGCTGGTCAGTGAAGGCAAAGTGGACACGTCTGACTTCAGTCCGCTGCGGTATTTAGTAGAAAAATTGGATGTTAGAGGACAGCGCGATTCGGCGCAAGCCTATCTCGCTGAATTGTGCAGGCGCGATGAGGTGCGCAAAGCATTGTTTCCATTACTGCGGGACGCTACCAAAGAGCAAAAACTGGCACTCTGCCAAGCTCTTTCAGCAAGCCGCAACGGCGACGTTATCCCGGTTCTGAACGCACTTTCGAAGGATATCGATTCGGATGTTTCGTTAGCTGCTTCAAAAGGCCTGAAAGCGGTAGAGGCGTCGAGGCCGCAATGAATTGAAAGTGATGGTATCTAATGAACAGGCGCTAGCGACTTACTTTGCTCGCTTCTGCTTCTGTTGACCGACGCGGATTTTGAAGTGTTGCTGCTTCGCTTCCTGGTATGCCTTATGGTCGTGACGCGCGACCACGTCCGTCAGATAATCGTCTACACTGGCATCTTTCGGGAGGACCGCCATCACAGTAAAAGTCTCGTTGCAAGTCGGGCAAAACGGCCGAAAACGCTTCACATTTGGGATCGACATCGTGATTTCAGAGTAACATGGCTCGCCGCATTCTTAGGCCCGGAACGGGCCGCCCGTCAGATCTGCGAATACGAAGTCGGGTTGAGAATGAGGCTCGTTATGTTCGAGACGATTTCTTCGAAACTGAAGCGCGGTGAAGTGCGCAATTTCTTCCATTCGGGATCCGCACCGAACGACTTCCATTTAGCATTGAGCTCCGAAAGATCCGGGAAGCTCAACATATACGTCAAATTCGGCAGGTGTGAGCCAATCAGCGTGTCGCCATAGAAGACCTGCCAAAACCCAGCCCTCTGGAAAACGCCAAACTCGCCACTATTGAACATTTCAACCTTGCGCCGGTGGTCTTGATGAGTCGGACTTTCGTATGTCCGAAGCTGGAAAACGCGTGAGCCATTTTGCGCGGTGGCCGCCGGCAAGGTAAGCTTCGGCCAACCTTCAAAAGCAGTCATGAGCGAGCTTTCCATCCGCAGATAGGGGGGTTCCTTCGCAGGGGCGTTCAGGAAGAAACCTCCGGCCCTTTGGTACTCCTCGTCTCGAGCTAGACGGAACTCAGCGTTCACAAGAGTTTCAAGCGATGTGCTTGGAATCAGCAGATACAAAGAGGGCGTTTCCGGCCCAAGGTAGAGTTCAAATGCTCCTACAGGCTTCATGCCGAGACGGTTTAAGGCCGGAATCAAAGCGTCGGCGACAAAACTATTTGTCAGTTTCTGTTGCGGACCCGATTGCAGGTGATAGCGGCGAAGTTCGTAGTATTCGCGGCCGCTGGGTTCTGCCCCGTGCTGCCCAGCTTGCAAACTATCGCTCCAAGCATCGATCGCCATTGCGGAAACGGCCAACGATGAAGTTAAAAACTGACGCCTTTGCACGTGATTCCTCCTCTGCAATCTGCATTTTAGCCAAGCGCAAGAATTGGCGATGCCTGTGACAGCATCGTTATCGAAAGGCAGCCGAGTCCTAGCACCGGGGGGACCACTTATTCCGTTGTGCGGGCGCACCCCTTCACGCGACTCTGAGTGAGGCATTACATTTCTCAAAGAGGATCTTAAAAAATGAGTCGAAAAAACTGGTCAAACTTGTTCATCTCCTTGGCGGCGCTAAACCTTGCAGTAAGCGCAGTGCCAACGAACCCGATGAAGGTCGCGAATTGGATTGCGATCGCTTGCTGTTTAGCATTAGGAACTATCGCGAGGCGGCGGATGATTTACAAGACGGCCCGCACTGCCGTTGCCGCATTTGGGAAGGAAGAACATGGCCAGGATATGGTCGAATACTCGTTGCTTGTAAGTTTTCTGGCGCTAGCCGGTACCGGCGTGATGGCGGGCGTGGGCACGAGCATCAACACCCTATTGACGACGGCGAATTCGGGCATGACCCTCGCGAGGAATGCTGTTTCCTAGGCTGTCGAGAGCGAGCCAGCAGTTCTAAACAGAAAAACAAGCCGAGTTGCTAGATCCGGCTCTTTTGGTTCACCGCCGGTCGTAACCGATCTCATGCCGGTCATACGCCTCGCGCATTCCCCGCAGTTGTGCAAGATCGTTATACAGGGCATCACGGTCCCGCGCAGGCATCCGATTGTTGTCCACGACATGCTGAATACTTTCGATGGCTTCATCCAGCTCATCCTTATCGAACCGGTGTCGATTCCACTTCCTTGCAAAATCGCGGAGTTCTTTCTCGGCCTGATCCAGCCGTCTTCTGTCGTCGCGAGAGAAACGCCATCCTGCATACGACCGGTTGAGATCCGCATGCACCTGGTTCACTAGACCGGATACCGAGCGCGGCTCATACCTCCCCTGCGGCCCGTATCCCCCCTGAGGCCCGTACTGAGCCTGGGCGAAAGCCCCAAAAATCAAGAGCGCTCCTGTGAGTACAGCGCCACTCATCAAACGTTGCATCATTCGTTCATCTCCTGTCGCTCAATAATGACGCACGAGGTCTTCGAATGGATCATATCTAAGGGAAAATTAATCGGTTGTCAACGCCGCCCATCGATGTGTCACTGTCCCGACTTTACTTTGCCATCTTATTGTCGATTCGGAGTTGGACCAACTGCTTTCGCCCTTGCAATCGTTACAGCCCAAAGAGAACGCTTCTGTCACTTCGGTCTGTGCAAAACCCTAGAGGGGACTATTTAGTGCCTTAAAGCTGTTAGACTCAAGACCTCCCAACTGTTCAGTTTCGAGAGAGAGCGAGGTGACGCAATGTCATCCTCCAGCAATTATCTTTCAGCGGCACTCCTGTTGTGTTTAGGCTTGCCGTTTTCTGCTTCAGCGCAGCAGCAAATGCAAGCGCCGTTAGACGATCAACGCATCATGCAACTGGTCCAGGCTGGCGTTCAATGCGAATGAGCTTGAGCGCATGATTGCGTCCGCACCACAGGTTAACTTCCTGATGAATCCAGCAAGTACGGATGTGATGCTCAAGGCCGGGGTTTCTGAAGACGTCATCAAGGCAATGGCCGGAAGACAGAACGGGTTATCCACCTTCAAAGAGCAACCGTCCAACCACGCTAAATCGACGAACCATCCTCATGCGACTGGGGTCGATGGCCTTAGCGGAAGCGACGGCTCACATCCGCAATTAGCTACGACGTTTTCGGCGCTTCCGGGTGAAGGAGCGTACAAGCTCACTTATGACGGCGGCTCCATATCCAACCTCAAACCGGGAACCGATACGAGGCTATACCTTGACCAGAGCCAGATCCGCGTCATCAAGGACAATGCAGACGTGATCAGGGTGCCTGCATTTGCGGTTACCGAGATTAGCTATGGCCAAGATGTTCATCGTCGCGTGGGCGCCGCAATCGGGCTTGCCGTTGTATCACTCGGCGTCGGGGCACTGATGGCACTAACCAAGTCGAAGAAGCATTTCATCGGCCTTACTTGGGACGACGGGGGCAACAAGGGCGGGGCAGCGTTCCAGGCTGATAAGAACGATTACCGGGGCGTGCTTGCTGGACTCGAAGTGATCACTGGAATGAAAGCAGTGAATTCGGATACGATGACGGTAAAAAACTAAATAGCCCGCTATCTTCGCTCATCGTCTTGCCACGTGTTCGGAGGGTTTAGAACCCTTGAATCGTCTTCACTTTCGGATACTTACAGCAGTTTTCTGCCGATGAATATGGTTTGGCGTCCCCAAGGGGATTCGAACCCCTGTTATCGCCGTGAAAGGGCGGTGTCCTAGGCCGGGCTAGACGATGGGGACGCGATGGAAGCCGTCAGACTTCTTACAAATCTAGCAGACCTGCGTGCGCGAACACCGGTCGCACCTGAACTCAAGTTAACCGGTCTAGAGCGTTTTCAGGTATGCGAGGACGTTCGCTTTATCGTCCGCCGAAAGTATGTCCGCGTATGCCGGCATGCCGTTGCCGCCGTTGTTAATTTGCTCAAGAACGTTGGCCTCGTTCACAGGCTTGCCGTTGTTCAACTTCGACTTTTTGAACAGCCCCTTTAGCGATGGGCCCATCTTCTTCTCGTCCGTATCCACGTTGTGGCACACGCTGCACTGCTCAAACACGTCTTTACCCTTGGCTGCATCACCGCTTCCGGACTTACCTTGGGGGCGTGCTGCTCCCATCACGAGTGATGCGCAAAGAAGACACGAAGCAGCCAACGTCCCAGCAACGGTCAATGTTCGTGGCATCACGGCTCGGCAAATCATGGAATCCTCTCTCCCGCCCCCGTTTGTGGGGCATTTGTTTTTTCAGTCTACTACCTTGGCCTTACCTTTTGACCTTTGTCAGCGGAAAACGTGTCGCAACGAACGTCGCCATGAACGGAGATTAACCCCATAGAAACTTCACGTCCTCCCAAAGCCGTCAAACCAGTACCGTGCCCTGCCTTGCGCACAACCTCACATTCATCATTGCGGGATAATGTTGGACATCCGGTGGGCCGCCCACATTGATCCACCACTGAAGCCGCGTTCTAACCGGGAAGAAGGATTTCTATGCTCCAGCGAGCTCTTGTAAGCTCTTTTATTCTGTCATGTTCACTGTGTTTGTCGATCGGCACGGCTACCCCGGACGGCAGTGTTCCAAACATGAGCAGTCCGCCCAAAGCCGGCCCTGTGCAGTTCTTTCCCGAAGAGGCGCTGAAGCCTGGAATGAAAGGGGTCGCCTGGACGGTATTTCAGGGCAGTAAACCTGAACCGGTCCCGGTCGAAATCATCGGAGTTTGGGAGAACGCCTGGGGGCCCAAGCAAGACATCATCGTCGCCAAGCTTACCGGCCATGCGCAACGCACCAACGTAGCCGGTGGGATGAGTGGCAGCCCGGTCTATATAGACGGCAAGCTGGTCGGCGCAATTTCCTTGCGCTTAAGCGTTTTCTCACCAGATGCAATCTGCGGCATCACGCCAATTCACCTGATGATGGAGGTCAACGATTTTGATAAGACTCGTCCTGCGGACAGCCGTACTCCTGATAAGGTCCAACAAGCAGCGGCGTCCTTGCAGATGCCGGGCGAACTGCTTTCACGCGTGATGTCTAGAGGAGCATCGGACCGGCTGCCCGAAACCGCCATGATGGCCCCCATTGCTACGCCGATCACGCTGTCCGGTTTTTCCGACGATGCCGTCCAGCAGTTCGCGCCGATTTTTAGCCAGCTCGGGCTGACAGCCTCGCAGGGAGGTTCAGGTGGAGCGCTCGATTCAGCGCGGCCAGCCGCAGACTGGCCCACTTCATTGCGACCCGGCGAAGGAGTCGCGGCTGTGCTTGTGTCCGGGGACATGACCATAACGGGGGGCGGGACGGTGACTTACAACGACGGCAAGCGCATCCTGGCTTTCGGGCATCCCATGTTCAATCTCGGACCCGTAGACATGCCCATTGCCAAGGAAGACATCATCATGACGCTTGCTTCGGCATACCAGCCCACCAAAATGGGCAATGCGTCTGAGGTGGTGGGTGCATTACGCCAGGATCGTCACAGCGGTATTCAGGGCGAGCTTGGCGCAACTGCTCAAATGATTCCTGTGACAATGCACGTCTGCTCCCGCAACGCCGACAATAGCGTGCGCAAGATGCAGGATTTCCATTTCAATGTTTTCGTCGATCAGAAGTGGACACCTTACCTGATGATGGCGACGCTTTTCAACTCGCTGTCCAATCTGAACGATTTTTCTGAAGAGGCCACATATCGGCTGCATGGCGAGCTGCAGGTAGAAGGGCAACAGCCTATTGAGCTCACAACCATGCAGGCGCCCGCCGAGACACCCGTTCCGACGCCGATGCTTCTCGCAGGCTGGTGGGGAGATAAATTTAATCGCCTGTTTGTAAATTCATCCAAGATGCCGAAGCTGAATACAGTAAATGTGACGGTTGACCTCATCCCGGAACGACGAATTGCCCAGATCGAGTCAGCCTGGATTGCCGACAACAAGGTCACTGCAGGGACGGAAGTGCCGGTGAAAGTATTCCTCAAGCCCTACCGTGGCGATCGCATTGAGCGCACAGTCAGCGTAAAGATACCCGCGGGTCTGGCGCGAGGCGATCACCAGATCCTGTTTAGTGACGCGGAAACGCTCAGCCGTTTCCAGAATATTGCCAGCTCACTGAACCGAATCGAAGATATTCCACAACGAGTCGCGATGCTGAATGAAGAGCGGAGCAATAATCGGCTCTACGTTTCGCTCATCGAGTCCCAGCCCACGGTATATTCCGACGAAAAAGTGTTGCCGAGTTTGCCGGCTTCCGTGCTCAATGTAATGCAGAGCGGACGCGCCACGAATCACCAGTTCGTTAGCTCGCCAGAAAGCGCTCACGAGCAGACCTCTGTACCCTTCAATGTGGTCGTTACGGGTAACTTCTCTCTGAAGGTGTACGTGAACTGAACGTCATTACCGAGAGCCAAACTGTCTTCTAATGCACAATTACTCGGGCTTGTACCGGGCCGCAGTTCTAGCCTTGCTTGCGGCGGCGACTCCCCTTTGTTTCGCCATCGAAACTCATGTTTGGGAACAATCAGATCAGGCGGCATTCGCTCGGGGTACGCCTAAGAACCTTTCGATCCGCAGCGATGGCCACCTGACCCTGGCTCCGGTCTTCAGGGAATTGGATAGCACAAGCGTGCCCTATCTGTGGGCTATCGCACAGGATTCGAAACAGACTATCTACTACGCGGGCGGTGCGCCCACCGGAGCGACGACCAAGATTTTTGCGCGCCAAGCCAACGGCAAACAGAAAGCCTTCGCTGAACTGACAGGTCTCGAAGTCCACGCTCTGGCGATAGATTCGCGCGATCGGGTCTATGCCGCGGTGCTTCCTGATGCCAAGATTTACCGAATTGACGAGAGTGGAAAACCGCAGCTCTTTTTCGATGCCAAATGTAAGTACATTTGGGCTATGGCTTTCAACCGTTCTGGTGACCTTTTCATCGCAACCGGAGATTCCGGCCTGATCTACCGTGTCACTCCGGACGGCAAAGGTTCAGAATTCTTCCGCACTGAAGAAACGCATGCGCGCTCGATGATCATCGATAACGGCGGCAATCTGATCGTGGGGACCGAGCCGAATGGTCTGGTGATTCGCATCACCCCCGAGGGTAAAGGCTTTGTCTTATATCAAACCAATAAACGCGAAGTGACCGCTGTTGCGGAACATGATGGCGCAATCTATGCCGCAGCCGTTGGAAGCAAGCCGACCAGCGCTTCCGTCACGGGGCCGCCACCGGTGCTTCCATCCAGTCCTCCTCCTGTAATGGGGACAGGTGCGCCGAAAGCCGGGGCAGCTCCCCCGTCGCTCCCTCCTGCCGTGGGCTCTCTAAGCGCGGCGGTGGTTGGCGGTTCCGAGTTCTACCGCATCCAAAAAGATGGGTTTGCGGAAACAATCTGGAGTTCTCCAACGGATTTGATCTACGCGATCGCTTTCGATCCAGCGGACAGACCTCTGCTTGGGACGGGGAATAAAGGCCTCATTTATCGAGTGGATTCCACTCAACTCTCGACACAGTTGCTCAATGCGCCACCGACACAAATAACAGCCTTTCTGCAGGGCAGAAACGGGCTGGTATATGCCGCGACCGGCAATGTTGGGAACCTTTATTCGATTGGACCCGGGCTGGAAACAACCGGCACCCTCGAAAGCGAAGTGCTTGATGCTTCCGACTTCGCTTATTGGGGGAAGGTTCATCTGACTTCGACTTTGCGCGGCGGCGCTATCGCGTTTGAAGCGCGAAGCGGTAATCTGAGCCGGCCGCAAAACAGTTGGAGCCCCTGGACCAAGGTCGCGGTCACCAAACTCGGCGGCCAGATAGACTCCCCTGCTGCTCGATTCCTCCAATATCGCCTGACGTTAAGCCGCTCCTCAGAAGCTCAGTCACCTGAGCTGAGCGTCGTCTACATCGCGTACCTGTCGAAAAACATTGCGCCGAAAATTCTCCAGGTTGACATTGCGCCATTCAATTACCGCGAGAGCACTGCTCCGTCGCCTTCGGAGAGGCCTTCTTTGCCATCAGGGTCGGCAACCACTCTGACGTTGCCGGCACTCGGGCGAAGAAAACCCACTGCTTCTATACCTGCACTCGATCTAAGTGGAAGCGCCACCCTGCAGTACAGCAAGGGCTACGTGACAATCCGCTGGAACGCGACCGATCCGAATGGTGATCCGCTCATCTTCAAAATCGAAATGAAGGAGAAAACCGGATCTTTGTGGCGCTTGCTGCAAGACACGTTGAAAGACCAGCACTATTCTTTCGACAGCACCGCATTTCCAGATGGCCAATATGTCGTCCGCATTACGGCAAGCGATGCTCCTGGAAATACGCCCCCCAATACGTTGACCAGCTCCCTTGAAAGCGACCCTTTTACGGTCGACAACACGCCGCCTGAAATCGGGGAAGTGAAAATTACCAATGATGGCGCTCGGTACCAGGTCAGTTTCACCGCTTCAGACGCGCTGAGCTGGATCGATAAAGCTGAATACTCGGTCAATGGCGGCGACTGGATCTTACTCGAACCAGTAAACAAGGTCACGGACTCACAAACCTTGAATTACATGCTGCCCGCTGGTGCTGGACAGATTGTGGCGGTGCGCGTTTTCGATGAAAACGATAACGTGGTTGTGAAGCAATTTGCGATTCAATAAAGCATCGTGGAACGTTGATGATCTTGGTCGGACTATGCTTCCGGCTGAGCCGCCGGTACCGTAAAGAAAAAAGTTGCCCCCCGATTCACTTCCGACTCCACGCAGATTCGGCCTCCGTAACGCTCCACGATGCGCTTGCAAAGCGCCAGACCGATTCCGCTGCCGGAATATTTCTCTCTCCCGTGCAGACGCCTGAACATCCCGAAAATTTGCTCATGGTACTGAGGTTCTATGCCCATGCCGTTGTCCTTAACGGAAAACCGCCAATAATAACCGGCAATAGCTGCCGAAACATGCACGAACGGAGCCTCATCACTCCTGTATTTGATGGCATTTAAGATTGGTTCTGAAAAACCTGTTGCAAATGGATCTCGCGCATTGCCACGCGCGGCAGCGGATCCTGCGTAATGATGGCCTCGTTATCACGAATCATCGCCTCCAGGTCCTCGATTGACTTCGCCAGCACGGCATTCGCATCCACCTCTTCCTCCAATGCTTCGGCAGGCTTAGCTGCCTCAGTATAGGCGAGCAAATCACGCACCATTGCGATCATTCGCTGCGCGCCTTCGTTCAAGATGTTGATGAAGTGTTCGGCGTCATGATCCAGCTTGCCTGCATAGCGCTTTTTCAGCCATTCGCTATAGATCGACATGTTACGGAGCGGTTCTTGCAAGTCATGAGAAGCCGAATACGCGAACTGCTCCAGATCGGCGTTAGAGCGGGCCAGTTCCTCCGCCTGACGTGCTAGCTTCGATTCCGCCCGCTTGCGTTCAGCAATCTCCAGCTGCAATTCGGAATTCGCTCTTGCCAGTTCCGCCGTACGCTGCTGAACGCGCGTCTCCAATTCGTCATGAGCTCTCTTTAACGCTTCTTCCGCTTGCTTCAGTTCGCTCACATCGAAAGCGGCGCCGTGAAGAAACCAGGGCCGGCCGGCCTCAGTGAGCACCATCTTCACTTCGCAATGGAACCAGACCACGTGCCCGTCGCGTGCAATCACCCGGTATACCGCCCGCAATGGCTGACCCGAGAGCACCAGCCCTGCGGCTTCAATATTCCAGCGGACTCGATCCTCGGGGTGAATTCGCTCGTACCACAGAATAGGGTCGTTCAGCCATTGTTCCTGCGTAAAGCCCAAGACCTTCTCGATGTGCGGGCTCACGTACGCTTCGCTAACGCCCTCGTTGAGAAATGCCATGAAGATCACGGCGGGTAGCTGCTCTACGAGAGTTTGATACCTTGCTTCAACATCGGGCCGCTCCATGGCTCTCGTGGTCGGCGGCTTCTCAAAAAAACCCTGAAAGAACTGTTCAACCGTGGCGCCGAGGGGGAACGAGACGTTCGCGAGCGCTTTGAGAAGAGTCTCTGCCTGCGCCAATTCCGGCGTTTGCCTGTCTTCCGAGGCGGGATCGCCAGTGTCGTACATCTCTTATTGGTTGTTCGAAGCTGGTTCTCCGCGGCCATGACGCCGCCACTCCGGTTCCTTATTGAGAGATCCCTGGGTAAACCTGCGCAATGCTTTGATAGCACGCCCGTAGGTCATCACCGCATGCGAAGACAGCAGTGAACCCGGCGGCTGATTCATAAACGGCATGAACTTGTCCGGAAATCCTGGCATGGTACAGCCGATGCAAATTCCGCCGACATTAGGGCACCCACCAATTCCGCCCATCCAACCGCGTTTGCCGACGTTACAATTCACCACCGGCCCCCAGCACCCTAATTTGACGATGCATTCGGGCGCGCCATACTCTTCCGCAAAATCGCCTTGCTCGTAGTAACCGCCACGATCGCAACCCTCGTGCACCGTTTGGCTGAAGAGCCATTTCGGCCGCAGAGCTTCGTCGAGAGGGATCATGGGAGCACGCCCAGCCGCCTGATACAGCAAATAGAGAAGCACCTCTGTGAAATTATCGGGCAGAACGGGGCAGCCAGGCACGTTGACAATCGGGATGCCTGTACTCGATTTCCAGTTCCAGCCCAAATAATCTGCAAGCCCCATGCAACCTGTCGGATTTCCTTGCATCGCATGGATCCCCCCGTAGGTGGCGCAGGTCCCGGCTGCTATCACCGCCCACGCTTTCGGCGCCAAACGGTCGATCCACTCACACGTCTCAATCGGCTGGCCAGTGGTTTGATTCGTGCCGAATGCCGCCCAATATCCTTCAGTTTTATTTCGCTCATTCGGGATAGATCCTTCGATGACCAGAATGAACGGGGCTAAACTGCCTTCAGCGCCGCGATGGAAGTAGCTCATGAAGTCCTCACCCACCTCCGGGGCAAGGAAGGGATTATGTAAGTTCACCTTCGGAATTCCGGGGATAGCACCCAGGAGTATTTCCTCAAGGCTGGGCTGGGTTGCCGCGGTCATCGCGATCGTATCGCCATCGCACCCAAGACCCGCGGTGATCCAAAGGACGTCAATTTGGTTCAGCGTTTGCGAATTTTGAGACGATTGCAAAATTGAATTTTCGCCTCGAGTATTCATAGGCGCCTGCTCTCAACCTCGCCGGCTCTTCATTCCCATTGTTTAATCATGCGCCCGAACCGCAATTATTTACAGCCGAAGCGGACCGGGGCCGACGACTCATTCCTCTGGCAGAATCTCGTTCAACTCCAGTTCTATCTTGAGAGCTGCGCATCGGAGTTTGCCATCCGTTGCGGGAGCCACTGGCGCCGCGGACGTAGCGATCCATGCTTCTCGCGTATACGGATCGATGATCCAGATTGTGGGCACCCCGAAACCCAAGAGATCCGTCAATCTGTCCTGAATGCGATTCCAGCGATCGTCGGGCGAGAGAATCTCAACGCAAAGTGCCGGCGGTTCCTGAATCACCTCGTCGATATCCTGAGCACCGACGAGGCAAATATCTGGTATACGTACACGGGAAGGCGATACCCGCACTCGCTGCTCAACAAGAACTTTGTGGCCATGTTCCATCTCGCGCATGAGCAACCAAGAGCTGAGAAGAGTTTGCGTTCTGCTGTGCCGATTCTTGCCCACGTTCCGCTCCTCTATGGTGCCGTCCACGTAATCGCAGTCAGGCTCGTACTCGGTATTGAGGTACTCTTCCATCGAAATGTGAACCGCCGTCGACATATTCACAGCCTACCGTCTCTTGGTTTTTATGACAATCGGCGTGCCTTCGAACCCAAACCGCTCTCGCAGCCGATTGATCAGAAAGCGCTCCAGCGAGAAATGCATTTTGTCCGCCTTATCCGTGAAAACAACAAACGTAGGCGGTCGTATCGACGCCTGCGTAAGGTAGTAAATGCGAATGTCACTCTCGAATTTCAACGTCTCGACGAATCGATTGAGCTCGCCCGTTGTCACGCGCTTTGACGCAGCCTCAAAGGATCGCCGGACCGTCGAAAAGATGCGGCGAATGCCCTCACCGTTCTTTGCCGACGTGAACAAAACGGGCGCGTAGTCGAGGAATTTAAGCTCGTCCCGCACCGCTTCTGTAAATGCCCGTTTGCTCTTGCCCGCCGCCGCATCCCACTTATTTACAACGACGATGACTGCGCGTCCTTCTTCGTGCGCGTAACCGGCGATGGTCGCGTCCGATCCCACAACTCCTTCCGTAGCGTCTACGATAAGCAGAACAACATTGGCCATCCGAATATGACGCCGGGCCATCATCACACTCAATTTTTCGGTCATCTCGGTCGTTTTCCCCTTGCGGCGAATACCCGCAGTATCGACGAAACGAAACGTCGTATTGCCCTCTCGAATGCTTTCGTCTACCGCATCGCGCGTAGTTCCAGGAACAGGAGAAACGATCGATCGCTCGGCGCCTACGAGTGCGTTGAGCATAGTCGATTTCCCAACATTCGGCCGGCCGATGATCGCCACTTTGATTCGTCGTTCATCGCTTTCTGTCTCGTTCTCTTCTTCGATGTCGGGCTCTCGTGGGAATGGGGCTGTGACGTGTTCGAGCAGCTCATCTAGTCCAAGCCTGTGCTCGGCCGAAATGGGAAAGAGCTCGCCGACTCCTAGCGAGTAAAATTCGTGAACGAGGTTTTCGCGTGACTGCGGGTCGATCTTGTTTACAACCAGCGACAGCGGCTTGCTGAGAGGCCGAAGTAGCTTCAACAAATCGCGGTCGGCTGCCGTAATCTCCGTCCGCCCATCGATAACGTAAAGAATATGGGAAGCAAGATCCAGTGCTACGTGGGCTTGCTTCAGAATCTCGGTTGGGATAAGTGCGTCGTCATGCGGAATGATGCCGCCGGTATCAATGAGCCCGAAGCGCTTGCCGCGATATTCCGCCTCGCCATAGATACGGTCGCGAGTCATGCCGGGCTCGTTCCCAACAATTGAGCGGCGATCGCCCAAGATTGCATTGAATAATGTCGATTTACCGACATTCGGTCTCCCCACAATTACGAGCGTCGGGAGTGCTTCGGTTACCGCCATTCCGCTAACAGGGTCGCATAGCCGCTATGCATGAGACCATGAAGCGTATCGATGGGAGCAGAAAACGGAACTATCAACACGCGCAACATCGCCATCATTGCCCACGTTGATCATGGAAAAACAACGCTCGTAGACGGAATGCTGCGGCAAAGCGGCCTTTTTCGAGCGAACGAAGAAGTCATCGAACGGATGATGGATTCGAACGAATTGGAGCGCGAGCGCGGCATCACGATTCTTGCCAAGAATACCGGTGTTCGATATCACGGCACCAAGATCAACATTGTCGACACCCCCGGCCACAGTGATTTCGGCGGCGAAGTGGAACGTGCCCTGAAGATTGTCGATGGCGTCATGTTGCTCGTCGATGCGAGCGAAGGTCCGCTCCCGCAAACACGGTACGTGCTGATGAAAGCGCTCGAAGCCAAACTGCCGCCCGTGCTCGTCATCAACAAAATCGACCGTCCCGACGCCCGCATACAGGAAGTGCTGAACGAAGTCTACGATCTTTTCATAGATCTTGATGCAACGGAAGACCAGCTGGATTTTCCGGTCATCTATACGAACGCCAAAGCTGGCATCGCCAAATTCGACCCGAGTGAAGAAGGAGAAAACCTCGCACCGCTCTTCGAGACGATCGTAAAGCACATACCGCCTCCGCAGGGGGATCCTACAGCGACGTTACAACTTTTGGTTGCGAATTTGGATTACAGCGATTATCTGGGCCGCCTCGCCATCGGCCGCGTCTTCAACGGAACCTTGCGGCACGGTGATGAGGTGGGCATCGTGAAACTCGATGGCTCCCTCCAGAAGACGCGCATTACCAAGATGTATTCGTTCGAAGGACTGAAGCGTGTTGACGAGACTATCGGAAAGCCGGGGGATGTCCTCGCGATCGCGGGAGTTGAAGGGATCACTATCGGGGAAACCGTGACCCATGCCGAGGCCCCCGAGCCCTTGCCGAACATTCAGATTGACGAACCGACTATTGCGATGACGTTCACGATCAACAACTCGCCGTTTGCGGGACGAGAAGGCCAGTACGTTACGTCGCGCAATCTTCGGGACCGCCTGGACAAGGAGCTCCTGACGAATGTTTCAATTCGGGTTGAAGAAGCGGGGGGCCCGGACGCATTCAAAGTTATGGGTCGCGGCGAGCTGCAGCTGGCCATTCTCATCGAGATGATGCGGCGCGAAGGTTATGAACTGCAGGTGGGTAAGCCGGAGATTCTTACTCGCACCATCGGCGGCATCCTGCATGAGCCGCTCGAGCTGCTGGTGATCGATTGCCCAGAGGAGTTTATCGGCGTCGTGATCGAGAAGATGGGCGCGCGTAAGGGCAAGATGAGCAAGATGGTCAATCACGGCTCCGGCCGCGTCCGGCTGGATTTTCATATCCCGTCGCGCGGGTTAATCGGCATCCGCAGCGAGATGCTCACCGATACAAAGGGTACTGCAATTATGAACTCGCTATTTCACGGCTATATCGAGTGGCAGGGCGAGATCGAAATGCGTCCCACGGGTTCGCTGGTTGCCGATCGACCGGGTATTGCAACCAGCTATGCCATTTTCAACCTGCAAGAGCGGGGCGTTATCTTCGTTTCTCCGGGAACGGAAGCGTACCAAGGCATGATTGTCGGCGAGAACGCGCGCGACAGCGACCTAGATGTGAACATCGTCAAGGAAAAGAAGCTCACGAACATGCGCGCATCCACCTCAGATGAAGCGATCCGCTTGATACCACCCAGGCTCTTGAATCTCGAACAGGCCATCGAGTTTATTCGCGAAGATGAACTCGTTGAGGTAACCCCAAAGGCGATTCGTCTTCGTAAAAAAGTTCTGAAAGCAAATCAGCGTTAAATAGGGCGCTACACAACATCGGGCAGCAAAAACTGCTTCGTATCGCCCATGGAACCGAGCACCGCTTCAGCAGCCAGATATCCGCTCCGCACCGCTCCTTCCATCGTTGCCGGCCAACCAGAACGTGTCCAGTCGCCCGCCAGAAACAAATTAGGAATAGAGCTTGCGCTGAACGGACGGCTCTCTTCAAGATTGGGCCCGGCGGAGAACGTAGCGCGCACTTCTTTCACGACGTGAGCACGCTCGAGTCGCGCTTCCGCGGCTTGCGGAAAGAACTCCTTCAATTCTCGCAGCGCCAAATCGATCACGTCCTCACGCTTCATCTCGACCATGCTACGGGAGGCGCTGACGACCAGTTGAATGTGACGACCCTCATGCTTGTTGAACATCCATTGGATCGTGCGATCGAGCAGCGTCGCGTGCGGCAGCTCCGTGATCGTTCTGTCAAACCAGAGATGAACGCCCGTGATCGGTGAGTGTGTGAAACGCGAAAGATCAATGGGCAAGTCCGGCGCAAGGGCCGCGATCCGCTCAAATGGCAGCGCAAGAACATAAGCCTCCGCCGCGATCCGTTCACCATTGACGATCAAATTAGAAATGCTATTCCTTTCAACGTGTACCCGCTGTACGGCGGCCTTGTGTACAATCTTGATCTGTGGATACTTGGTCCAGGCTTCGTCGGAGTAAAGCTCGGCAAGCGGCACGTTCGGAATGCCCACCTCGTACGAGTCCGCGCGCGAAAGGAACCCCAGATAAAAAACCTGTAACCCATGAACGGCAGCCATGCGGTCCAGCTCTTCGTTCACAGCGCTCACAAGCACGTGCCTCCAAAACCGCTCAATGGCTCCCGAGGTCTGCTTCTTTTCGTGCAGCCATTCGAGCATGGTAATGTGATCGAGATCGGCTCGCTTGCGAAATTCGCGTTGAACGGCAAGTAGTCCCTGGCCGATGCTGATCTTGTCTACCGTCGATAGAAAATGAAGACGGGCGAAAGACTCGGTGAAATGAAGCGGAGCAGGCAACACACCACGGCGCATTGTCGACACGCGTCCGCCCGGTTCAATCCAATAGACCTCGCGGTGGAAATGGATGCGATCTTCGACTCCAAGCCGCTTATAAAAATCGATCAGGTTCGTGCAGCATCGCAATAGCACGTGCTGGCAGTTGTCGATAGTAGGGCTGTCTTCCTGGGCAGTGTTCATCGGATAGGAAGTTGCCCGGCCCCCGAGAAACGGTCGCGCTTCAAAGACCGTGACCGTATGGCCGGCAGACCCAATGGCAAGCGCCGCAGCAAGGCCGGCAAGGCCGCCTCCCACAACCGCTACCTCAGATTGCGATGCAGAAAGGTTAGCTTCGCTCAAGGGCAACTGCCGCGTTGGCGTAACTTTCAATCATGTTTTCGATCAGACGGAGCCCGCAATCGCGATCGAGCGTCAGAATTGATTCCGGATGAAACTGTACGGCCTCAATTGGCAAATCGCGGTGACGAATGCCCATAACAATGCCGTCATCCGACTCGGCTGTGATCTCGAGGCAAGCCGAAAGACTGGCGCGCTTCGCATATAGCGAGTGGTAACGTCCCACGCCAAATGGCGACGGTAAGCCGCGAAAAACGCCCTGTCCTCCATGCAGCACGAGGGAGCGTTTGCCGTGCATAGGATAATCGAGCACCTCAAGCTCGCCGCCAAACGCCTCAACTATGCCCTGCAAACCGAGGCAGACACCGAATACGGGGATGCCGCGCTTCCCGAGTTCGCGGACAAGTTGAGGAACGCCGAATTCCGCTGGCTGGCCGGGTCCAGGTGAAATGAGCACAATGTCGGGATGCGTCCGATCAATAATCTCCAACGCTACGTTGGACCGGTATGTCGACACGATCGCACCGGTTTGGCGCGCGTAATTAGCGAGCGTATGGATAAAGCAATCGTCGTTGTCCACCAACAGCATTCGAACGCGGTCTCCGGCTCGACTCGTATGATGGCGTTGCGTTCCAGGTGCAACGGCCTGATCGAGAGCCCGGAAAAAGCTCGTCGCCTTCAGACGGCATTCCTCTTCCTCAGATGCCGGATCCGAATCGTAGAGCAGGGTCGCCCCCGCGGAGTAGCGAGCCGTGCCTTCCTTCAAATGAACTGTGCGAATGAGAATGCCTGTATTGATATCCCCGTTCACGCTGATCATGCCCACTGCCCCGCCGTACCAGCCGCGTGCATCCTTCTCCAGATCTTCGATTGCTTGAGCGGCCGCTTTCTTCGGTGCACCAATGATGGTTACAGCCCACATATGGGTAACGAAAGCATCGAGCGAATCGAACCCGTCCATCAACGTGCCTGTCACGTGGTCGACCGTATGAAACAGGCCGGCATACGACTCAATCAAACGGCGTCCAATGACGCGCACCGAACCGGGAACACAGACTCGCGATTTATCGTTCCGGTCGACGTCGCTGCACATGGTCAGCTCAGATTCGTCTTTCGTCGAGTTGAGCAATTCACGAATGCTCTCCGCGTCCAACAACGCATCACCGGAGCGTCGTGCCGTACCGGCTATCGGACAGGTCTCAACCCGGTCGCCTTCCACGCGGACGAACATTTCAGGAGATGCCCCGACAAGTTGCTCATCGCCCATCTGAAGAATGAACTGGTATGGGCTGGGGTTGGCTTTCTGGATTCGCTGAAAAAGCTCTGACGGGCTGGTGCCGTATGGCGCGCTGAACGTCTGCCGAAGAACAACTTCGTAGTAGTTGCCCTGGCGCATGCCCTCGCGAACAGCCTCCACTTTCGCCATGTACTCTTCGGGCGTGTGATCAGAGACAATCTCGGCCTGCCGGGGGCTTGATTTCGTGCGCTTGACCGCACTAGATGTTCGCGGAAGCCCGGCTGTGC
>JBPCLH010000170.1:0-2449 GCA_051003475.1 Bryobacteraceae bacterium
CACGCACCGGAAGATGCAGGGGACTGAAGAGTTCCTCGCCTGCTGGAAGGGCTGGGCTACCGCCCTGCCGGATTCCCAGGCCACCTTCAACAACGCCTTCGTTAGCGGCGACACGGTCGTCTTGGAGTCGGAACTGAGGTGCCGTCAACTGAATGGAACTGAGTAAAGATATAGACATCGATCCGAACCAAATAGAGCGAGTGACGCTCGTTAAAAAGGGGGCAAAGCTAGGCGCACGGATCGCGACACGGCCCTATGCCGGGACTGGAAGGGGCAGCCGCATTCTTAGCGACGTAGAATACCGGGCTAGCGCCTCGCGCCAACAAGAACCTCTTACTAAAGGCGAGTCCAAACGCGCTGTACTTCGCCATGTGGACAGCGAGATGATCAAACGGGATGTCGCAGAAACAGAGCGCTGCGGCGCGCACGCACTCATTGCTGGTAAGTGGCTTCTGCGAATCGGTCCTCATCGAAGTTCCGGCACCGAATTCGCCACGATAGCTCGGCCTTAGCCATCCGGTGCGCAAGATCTCGAGCAGAAGCCTGAATTGCTCTTCCGTCGTTTTGAATCCGCGGCCGACGAAATGAGTTAGCTCGGTCGAAACATAGTTTTGTCCGGCCATATTGTTCGAGAGTAGCTGACGCCTGCCTTTATGACGTTTTCACGACACCAAGGTGCCTCTGGCACACAATTCATCAATATTGAGTGCCGGACAAAACTCAATTGCTTTGCGGACGGATTTCGCCCAGAACGTGAGGTTGGCGCGTCGATGGCACTTGCTGAGAGCAGTTTACGACCGATCACCAAACACGGATGAGAAAAACTGGAAGCGAAGACTCTGCTCGACAGTTTGCCCGAGCCCAAGCAGGTGATCTTACGGCGAGCTGAACTTCGCTTCGAGAATGCAGCTGGGACCATTAGCGGCCGTGCCGAACTTGACCTCTTTTCCGAAAACCGACCCCGTCTCAAAGTTCGCATCGAAAGGTTCGCGACCGAGCCTCCTTACTCCTGCACCGCAGCGATCTGAAGTTTAGATCTGCCCCGGCCCATAGCGGAAGATTCGATCGGTCGCGTACTTCAGCCGATCGCGTTTCGACCTTACTGCACCCTGAGCGTCGCGGAACTGCTGTCAACAGGTTTCCCGCCCACTAACGTTGTCGTCGTGATTGTTGAGGTTTCCGGTTGTCTCGAATATTCGGAGCGAGTTGGAGTTTCCTTCATGTAGTGGTCGGGGAGCCAAATACACTCTGCAATCTCTGGTTAACAGCCGCAACCGCAGGGGCCGCCGAGCTCTCCAACAGGTTGCTTGCGTTTCCAGGGCGACCTTCGGTGTGCCGCGAGGTCACCGAATTGGTGCTCCGTCTAGCGCGTGAGAATACCGCGCGGGGATACGACCGGATTGCCGGAGCATTGGATAACCTCAGTCATGGCATTTCGGACCAGACGGTGGGCAATATCTTACGGCGATTCGGCATCGCGCCCGCTCCCAAGCGTCGCGAGCAAATGAACTGGGCTGACTTTATTCGATCTCACATAGCTGTTCTGACGGGCATTGATTTCTTTACCGTGGAAGTGCTAATTGGCGCGGATTGAAGACTTACTATGTGTCGCCCCTATCGCACCCTTCAAGCCTGATGGATTTTCTCTAGGAAGCCCGGCGTAATGTGCTGGTGGGAGGCGTGTGCAAAAACGGTGCCGTATCGCATGGCAAGCAACTGGGGCGACTCGTGCCGAACGCCAGTTTGCTCTTCCACGAAAAGGGCGGCCGCCCGGGAACCGATCACACATAGGAGATGGATGTTGGCATCTGGCCTTTCCGCGCAGAACTCTAAAACAGTTCGGTATGCGTGCTGGCTGAGATTGCAGGACTTACTGTGCTTGAAGATGACCGCAAACTCCTGCGCAAAAAGAGCACGGCACTCTTTTTCCGTCCTGATCTCCAGGATATTGGCTCTTTTCGCAACAGGCTCAAACAAACGATTGAACAATGCCATGTTGCTCAACCCTCCTATTGAGTTAATCGACACTCGCGGACATACAACGTGTGGAGAACGCTTTCAGGTCGGAGCACGGAACAGTTTCCACCGAAGGAGGAAGTAGCCGAGGGAACACATTTTTCTCAGACGGCGTCGCAAAGAGGAATCTTGGCTCCCCGGGTGGGATTCGAACCTAAACCCTTCGGTTAACAGCCAACGAGACAAGTACTTTGTTTTGAGCAGCGGCATCTCGTTGCAGCGTGCACTCAGGTGATGCGAAAGTCTGCTTGGGCGCACAAAACAGTGTCCATCGCGCAGTGAATCAGCAGTGTGTTTATCTGACATATTCTAAATGCTGCAACAGGAAATGCGTGGCTAGGTTTTGCAGCTGTCATCGCAGTTGCGCTTAGGCATAAAAAGGATCTTCCTTCGAGTTAGCGCGCTCAATGCGGAATTCTGCGGCACTCGGCAG
>JBPCLH010000171.1:0-8846 GCA_051003475.1 Bryobacteraceae bacterium
ATTTACTACCGCGCAGGTCTTGCAGTCGAATCCGAACTCGGCGTCGGTATAGCTAATGCTGTTGATGACACCTCGGACGAGTTTCGGGATATCCACGTAAGTCTTGGTCGTGATCTCACCGGCGACGATGCAAATGCCCGTTGTCACAAGAGTTTCGCACGCCACGCGGCCCGACGGATCCTCGGTAAGGACCGCGTCCAATACGGCATCTGAGACCTGGTCCGCGATCTTGTCGGGGTGGCCTTCGGTGACGGATTCGGACGTGAAAATGTATTTCATTGAACTTCAGAACTCCTTAAGGATTTGGTCGCGAGGGGCGAGCCAGCAGACCGAAGTCTCCCGAAAAGGGGATCAGTTCACAGTGTATCAGCGCCGATGGACAACGGCGCTCAACCTGCTGTCTCCTCGAACCCAAGTGGGTCAGTTTGAGGCCACTGAGCAATGAATCAGCGTCGGTAAACCGTACGCCGTTACACAGGAGTGATCACAACCGAGCTTTCAGATGTACGACTAGCGCGTTAGCACTAAGCCGCTGGCGCAGCGGACGCATGTGCGTGGGTGTTCGGGAGAGTTAAAACAGCGGTGGCGTCGAGTCACAGAAAGGAGATTCTGTGACCCCACTTCGTCAACGAATGCTGGAAGAACTACAGCGTCGCAATTGGCCGACGCAAAATTCCGATCTGGCGTCAACAATCCGGATTTTCCGTTCTGATCTAGGCCGAAAATGCGTCGCCAAACCCAGTTTTTCAACTTTGCCACTGCCGGCGCTGTACCCAATTTGACGGACTAAACGCCAACCCAAAATAAGGAGGCCTGAAGCGCAAAGCTCAGCCCCCCTTCAGGCTCATTCTTCAATTAGAAAATGCTGGTAGCAGTGAGACCCTCAACATGGCGTGCCCGCTGAGCCGATTCCTAGGACTGGTGAAACTTGCAGACACAGCCCTCAGATTCGTCCCGTTCATCGGCACAGCCCGGCGGGAGACGATGTTTCACACCTATTAGAAACGAAGTGGTTGCCCGTGCCCAAGCCGTCGTAGACGAGGTCGAAGGGCTGGTTGTGACGTACAGTGTTATTCAAGATGATGTTGTGCGCCGCCACGCTTCCGTAGTATCCCGGGAACAGGGAGACGTCGGCCGTGGAGACGACGACGATACCCCCGGCGAGCGGGACGCCATGGATGATGCTCGGGTCACCGCCCGGCTGGTTCTCGCGCACCCTGTTCTCCCGAAGCACGATGTGGTCGCCGCCGCCGATCAGGATGCCTACGCCGGTTAGCGAAAACGGCAGCTCCGCCTCCTCTGCCGAGCAGAATTTGTCGTTGTGCGCCACGATGTTGTGGGAGGCCCGCCAATTGTGCACGCCAGTAGTCGTGCCCGTGTTCAGGAAGACCAGACCCGAGCAGTTGTCGTGCAGCAGGTTGTCCGTCACACTGCCCGTGGACGCATCTCGCACGAGGATCCCCCAGAGGTCGGCAAAAGCCGTGTTGTATCGGACCTTGAAGTCGGCGTTTGGCGAGTTGCCCACGTAGAAGCCGGCGTCACCGCTGCCGTAACTCGTGTTGTACTCAAATTCGCCGTGTGTGGATGTGAAGGCAGTAATGCCGTAGCTTTTGTTGTTCGCCGCTACATTGTGGTCCGCGCGGGGCCGGTTCGTGCCGGCGAAGAAGATGCCAACTCCGGGGAAATTCCGCACTGTGAAGCCGGTCACGCGCACGTCATTCACTACCCGAAGAATGTCACCCTCTGCGTCAACGTCAGCGACACAAATGCCATTCAGGCCGAAGTTCTCGTAACCAATGGGCTCGATGTCTACAGGCATGCAGACCTGCACTGGCTTCATTGGCGGTTCGAGGACCGTTTTTTCCGGTCCCTCGCCCTTGAGTGTGATGCCATCCTTGGCGATAAGCAGGTTCTCCTGGTAAGTGCCCGGACCGACACACACTGTGGCGCCGGTCGGCGCGTCATTAATCTTGGCCTGAATGGACTCCCCGGCCACCACATGAACGGTGCACGCCGGGTCCGGGGCCCCTCGTCCGACCCCGGTGAAGACGAGACCTACGAGAACTGCGGCACAAAGAGCAGACGCTCGCGCTGCTGATACGAAAATCCGAAACATGATTATCCCTCCTATCGTTCTTTCTTTACTTAATTCGTAGCTTTCCTAATCCTTTGGCCCACGGTCGCGGTGCGGTCGAACGCTCCGGTGACTTGGACCTCATATACTTGAGGCGGTAGCCGACCCGGCGTTATTTCGCGTCCGCCCTTCCCGCATGCCACACCCAAGCTTTCCTGATTCTGAACGTCACGCGCAAATTGCAGAAACCTGTCTTGTTGTCCCAATGTTCTCTTGGTATGCTTCGCCACCAGAACCCCGATAGCGCCCCGTTCCACCTAGTACTACCCGGTACGCGGAAAACTCCTCACTCGGGCAGATACCGTCGGTCAATATCGTTGTAAGATCATTCGGAAGTGAAAATAGCTCGCTCGCGAAAGCTGCGATCGGAACCGTACCCGGACCACCCGTAAAAGTTCCACGCGTCCTATATCTGCCGATGATCCGAGCATGCGGATCAGGATCGACATTGTGTCCGATTGGAATTGATCCATTCGGGTAAATGGGACCGTCCAAAATGTACGTATCTCCCCGAGTGAACACGTCTTGCCCTTCCAATGGGTCGACATCATTCTGCACGTTCGTTTTGGCCTGTTGAGCTACTTCTACGGTGAACGTCGTGAATCCATCGTCACCTTTCGCCCGGCTTGTCGTAGGGGAGATAAGTCCTGAGACCACCAATATTCCTGCCGCAGTGAGCGAGAGCGCCGTAACAGCCGTCTTCGTCGCTGGCCGCCTGCAACTCCTTACCGCCCGCAATGCGTCCAAAGTTCGATACGCGAGATTACGTGTAGCTCCCACTGTCTTGGTCATGTTCGTCCTTATTAAGCTTGGTTTACGGCCTGACTGAGCGTTCCGGCAACGGACAAAAGACGACATACGTGCTTTGACCGCTTTCGTCCGCTTTGCGGATATAATTCCTTTACGTTTCCACGCCGCTGGAGAACATGGACAGAAGTGAGCAGCCTCGCCCGAATCCCCCCGGCAAACTTTCCTCAATAGAGCGACTCGGTAGCCGATTGGACTCCTGGAAGGAGATTGCCTCCTATCTGGGGCGCAGTGAGAAGACAGTCCGCCGCTGGGAGGACCGAGAGGAATTACCCGTTCATCGGCTCATTCACGAAAAGCGCGGCTCTGTGTACGCTTACACCAGCGAACTTGATGCCTGGCGGGAGATGCGGAAGACGGCAATCGAATCTGAACCTATGCCAGGCGACAGCGGAGCGAAGATCCACAGGCACGAAATCCACGCGGCCCGTTTGGAAGGTGCAGAGAAGATTCACCTACCGGCCCCCCGGCGCCTACCGCCGCTGATCTACATTGTCACCACCGCTGGTCTCTCCCTGGCCGTATTGCTGGCTGGAATGTATTGGGGCCGCTTGCGAGATCTCGTCGCCAGCGGGCCGAACACAGTTCGCATTCAGTCTTTGGCGGTACTGCCGCTGGAAAACCTCTCCAAAGACAACGCTGAAGGCTACTTTGCCGACGGCATTACGGACGAGTTGATAGGCGACCTCGGCAAGATCAGCGCGCTTCGTGTGATATCTGAACCTCTGTCATGCGATACCGAGGAACGCGGAAACCGGCACAAGAGATTGCCCGAGACCTTAATGTAGACGCCATCATTGAAGGCACAGTGCTGCGCTCCGGGAATCGTGTGCGCATCACGGCGCGCTTAATCCAGGCGGAACCGGAAACGCAGCTGTGGGCCGAGACCTACAAGCGTGATCTGCGCGACATTATGCTTCTGCAGGACGACGTCGCCCGGCAAATTGCTAACGAGATTCGGGTGAAGCTGACTCCCCAGGAGCAGGTCCGCTTGGCGAATGCTCGTCCCGTCCGCCCGCAGGCCCAGGAAGCGTATTTGAAGGGACGTTATCTGTTTAACCAGAGGACCGACCAGGGCATGCAGAAAAGCATCGGCTTTTTACAACAGGCCGTTGATCTCGATTCCCGCTACGCCCTGGCTTACGCTGGTTTGGCCGACTCTTACATCGTGTTAACCACCTACGGGTTGCTGCGGCCTGATGAGGCATATCCCAAAGCCGAGAAGGCCGCGAAGAAAGCCTTAGAAATAGACGATACACTCGCCGAGGCGCACACCGCACTTGGCTTTGCGCAAACTTGTTACGACAGAGATTGGCCGGCAGCCGAGCGTGGGTTTCACCGTGCGCTTGAACTTAACACAAATTATGCCACCGCCCATCAGTGGTATGCGGAGTACTTGACGATTCTCGGGCAGGCCGAACGTGCCATCGCGGAGGTTAAACGTGCTCGTGACCTCGATCCCCTTTCGCTGATCGTAAACGCTGGTTTGGGGCGGGTTCTTCGTGACGCCCGCCATTTCGATGAGGCCACCGAGCAGTGCAAAAAAACAGTTGAACTGGACCCAAACTTCGCGCACGGCCAATGGTGTCTCGGACTGAGCTATCTCGGGAAAGCGAGAAATACCGACGCTATCCTGGAGCTCCAGAAGGCGAGAGCGCTGGGTGAAGGTCCTATCGCGCTATGGGCGCTCGGATATGCTTATGCAATTGCTGGCAGAAAAGCCGAAGCGCGAGAGGTTCTGGCGGAACTGAGACGACAATCTCAAGACGGCTACGTTTCGCCTTATTTCACGGCTGGAATTTACGCTGGCTTGGGCGAAAAAGATCGCGCCTTCGAATGGCTAAACAAAGCTTACGAGCAGCGTGACTGCGTTACACCGAAAATGGACCCGTTTTTAGATAGCCTCCGCTCGGATCCACGCTTTCGCGACCTGCTTCGGCGTCTAAATCTTCCTCTCTGAACCCTCAATTTTCAAAAACGAACCCAGACCAGTTCGTTTGGTATAAACGCTCTCCACGGCTCTTGCCTTGTCCCACAGTGCGCCGGTTCACTGATCCCCAAAATCCTCCAACTTCTCTGGAGTCAACCTGTTGCTGCTGTCTGAAGTCGTGGCCGCGTGACCCGCTCAGGAACAATACCAGCAGACGGGCTCGGGAGCTAGTGGTCCAAGTCTGCGCCGATTTCAACAAATACGAAGCTAAAATCTGGATATAGGCCCCTACACAGGAGGGCATATACGTGCCCGACGAGAAGGTGAAAAACATACTCGAGCCAAATGGAACAGAGGTCAGCACAGCCGCGGGTGGTGCCCGGCGTTATCGAAAGCCGCTCAGGGCTTTTCGCTGGTGCGACATCAAGGCGCTCGTTAGCGAGAGTTTTGACGAGTGGAGCAAGCATAAAGCTCCCCGGCTAGGGGCGTCTCTGGCGTTTTATACGCTTCTCTCCCTCACACCTCTTTTGCTGGTTGTCGTTTCAATCGTGGGCCTGGTCTTCGGGCAAAGCGCTGCAGAGCATTACATCATTCAGCAAGTTCAAATGCTCATCGGAGGACCGGGCGCGAAGACAATTCAGGCGGTGCTTCAGGGATCGCACAACACCACCCACGGGATCATCGCAACAGTGGTGGGTCTCGTGACACTATTATTTGGCGCTTCCGGAGTGCTGATCGAACTTCAAGACGCGCTGAACACAATCTGGGAGGTTCCGACTCCCACCCTGACAGGATGGAGCAAGATCACAGGCTTCGTTAAACAGCGGCTCTTTTCTTTCGCCATCGTGCTCGCGATCGGCTTTTTACTGGTGGTCTCACTCGCCCTCAGCGCGTGGATTGCCGCTATCGGCGCACTGTCGGCATCAATCCTTCCTGGGCAGGAGATCGTTCTGCACGTTCTGAACGCATTGGTCTCCTTCGTCGTGATTACAGGTCTCTTTGCAGCAATCTACAAAATCATGCCCGATGTGCGAATCGAATGGCGGGACGTAGTGCTGGGCGGCGCGGCGACCTCGCTCTTATTTACGATTGGCAAGTTCGTATTGGGTCTTTATTTGGGCAAGGCTAGCATCGCCTCTACCTATGGCGCCGCGGCTTCGATTGTCGTTCTCGTCATCTGGATGTACTATTCGGGGCAAATCTTTTTCTTCGGGGCAGAGTTGACTCGAAGTTTTGCGAACCGGTACGGCTCGCGGCCGAATTTGCATCCTGACGGGATGGTCAAGACTTCGAACGATACGACTCCGCCGGCATCCACCGAACCGAAAATCATCATTCCATCGAGGAGCGATTGAACGTGAAGGTTGTTGAATCGGGCATCAGACGTCGCAGTAAACGACTAGATGTCACCCGATGTTTTGCGTCTCGACATCACTGCTTGGCGACGGCCCCTTCAAATACCGGCGACCAAGTCGTTCCGTCTTGGGTAGCCTCGAGTTTCACGGTGAACGATGAGGGCGAGAGCACCTTTTCGATGTAGCGCCATTTGAAAGCGCTCTGACCGGCGCTATTCCAAGTCCACGTATCGCCTTCAAGCGTTCCGGTTGCGGACTCGTGTTCTCCGGTGCTGCTGAAAGAATGATAAATGAACAGTTTCTTTGCTGGATCGTAACCGAGAACCGAAAGGTCGGCACCGTCTCCCATTGCTGATTTGAAATCGGAATGACCGATCACGAAGAAGTTTCCTTTCTGCCATTCATAGTGATCACGCGAGGTAAAACTACCGCCTGGGCCCATTGGACCGGGCTTTGTCTGCCCCTCTGTTTTCCAGCACCCACGAAATAATCGAGTTTCTTGAGCTCAGGGGAAGGCCGGGGTGCTTTGGCGGTCTGCGAAAAACCGGTGACCGCGAGTAATAGTGGCAGGGCAGCGATAGCTAGAAATTTCCCGTTCATTAGACCATCCTTTCTGGACGTTTAGGTTCTCACAACAGGAACGGCTGGGCAACTTGTCTCATATACGGCACTGCGCCGAAACAGATCATTACAATACGGTGTAGTCAACACGCTGTGGTTCAACGTTTCTTAATGACGCCTGTTCAAAATAAGTCGGTTTGTGAATGCGCGAGTGGAATATCCCGACGGAATTTTGTCTCTATGGTTGCGGGACTCGCGGCCAGTCCATCAATTACACGGGGCGTGGAGCTTAACCCGAACGACAAGATCGCGACGGTTCGGGTCGACACGACTCCAGATCACATGCTGAATTCGTTTGTTCCCGACGAGGCGCTCGGAAGCTCAATGGACATCCTGCCTTATGGCGCGGTAGACCAGATTTATACGGAGCCCATTATCAAGCAGGCACTCTCGGCCGGCTGGGGCCCGATCACCTACCGCCAGAACACCGAACTTCGGATTGCAGCCTGGCACTGGAATGACGAGGGGGTCTGGAGCGACCCAGCGAATAAGGCGGGCTACTTCACTGGGAATTCCGAGCCGACGAAATTTCTGCGCCACTCCTATTCCTATCCGCTGCCTCGCCGGGGGCACACCCGAAATGGAGGCGCCGATCGCGGCTACTCGCGGTTAACAGACGGGAATCCGGACAGCTTTTGGAAGAGCAATCCGTATCTCTCGCGCAGATTTACAGGCGAGGACGACACGCTGCATCCTCAATGGGTCGTGATCGATATGGGAGGAGTGCAAGAAGTGAATGCCCTGCGCATCGACTGGGGCGAGCCGTACGCCCGGCGATACGAAGTTCAGTACTGGACGGGAGAGGACGCGATGGATAAACCAGCGCGGGAGCATGGAGTCTTTTCCCGGCAGCCATGGTCACGGATGGCCGGGGCGGCACGGCGATGCTCAAGCTCGCTCCAGGTCCGGTCTCCGCAAGGTTTCTCCGCGTTTTGATGGCCGAGTCCTCAAACAATTGCGAATCGCGCAAGTTTGACGATCCTCGTGATTGCGTTGGTTACGCGATCAATCAGCTATATGCCGGGACGTACAACGATGCTGGAGAGTTTATGGATCTGGTCCACCACTCGCCAGACCAAAATCAGACTGCTACCTACTGCTCATCTGTCGATCCGTGGCACTCAGCTCCCGACCTCAACCTCCATGCGGGAGACCAAACCGGTTTCGACCTCTTTTTTTCGAGCGGGATAACCAACAAGCTCCCCGCGATGATGCCGGTGAGTATGCTCTACGGAGCACCCGAAGATTCGGCCGCGCAAATTGCGTATTTGAAGAAGCGCGGCTATCCGATCTCATACGTGGAGATGGGCGAAGAACCCGATGGGCAATACATGCTTCCGGAAGACTATGGAGCGCTCTATTTGCAATGGGCGACCCAATCCATCGTGTCGATCCGGGTCTTCGACTAGGCGGCCCGTGTTTGAGGGCGTTAATGAGGACATCAAAGTATGGTCGGACGCGCAAGGCAGAACTTCGTGGATGGGGCGTTTCCTGGATTATTTGAAAGCCCACGGCCGGCTTTCGGACCTGGCATTCATGTCCTTTGAGCATTATCCGTACGAAGCATGCAGCATCACATGGCCGGATCTCTACCGCGAACCCCAACTGATCAGCCACATTCTGGACGTTTGGCGCGAAGACGGTCTGCTGCACAACGTGCCGATGTTCATCACGGAAAGCAACATTTCGGCTTCGCTAACGCATCCTATGGTCGAGAACCTGGCAGCCTTGTGGCTGGCGGATAGCGTGGGCGCTTTCTTTGCCGCGGACGGCGGCGCTTACTACCATTCGCCAATTCAACCGGAGCCTCTTCGCCACGGCTGTCACGGCTGGGGCACCTACGGAAACTTCGTCGCAGATGAGAATTTTCACATCAAGCAATACACATCGCAGTACTTCGCAAGCCGCATCATCAACCTGGAGTGGATTAAGCACGGCGATGGAGCGCACAAGATGTTTCGCGCGGAATGCGATGCAAAGGACGAGGCAGGGCATGTAC
>JBPCLH010000172.1:0-33584 GCA_051003475.1 Bryobacteraceae bacterium
ACTAAATGCAACGTCAATACCTACGGCATCCAGCTCGACAGGCATGGCGCCCAGTGAGGCTACGCAATCAGTGAGGACCAGTGCGCCCACCTTCCGGGCCGCAGTTGCAATCGCGCGCCCTGACTGATACGCGCCAGTGGATGTCTCAGCTTGCACAAACGCTACTGCGTCCGGACGCTCACGCCCCACGAATTCCTCGGCCTCTTCAGCCGTGAACACTTGGCCCCAAGTCTTCTCCAGGCGTACTACATTCGCGCGCTGGCGCTCTCCCATCGCGCTGATTCGATTTGCGAAATGGCCAGCTGTGAAAACTGCGAACTTCGAGCCGGGCAGAACGAAATTCGCCACTGCTGCTTCCATCGCCCCACTACCGCTCGCGGGAACGGTAAACGTCATCTGGTTCGTCGTGCCGAACACCTCGCGAAGACCCACGCGGATGTCGCGAATAACCTCAAGAAAATACGCATCGAAAATGCCGACTACCGGCTGGTTCATCGCCTCGTAGGCCCTGGGATCCACCATGGATGGACCGGGCCCATACAGCAGCCGGGTGGGGGGAGCAATGCGCTTCGTTGCGGTCGCTAACATGTTCTCAAAATATCAGGAGCCCGGAATCGGACTAGGCCGATGCCTCGGACGGAAATACACGAATGCCCGCCAGAAACGAAATCAGACAGTCCGCTATCCCATTTGTGGAGAGTGATTCGACGTGGCAAAAAACGACAATCGATTGATTCTGGTGACCGGCGCGACTGGTCATCAAGGAGGAGCGGCTTTACGGCATTTGCGCGCGAAAGGATTTCCAGTGCGGGCTTTCACGCGAGATCCCGACAAACCTGAAGCACGGGCGTTGGTCGGGCATGGAGTGGAAGTGGCGCGAGGCGATCTCGACGATCCGGCCTCTGTCACACGCGCGCTGGACGGCGTCTACGGCGTGTTCTCTGTTCAGAATGCTCGCGCTGGCACTGAAGCCGAGGTCCGGCAGGGCATCCATCTTGTAGATGCAGCCAGGAGATCGGCGATCAGTCATTTCGTCTATAACTCGGTCGGCAGTGCGGACCAGAAAACGGGAGTGCCGCACTTTGACAGCAAATTCCAGATCGAGGAACATATTCGCGCCACGGGTGTTTCGTATACGATTCTGCGCCCTGTGTTTTTCATGGAGAACTGGCTCGGTATGCGCGACAGCATCTTGCAAGGGACCCTGGCGCTGCCGCTAAATCCCGCAACGCGTCTGCAGATGATCGCCGTGGACGATATCGGTGCGTTCGTCACAATGGCTTTCGAGCACCCACAGAAATGGCATGGACGCGCGCTCGACATAGCCGGTGCTGAGCATTCAATGTCAGAAACAGCCCAGTTACTCAGCGGCCCGGCGGGACGCGACGTGCAGTACCAGCAAGTTCCCTGGGACGAATTCGAACGGCGAGCCGGTCATGAAATGACGGTGATGTATCGCTGGTTTGAAGCCGTCGGCTATCACGTCGACATATCAGCGCTCCGGCAGGAGCATCCGGCTTTATTGACGTTTGAACGCTGGCTACAGACTCATTGGCCGAGAGCGGCCACGGCCGCGTCGTGATCCGCGGCCTCTCTGGTCACGTGTCGATATACAGAGCCCGTGTGCAGATACGAATGGTGGGCCCTAGAGAACTCGAATCTCTGACCTCTACCGTGTCAAGGTAGCGCTCTAACCAACTGAGCTAAGGGCCCGGATTTCAATCCCACGATATCACGCAAACTGCTTGGTAGACTCGCAGGATGAGATCGGCCAAACGTTGTCTAGGCTCGACGTCATCGGCGCTTTTCGCTGCCGTATTCGTGGGCGTATCAGCCTTTGCACAACGGCCCCCTCCGGCACCGAAACGCCCGGTAAAGGATGTCTATCACGGCATCACCGTCGTCGATGATTACCGCTGGCTTGAGAACTTCGCGGATCCGGAAGTAAAGCGCTGGGTTGCTGCCGAGAATGCCTACACGCGATCTCTACTCGACAAGCTCCCCGGGCGCGCCGGGCTGGCGCATGAAGTTGACGCAACTATCAAAAAACTTCCGACGAGTTATGGCGGGCTTCGTGTTGTCGGTGGAAAAGTGTTCGCATTCAAAGCGGAGCCGGCGCGCGAACAGCCCGAGCTCGTTGTCTTCACGTCACTCAACGGCAACAGTGCTGAACGGGTGGTGCTTGATCCGCTGAAAATCGACGCCCAAGGCCACGTTGAAATGGATTTCTACCGGCCGTCGCTCGATGCCCGGTACGTTGCCGTCTCGCTTTCCCGCCTGGGCAGCGAGGCCGGGGACGTTCACGTCTTTGAAGTCGAAACAGGAAAAGAGCTTTTCGGCGATATGGTGCCTCGCGTGAACAATGGAACTGCGGGGGGCAGCGTTGCCTGGAATGCGGACGGTACGGGCTTCTACTATACGAGATACCCTCGGCCCGGAGAGCGTGCTCCGGCCGACCTCGGTTTTTATCAGCAGATCTACTTTCATACGCTGGGCAGCCCGGTAGCCAATGATCGCTATGAGGCGGGCAAAGATTTTCCGCGCATCGCTGAGATTGCACTCCAGGCGAGCGACGACGGTAAGTGGATTCTCGCAACGGTTGCGAATGGCGACGGCGGCGACTTTTTTCACCTTGTTCGCGGCCCGGATGCCAGGTGGCGGCAGCTTACGCACTATTCCGATCAGGTCACTCAGGCGCGCTTCGGGCCGGATGACTCGCTCTACTTGCTCTCCGGAGAGAATGCGCCAATGGGAAAAGTGTTGCGCCTCGCGGACCCGGCCAGTTCGCTCGATGCGGCTAAGCTGATCACGCCCGAAAGTGACGTGGCAATCGAAGATCTCATGCCCACCTCGGACCGTCTGTTTGTAGTGGATATGGCAGGCGGACCCTCGCAAATTCGGATGTTTACGAAGGGCGGTGGATTCGCGGGCAAGGTGCCGATTGAGGGCGTTGTCTCTGTCAACGGCATGGAGCGCATCGGTCGGGACGAGGTTCTTTTCAGAACCGCGGGATACACGCAATCGCCTGAGTGGTTCCGATATTCGCCCGCAACCCAGAAGCCCAGCCTGATTCCGGTGCTTTCATCGCATTTCTCTCTTTCGTTCTCGGACGCTGAGGTGGTGCGCGACTTTGCCGTATCTAAGGATGGTACCCGCGTTCCGCTCAATATTATTCGGCTGAAGCGTACGCAGCTCGATGGCAAAAATCCGGTGTTGCTGACCGGCTACGGCGGCTACCGTATCAGCGAGACGCCAGGTTTAAATCCTTTAAACCGGGTTTTACTCGATCACGGATTCGTGATTGTCAACACGAATCTGCGCGGTGGCGGTGAATATGGCGAGAAGTGGCACGAAGCAGGGAAACTGACGCACAAGCAAAACGTATTTGATGATTTCTACGCGTGCGCGCAGTATCTTGTCTCTCATAAATATACGACGCCTGAGCGCCTGGGTAGTGGGCTACTTTGAAAATTTGTTAGCTTGAACGGCTTAAGCAGACCTGCCATGCCCCGATGGGATAAGCGAAGCTAGGCGGCATTTTTATTTACGACAACGTAGCCCTTGCCTCCCACACGCGCGTGACGCCCGCAATGGCCGCTGGTGTGACTGATCGGCTCTGGGAGGTAGCGGACCTGGTTGCGTTGATCGAAGCTGAAGAACGGGGGTTGGAAAGAGCGGCGTAAACTATAAAGTTCGAACGCCAATGCACGAACGGGCCGCCGTTGTGGCCCAGCTTAAAACGGTAACGGTGCAAACGTTCACAAAGCCTAAAAAAACAGATCGGAAAACTTTCTACATACGGCTCAGAGACTTAGCGGAATTGCTGCTGGCTTCAGGCTTCCGACACCACTTGGACCCTTGGCTCGCATGCGAAAAGGGGGGGCAAGCACGCAAAAGGTCACTGAATGTCTTTGGACACTAACAATACAATTCTTATTGGATTCGCGGGTACGATCACCACCTCGCTTTTAGGATTTGCCGGTTCGTGGGTATCGCAACACTATAAATCAAAGGCTGATACGCTGGACCGCCAAATCAAGGCAGACGAAGTGAAGCGCGAGCTGGAACTTCGTGCCTCTCAAGTGAAGATAGACCTACTTCAGGCGGCTAATTCCGTCAAAGCGCAAGGCGACAATCATGCCCAAGAGATCCGGGAGAGGATTGCTGAGAATACTCTTCTGACCAAACGCGTGGAGTCTAAGGCAGAAGCAGCCTACAACGTGGGAAACCACACCAACGAAAAGATCATTTCCCTGCGCGAAGACCTTTTGCATAGCCAAAAACAACTGGATGAGGCTAAGGACGTTGGCACAGAACAGGTTGACCGCATGGAAGGTACGGGCGTAGATACGAACGAACGCGTGCGCCGACTTGAAGGGGATCGGGACATCACGAACCAACGCATAGAAGACTTGGAGAATGACCCAAACACGGGAAAATGAGTATGCCTCCACGGCCCATAGTGCTCTTAGCGGACGATGACGTCATTCTTCGCAATCTGTTTCTGTATATTCTGCAAAGTCTATCCTATGCTGTTCTCGTTGCAGCCAACGGAGAGGAAGCAATGGAGCTATCCCGCGCCTTTCATGGTGAGATTATTCTGCTCTTGACGGATATGGACATGCCGCAAATGGGCGGAGACCAACTGGGAGAATTGATCATGAAGGAACGACCTGGTTTGAGAATTCTTCAGATTTCGGGAAGTACGGCTGAGAGCTTCGTTGGCAGGAATCTGACGCTAGCTTTCCTTCACAAGCCGTTTGGTCCTGAAGTTCTCGTTGACAAGATCAGGGAAGTAATGACTGCTGCGCCAGGAACCATCAAAAAACTAACAGACACCAACCTTTGAAAAGCGATCCGTTGCTACGGGTTTATTCAAAGTAGCCCACTACCAGCGCCTGAGCATCATCGGAGGCAGTAATGGGGGTCTCTTGATGGGTGCCGAGCTCATCCAGCACCCGGAAATGTACCGCGCGATTGTGTCGTTTGTCGGGATATACGATATGCTGCGCGTGGAATTATCGCCCAACGGCGCATTTAATGTAACCGAGTTTGGGACAGTCAAGGAGCTTGATCAATTCAAGGCGCTCTACGCCTACTCGCCTTACCATCATGTTTCCGATGATAAGACCTATCCGGCTGCAATCTTTCTAACCGGCGATAATGACCCGCGTGTAGATCAGGCGAACTCCCGCAAGATGGTGGCGCGCCTTCAAGCCGCTGGGCGCTCGAAAGGACCAATTCTGCTGCGCACTACTAGCAATGCGGGGCACGGCATTGGATCTTCACTTAGTGAGCAGGTCGCCCAATTCACCGACGCATTCTCATTTCTGTTCGATCAGCTCGGCGTCAAGTAAAAGGGGCGTGATAAAACAGGGGGCTGTATGCGCCGACTTGCTTCTGTTTGCTTTTCACTCGCGCTTTGCCTACCGCTGCTCGCGCAAAATAAGACGCTCGACATCGTTCACAGAATCAAGACGGAGGCCTTCGACAATTCAAAGGTCATGGATCACCTGTCCTACCTGACTGACCTGTATGGCCCGCGCCTCACTGGTTCACCCGAGTTCCACCAGGCAGCTGACTGGGCGATGTCGCAGCTAAAAGAATATGGAATCGCCAATGTACACGCTGAGAAGTGGGGGCCGTTTGGCAGAAGCTGGTCGCTCCAGAACTACACGCTCGAGATGATTACGCCCCGCTATTCGCATTTAGTTGCCGCTCCGCTGGCCTGGAGCGCGCCTACCAATGGTGTTCAGAATGGCAGTGTTCTGTTCGCTCCCATGCGTGAAGGCAAGTTCGGCGACGTCAACCAGAACAAGAAAGATTTCGATCAATACAAGGCTGAATGGAAAGGCAAGCTGAAAGGCAAAATCGTTTTGATCTCGGAGGCAAAAACGCCCAAGCCGAGTGAAAGACCTTTATTTCGTCGCTATACCGATGCGGAACTGGCAGGCATCGCGAAGGCGCCGGAGCCCGCCGTTCACCGTAACATTCCGCTGGATCAGATAAAGCTTCCCACTGATGAGGAGGAAGCGTCCAAGTATTTCGAAAGCCTCACTGAGGCTACGATTATTCAAATGATCGACCAGTATTTCGCTCTCAGAAACGAGCAAGGGCGCTTCTTTCACGACGAAGGCGTGATAGGCGTAATCCGCGCCGACGGTCGTGCGCACAACGGGTTACTGTTTGCTGAAGGCGCTGGCTCACACAACACCAAGGATGCAATGGCGCCCCCAATTTTTGTCGTAACTGAAGAGCAGTACGCGCGGATCACTCGCTTGGTTGATACAAATAAAGCAGTCTCAGTTCGGATGAATCTCCAGGCCAAAATCTCCGACAGTGATGTTGACGGAATGGACATCATCGGAGAAATTCCGGGGCAGACAAAGGGCGACCGAATAGTCATGGTCGGAGCGCACTTCGATTCATGGCACTCAGGGACGGGTGCTACTGACAATGGCGCGGGTAGCGCCGTGATGATTGAAGTGATGCGCATATTGAAAGCGCTGAATCTGAAGCTCGATCGCACTGTGCGTATCGGGTTATGGGACGGTGAAGAACAGGGCCTCCTCGGATCGAAGGCATATGTGAGCGCTCACTTCGCCGACCCGAAGACCATGCAGGTGAAGCCGGAGCACACGAAACTCGACGCATATCTCAACCTCGACAATGGTAGCGGAAAGATTCGCGGCGTTTACCTACAAGGCAATGATGCGGCCCGGCCTTCTTTCGAGAAATGGATGGAACCGTTCCGCGACCTCGGAGTGACCACCACTTCGTTAAAGAACACCGGCGGCACTGACCACCTGTCGTTTGATGACGTCGGGCTGCCCGGTTTTCAGTTCATACAAGATCCGCTCGATTACGGCACCGTCACTCACCACTCCGATATGGACACCTACAGTCATGCCATTCCGGAGGATCTGATGCAGGCTTCGGCCGTCATAGCGATGCTCGTTTACGACATCGCGAACAATGACGACGAGATGCCTCGCAAGCCGTTGCCCAGTGCGGTGGCGGCAAAATAACGTCGCTTCTCAGCTCACATCTGTAAATGCGTGAGATTAATCTGGCTACGGCGCTGCTGCCAATCGGCGCTCTTGAGTAGCTTGGGGCCGGTTTCGATCAATCGGGGCAGGAGATCAAAAATTGCGGGTGAAGACCAAGGCGTTCCCTTGCGCGTTCGGAAACCCCGACTGTTCAGATCCTCTGCAATTTGACTGAGCCGTTTTTCCAAAACGATTTTTTCCAAAATTAGCAACAAGACCGTGGTCTCGACCGGATTCGGTTCCAGATGCAGGCCGTCCTCACCGATGCGCAGTCCGTAAGGAATCTCTTCTGGCTCAAGGCTGCTTGCTACGGATGGTGACTCGGTAGTGTCTGGCAATTCTATCTCTCGCACCCACTCGATGGCAGCTAATGTCCAGCCTTCCGCCGCCCGCCGCATGAAGTAGTCCAGGTTAAGCGGTCCTCCCACCAAGTCACGACTGCGCTGTGTCATGGCGAATGCCTCCCGGCGCGACTCAAGCAATTCAGGTGCCAATCTATTCAGCGCAACATTTGCAAATAGAACAGGAACAGCCCTCGCCCGCTACTCAGGCGTGCACTTTTGGGAATCACCGTCGCGGACATGGGACCGACGCGTTCGGGCCGACGCTAGACTGAAAGCGCATGCAAACCAACGCGCTGATCGATGAGAAAAGTCCTTACCTTCGCCAGCATGCCCAAAATCCGGTAGCGTGGCTGCCTTGGGGTGAGAGGGCTTTTGAAAAGGCGCGCAACGAAGACAAGCCGATTTTCCTGTCAGTCGGCTATTCCACCTGTCACTGGTGCCACGTCATGGCGCACGAGTCGTTTGAAAACGAAAGCGTGGCTGAGATCTTGAACCGCGATTTTGTGCCCGTGAAGGTCGACCGTGAGGAACGTCCGGATGTCGATCGTATTTACATGCTTTTTGTTCAGGCCTCCACGGGAAGTGGTGGATGGCCGATGTCGGTTTGGCTGACTCCAGAGCTGAAGCCGTTTTTCGGCGGGACGTATTTCCCACCCGATTCACGGTACGGGCGTCCCGGCTTCCGTGATGTGTTGCAGCATCTGGCGCGTGCATGGAAGCAGGAGCGCGAGAAGGTTGAAGGCTCGAGTACGCAGGTGGTCGAGCAGCTTCGCGCGATGGCCAATTCGGCAACTGCTGCCATCACTCCTGCACGAGAGCTGTTTGATTCCGGCTTTTGGCAGTTCCGGCGGATGTTCGATTCAAAGTGGGGTGGCTTCGGAAACGCCCCGAAATTTCCGCGGCCGGTCGCGTTGAATTATCTGCTCAGATACTATGCCGCCGCAAATAGCGCCGAAGCTCTCGATATGGTCACCGCAACCCTGCACGGAATGGCTCGAGGCGGCATGCACGATCATCTCGGCGGCGGGTTCCACCGCTACTCGGTCGATGAGCGGTGGTTTGTGCCGCATTTCGAGAAGATGCAGTACGATCAAGCGCAACTCGCCGTGGCCTATCTGGAGACCTATCAGGTCACGGGTGAAGAAAAATTTGCCCAAACAGCACGAGATATCTTTTCCTACGTTCTTCGCGATTTGACGGACTCGCACGGCGCCTTTTTCTCGGCGGAAGACGCCGACAGCCCCGATCCGGAGAACCCGTCGCATTCGGGCGAAGGCGCGTTCTACATCTGGAAAAAGAGCGAAGTTGAGGGCCTTCTAAGCGAAACGGATGCTGCTGTTTTTTGCGAACGGTTCGGTGTGCGAGCCGAAGGCAACGTGGAGCAAGATCCGCACAGTGAGTTTACCGGGCGGAACATTCTCTACGAAGCAATGAGCGAAGAAGAGGCTGGCCACCGAGCTCGCGTAACGGACAGCGAAGTACGTCCGGCGCTAGAGCGAGCCGAGCGCGCGCTCTTCGACGCAAGGACTAAACGGCCGAGACCACATCTGGACACGAAAATCCTCACCGCTTGGAATGGGCTCATGATTTCGGCATTGGCGAAGGGTTACTCCGTATTGGGAGACAAACACTGCCTGGACGCAGCCGAGCGAGCCGTTTCGTTTCTGCTTTCCAGCATGTACGATTCGAAATCCGGCCGGCTTCTTAGGCGTTTCTGTGAAGGCGAAGCCGCAGTGCCGGCATTTCTCGATGATTATGTATTTTTCGCGCAAGCGCTAGTGGATCTATTTGAGGCGTCCTCCAACCCCTCTTATTTGGAAATCGCCGTGAATCTTGCGAAAGATGACCTCACGCAATTCGAAGACGCAGAACACGGTGGGTTTTTTAGCACCATCAGCGGCGCCCGCGATCTCTTATTGCGCATCAAGGACGATTACGACGGAGCGGAGCCATCGGGTAATTCGGTTGCCGCAGACGTGTTGTTGAGACTGGCGCATATAACGGGCGACGACAGCTTTCGGGATCGGGCAGAAAAGTGTTTGCGTTGGGTTGCGCCAAAACTGGAGGCTCAGCCGACCATGGCGCCCGAAATGCTCGTGGCTCTTGGACGCTGGCTCTCGGAACCCGAACAGGTCGTGATTCGTTGCGCCGAAATCGGACCGGAGGTGGAGAGCTTGCGGGCGGAGCGGCGCCAGAAGTTCGCCCCCAACTCGGTAGTTCTGGTCATCACTGATGACTCAGCGAATAAGCTCGCCCACACCGCGCCGTTTCTTTCGCAGTTCGAGCGCAAAGGCCGGATCACCTTGTACGAATGCCGGAACTTTGCCTGCGAGCTGCCGCAAGTAATCGCCTGAACTTCGCGCCCAACCCTGCCTAATGCGTCATCGCGTAGACGATGTAATCGATGCCAATCCGGACTCCTAGCGCGGAGTACTGCTCGGGGTAAAGAGGATTATCGGCATGCTCCCACGAATCGCCAAGGTCCATATTGTTGCAGATCGCCACCATTAATCTGCCCTTATTGTCGTAGATGCCGCGCCACCGGGGTGCGTAGCCATCTTTCTCGTAAGTGCGGTGGGTATAGATAAACTGCGCGCCGGGTACTTGATAGCGATCGTCAAGATCGTAAACCGTGTGAAAAATCGCGTCGCTATTCGGAATCTCCACGATGGGCCGATCGGGGAAGACCTTCTTCATGCTGGCCACGAAGGTGTCCCATTCCCACGTGCCGTGAAAGTCGTCGCACATGAAAAATCCGCCACGGTTCAGATAATCACGCAGCTTAGCGGCTTGTAGATCTGTCAAATCCCAATGGCCGACTTCAACCGCATACAGCCAGGGCCAATTGTAGATGTCGTCCCCGTCTTCCGCCGCCACCGGTTCCTCAACCGAGCGGGCCTGAATTCGCGTGAGGCGTCCGACAGCAGCCGAAAGATGCCTATCCGAGCGCGGATAATCGATGGTCCAGTTGCTAAAACGCCCGCGTATAGTGGGCACAGCGCGATACATGAATCGGGCGAAGACCCACTCGGCTGGCACGCCATAGTCGGGAGGAACTGGGAAGTCCTCATACTCCAGCCCTGGGTACTCGCGAAAGTTGCCCGGCTGCTGTACTTTCCGTGAGGTGCGCCGCCCTACGTTCGATGGATCGGTCGGAAGCGACTCCTGATCTGGCAACGGAATGGTCGCACACACCGCGGTCAGTAGGGCCAGACTCGGAATGATCGCGAAGAGCACACCGCGCAAACGCATAGAACCGCGCCGTAAGTAACAATTCGACCACACACCTGCGGCACTTACTTTGGACGAGTCTTCAATCCTGACGAAATGATGAACATACGGCCGGAATGATAGCCGTGGATGCCGCTCCACGCCGACGTGATCAGGAAGTCGATGGTACCGTCCCCATCGACATCGCCCATTCCCACTGCATCGAATCCAAAAGTGTCGCCCGGAATTCTACACGTGTACGTTCGCATCAAGCGTCCGTCCCGGCCGGAATACAGATACGCTCTGCCGCCTGAAACTGCCTGACCGGCGTATTGCCATGAGCCGATGATCAGATCGGCATGTCCATCGCCGTCCACATCCCCTGCGCGCGCGACCCCAATGCCAAAACCTTCACCCGCGGTTTCTCCTGTCGCAGTAAACAGTGAATGGCCGTCTGCGCCTGAGCGAATATAAACGCGGCCAGTTGACCGGCCTTTCGCGGCATTCGACCAATCGGATGCATACACATCGGCCATCCCATCGCCATCCACATCGCCCACGACAGACAGGAACATCTCGCCAAGTGCCCGGCCGGTTTCGTCCGACTCGATAACAAACGCAGGCTTCGAAGACAACTGTTTATACACGTACGTCCGGCCGGTTTTTCTCGGTCCGGCTTTCGGTGCGCCAACGATCAGAATGGTTCCGTTCTTGTCTGAGTAACCTCCAACGGCGCTCCCGAATTCATCGCCTGCTTGCTCGCCCGTAAGCCTCAGCAGCAGCCGCCCGTCCCTTCCTGAAAACACATAGGCACTTCCCGCCCGCTCCCCTGTGGCGCTATTGCCGGGGGCGCCGACGATGATGTCCGCATATCCATCATGGTCGACATCCCCTGCCGTCGAAACGTGCCGTCCGAACTCGTCGCCCTTGTTCTCCGCGGTCACCGTAACTAGCACGCGACCATCTCTTCCGGAATAGATCATCGCCTTTCCCGCTTCAGGCGCACTCGCAATCACGTCCGGCACGCCATCGCCATTTGTGTCGCCCGCACCTTCTACGCCAGTGCCCAGCCGTTCTCCCGGCTTGCCATCCGCCTGCCAAATTATCTTGCCAGTGCGCGTCGAGTAAACATACACGCGCCCGGCGTTCTCACCCCCGATATCTTTCGTCGGCGCGGAAGTTACGACATCAGGAACACCATCTGCATCTACATCGCCGATGTTGCGCGCGATCCAACCAAATTGATCGTTCGCGGCTTCGCCATCCCATTCGCGCAAAATTGTGACGGGCTCCTCGAATGGATTCTCGAAATCTTTGGGACTCGGAAGAAGCTCTCGAAAACGTGGATCGCTCTTCAGCGAAACTAAATCAGGATCAACGGTAATCTGGGTCATATCCAGTTTCCGTGTAGCTTTGGCCTTATGCAGCCACTCAAACGCCTGCTCCTTGTCCTTTTGCAAAGCTTGAATAGACCCGATTCTGTAGAGCGTAACCGGAGCCTGCGGCTCGAGTTCCAGAGATTTGCGATACGCCGACAGTGCCTGGCCATATTGCTTGAGCTGTTGGTTAGCTATACCGAGCATTCGCCAAATCCGCGCATTGGCCGGGTTGCGCCGTGTGAGTGTCTGCAGGATCTGCACCGCGCCAACCGCATCGTTTGCCTGAAGACGGCCCGCTGCGCTTTCGAGATCTAGCTCTGCGTCACGTTCTGAGGATACCGGCACCGCGCCCGTCCCCCGGAGTAGCGCAAAACTGCAGAGGAAGGCAAATAAACAAACGGCCAGTGGCTTCGCGCAGATCGACGACATGACTTAAGGTAGGCTGCAACCACGGCTTGGCCGCTATCAGAATCTTGCCCGGCTCACACTGTGAATCTTCAAGACAAGAAACGCGCTCGCGGCGCTGAAGGTGTCTCTCCGAATTCCCGGTGAAACGCACTCGTGAAGTGGCTATGGCTTGAGAATCCTAGGTCGAGAGCGATGCCGGTCAGCGGCAACTTCTCGGGCTCGCACACCGGTTCTAGTGCTGAGCGAACTCGTAAGCGGTGCCGGTACTGATGCATCGCCATGCCTGTCGCGCGCCGGAACGTGCGGCAAAGATGATACACCGACATTCCCGCCTGTTTCGCGATCCCGCGCAGGTGTAGAGGTTTTGGGAATTGCCGTCCAAGAAGCAGTTCCACATAATGTGCCGCTTCGTGCTGGCGCCCGGTCAGACCTTGCAGTTTCGGGCGAGACCTGCGGTACGCAAGCCGCACCACCTGTTCCAACAAGAACATTATTTGTTCTTCGACGATCAGCGGGTTCGAAATTTTGGCCGCATCGACTTGCTGAAAAAGATGCCTCTGGAGCAGATAGATGCGAGGATCCGACCAGCTTCGCGACATGCGAAATGGGCGCTCAGGCCGGTCATCGACGTCGGGGTCAAATATGCGAACCACGTCGCGCGCAAGATCCGCATCGACACCGAACCAGTCACAATAGTCACCGCGTTCGCTGATTGCCGTGCGGCGGTAGCTCTGATGCCGGTTATAGAACGTGACCACATTGGGATTCGCCGCAAACGCGCGCTCGTCCTCGTGCTGAATCACCACGGCCGTTCGCGGAAATACGAAACAATAATTTTGAGCAGGTCCTGAATCTTCAAACGACCGCTCACAGGGCCGGCAGCGAAATGCGCCGATCCGCACTGAGTCGGTTTCGAAAATAATGCGATCGGGCGAGGAACAAGGGCCCTCACGGCGCATGCGGCGATTCTAGCAACTCCTGCTGATTTTCCTGAATTACTCTGTCTTTAAAATAAGTTATGAAGTTGACGCCTTTTCTGCTCGATCAGTGGCTCGAGCAGAACCACACGGCCCATCCGCCAATTGAATTCGATTTGGGTTCGAGCACCGGCCCAGTCTGGACATTGCGGGAGCTCCTGTCACTTACAGGCGATGAAAGCGAATACGAGCGCCTGCTCGACACCCGCGTGTTCTATACGCCGCCTGCTGGTTCGCCGGATTTACGCGAAGCCTTAGCTGAATTTGAACGCGTCGATCCCAGCGATATACAAATTGTGACTGGCGCAGCCGAAGCTCTTCACGTGCTCTTCTTCCTCGCTGCAGAGCCGGGCGCCAATGTCATTCTTCCCAACCCGGGATTCCCGGCCAATGTCGCGCTACCAGAAGGTCTGGGTCTTGAAATCCGCTATTACACTCTTAGGTCCGCCGATCAATTCCGAATCGATCTTGATGAGATCCGCGCGCTCGTCGACCCGGCTACTCGCTTCATCTTGGTGAATTCGCCTCACAATCCCACGGGAGCAGTCTTGAGCGCTCCAGAGATGGAGAGCCTGCACGATTTTTGTGCTGATCGAGGCGTTCAGTTTGTTGTGGACCAGGTTTACCACCCCATTTATCACGGCGTCGAGATGCAATCGGCAGCCCGGCTTCCGCATGCGACAGTGCTTGGCGATTTTTCGAAGGCCCTATGTTTAAGCGGCTTGCGCGTTGGCTGGATCGTTGAGCGTGATGCGCGGCGCCGTGAGCAATATCTGAACGCACGCAGTTATTTCACGGTGTCCAGCAACGTTCTCGGGGAGCGTCTGGCGACGATTGCAGTCCCCCAGCGCCACGCGATCTACAACCGCGCGCAGCAGGTTGCCCAAGCTAATCTGGCCTTACTTGATCGGCTGTTTCAGGCGCACACTGACACGCTCGGATGGGTGCGCCCCCAGGGCGGCATGACGGCTTTTCCATGGCTGATTGACGGCTCTGATACTCGCGATTTCTGTCGAGGGCTCGCTCAACGCGGCGTGCTGATTGCCCCAGGTGACTGTTTCGGTATGCCTTCACATTTCCGTCTCGGTTTCGGCAAGACTGCTGATCTTTTCCCGGTCGCTCTCGAACGCCTCTCAGAATTCCTGCTCAGCGAAGTCGCAGCCTGAAGTGATGGCCGCTACAATGCCCGTTGGGAGCAAGCCATGTTTACGGCCACCGCCGATCTGATTCTCCCCAGCACGACCACCGGATCCTTTCCGCGCCCGCGCTGGTTCGACGTGAGTATGTGGGGTCGCCCACTCGACACCTGCATGCTCGACGTCCGCTTTCGCGAGAAATTTCAGGATGCACTCGCGGTCGTGATCAGCGACCAGGAGCGTGCCGGCCTCGACATTCTCTCCCACGGTGATTTCCACGTTGACGAGGATTTGGCGGGCCGCGCGTGGCACCACTACCCGCTGCAGCGCTGGGCCGGCTTGGAAGGGGATCACCTGCAGCCCGAAGAGACAACCGCGCCGTGGCTCCACTATCCGCCTGGCACGCTGCTGAATGAGATCTACACAGGCTGGCGCTGGCCGCACGTGGTCGGCAAGATCGAACACCGGCCGCTCGACTATCCCAAGCTGTGGCGTCTCGCCCAGGGAAAAACGCGCAAACCGGTCAAGTTCGGAACCTGCTGCTCCCAGGTGATGGCCCTCTTCTTGGATATCCACACGCCCAAGTACAAGGACAAGCGCCAAGTCATCTGGGACATGGCCGAGGCGATGAATAAGGAGCTGCTCGCGCTCCGCGATGCCGGCTGCCGCTGTATTCAGACCGAAGAACCCACGTTCCACTTCATGGCGAACACCTACGGCAAGGATCATGAAGAGGTGAAATTCATGGTCGAGGCGTTCAACCGCGAGGTTCAGGGCCTCGACGACGTGGAGCTGTGGATACACACCTGCTGGGGCAACCCCAACATGCAGCGCGTCATGGACGATACAAGCTATGCCAACTCGCTCGAGATTTATCTCGAGCGGTGCCGGGGCGACGTGTGGACGCTCGAGATGAAGGATCGCAACCAGAAAGATATCGAACTGTTCGAGCCTTTCAAACACGATCTCAAGAAAAAAATTTGCATTGGCGCCGTGAGCCATCGCGTCCTGCAAGCCGATCGGCCGGAAGAAGTAGCAGCCGAGATTCGCAAAGATCTGAAGTACATCCCGCCCGACCGCTTGATCGTGTCAAACGATTGTGGCTTCGGCCGTCAGGGCGGTAACCGCGAGATTGCGTTCTACAAGGCGAGCGCGCTCGCGCAAGGGTCGAATATCGTGCGGCGTGAGCTTGGCCTCCCGACAACGTGCGTGCCTGTCGCCGATCCGAAGCTGCAGATCGACGTCGTGTCTGGTCGATAAAGAAAATCAGCACGGTCTACGCGGCGTCATGGCTCCACTCGCAGAATTCCGAAATCTATGTCCACTTACTTTCTAGCTTTTCTGATTGGCATTGTTGCCGGGCTTCGCTCCATGACCGCGCCTGCCGTGGTCAGTTGGGCTGCTCGCCTGGGCTGGCTGCACCTGGAAAACACGTGGCTTGCCTTTCTGGGCTTCGCGGCTACGCCGTACGTTTTGACTGTCCTCGCGATTGGAGAGTTGATCGCCGACAAGCTGCCCAAGACCCCCAGCCGGAAGTCGCCCGTGGGCTTCATAGGCCGGATTTTGACAGGAGCATTGTGCGGGGCCGCTCTCGGCGCGACAAGCCATGCTTTCATCGGCGGTGCTCTAGCAGGCGTGGTTGGCGGAATCGCGGGCACGCTCGGCGGCTACGAATTTCGTAAGCGACTGGTAACAGCGATCGGAGGAAAAGACCTTCCGATCGCCTTGCTTGAGGACGCAATCGCAATCTGCGGTGCCTTCTTGATCGTCTCGCGCGTTTCGACGGCCGCTTGAACGTCCTTCAAAACAACATTGTCTTTCGCGGCCGAACCGCAGCACGCCAAAAGTCGCTTGTCTCATACGGGTGTTTACCTCCGCGGCCTTTCTCAAGCTTCCGGCCGTGCCAACAACTCCGCAAGCTTGTCGTAGCTTTCCGCCGCGCCGTGCTCCATGCCGGATTTCACCACAGCGTCGCGAACCTCCTCTGACGGATAGAGCACCGTCGCGGTGAGCGTTGTCTTCCCCCCCTGCTCGACCAGGACAGCAGTGACTTGTGACTCACCTGGGTAGTCGTCGAACGATTCCATATGAACGGAGCGCTCGGGTGGCACGATCTCGCGATAAATGCCGCGCATGCCCATGTCTTTTCCGTCCGGGCCACGTAGCACGAAACGGAAACCGCCGCCCACCTTCAGATCGACCTCGCAGACCACCAGGGACCAGCCGCGCGGTCCGAACCAGCGCGTGAGCAGCTCGGGCTTGGTGAACGCGTCCCAGACCAGGCGGCGCGGCGCGTCGAAGACTCGCGTCAGCACAATCTCGCGGCCGGTGGGCGTAGTTACTTCCAAAGTTCCAGTGTTTTTCATCGGCGTTTTCCTCCTCTGGCGCTTCGAGCGCGACTTCCTTTCTCCTGAGTCTTCATTTCATCCAGCAGCGCGTCCAGCCGCTGGAAGCTCCCTTCCCAAAACCGTCGGTAGCTCCCCAGCCATCCATTTACTTCCGCGAGCGGTTTGGCCTCGATCCGGCATGGCCGTCGCTGTGCGTCGCGGCCGCGCGAAATCAGTCTCGCCCGCTCAAGCACTTTGAGATGCTTGGAGATCGCCGGCTGCGTCATCGCGAACGGCTCGGCCAGCTCCGTTACCGACGCTTCGCCGAAAGCAAGCCGCGCAAGAATCGCCCGCCGTGTTGGATCGGCGAGAGCGGCAAACGTTGCATCGAGGCGTCGGGAGTGTGCCATTGCATAACCGATCGGTTTAATAACCACTCGATTATGCACGTTTACTATAACCGCTGTCAAGACCCGGCGAAACCGGTAATTGTCGAAGCCCGCGCGGAGCTCGCCAGCATGATCCTCCGAGTCATTCCAGAATTGTATTTGCCGACCTCAGCTGGAAATGTGACGCTTTGGTCGCACCTGCGCTGGTAAAGTGTAGAGACCAACATATATGTCCCTTGCAATGGCGACACGGCTTGGACCGTATGAGATCGTATCGCCGATCGGCGCGGGAGGCATGGGTGAAGTTTATCGAGCTCGTGACACTCGCCTGAACCGCGACGTGGCTATCAAGATTCTGCCTGAATTCTTCGCGGCAGACGCAGACCGGTTGCGCCGTTTCCAGTTGGAAGCGCAGTCCGCTGGAGCCCTCAATCATCCGAACGTCCTCGCCATTTATGATGTCGGCACGTACGACAACATCCCGTACCTGGTATCGGAGCTGCTTCAAGGTGAATCGCTCAAAGAGCGTTTGACGCAGGGAAAACTTGGCCTCAGCCGCGCAGTCGATTTCGGCCGGCAGATCGCGGCCGGGTTGGCTGCCGCACATGCCAAGGGCATCACGCATCGGGATATTAAGCCCGATAACCTCTACATCACCAGAGAGGGTCGTGTGAAGATCCTCGATTTCGGCATCGCAAAGCTGACTAATTCCCAAGTATCCGGGCAGACCGCGACTGTGGCGCTGAATACCAGTACAGGAACAGTCATGGGCACGGCTGCCTATATGTCTCCGGAGCAGGCGCGCGGCCAAGCCATCGACCAGCGCTCTGATATCTTCAGCTTCGGTTGCGTGCTATACGAAATGCTGACCGGCGCGCGACCATTCCACGGCGATACAGCAGCCGACCTGATGAGCGCCATTCTCAAGGAAGAGCCGGACCTCAGCAAGATCCCGTCTCCGGCGTTGCAGCGCATTGTCGCCCATTGTCTCGAGAAGAGCCCCGAACAACGCTTCCAATCGGCGCAGGACATTGCGTTCGACCTCGAAGCGGTGACACAGCAGGACAGTGGACCCAAGCCCGCCATCCGCGCGGCGAAAAAAAATCTGTTTCCCTGGCTGATCGCATTAGCAGCCACTTTGGGCTGCGCTGTGTTCGCCTACTTCGCATTCCGGCCGATCCCGCTCGAGACCTTCCATCGACTTACGTTTCGGCGCGGCCTGATTCACGCTGCGCGCTTCACGCCCGACGGCGGTGGCGTAATCTATAGCGCGAAATGGGAGGATGAGCCGAGCGAGCTCTTCACGGAACGGCTGGATGCTCCCGGCTCGCGCGCGCTCGGATTCTTAGGTTCTGAGTTGCGGTCCATTTCTTCCACCGGCGAGATTGCTATGGTGCAAAATGCGCGCCTCGCTGCGAATGCTTTCGCTGAAACAGGCGTACTCGCCCGCGCGCCTTTCTCCGGTGGCACCCCCCGTCCTATTGAAGACAAGATCGATTTTGCGGAGTGGTCGCCCAATCGATCGGAACTGGCCGTGGTGCGCGAAACGGATCTCGGCACACAACTGGAGTTCCCCAGTGGAAAAGTGCTCTATAAGACAGCAGATTATATTTCGGAGCCTCGCATCTCGCCGGATGGGGCCAGTCTGGCATTCATCGATCACCCGTTATCGAACGATAATGCTGGTTCGGTTGCGGTCATCGATCGGTCGGGCCAGAAAAAGACACTGACAAATAGATACCTCGCGGCGCAAGGGCTGGCCTGGTCTCCCCGAGGAGACGAGGTCTGGTTCAGTGCGGCGAAGATCGGCGCCCGGTTCGACCTGCGCGCCGTGACATTGCGCGGACGCGAACGGGTCCTTCTCAGCACACCCGCCAGCATAATCTTGCAGGATGTCTCCAAAGATGGACGCGTGCTGGTCACCAACGCAGAACTGCGCATGAAGTTACTGTTCCACGGATCGGGCGACCGCGCGGAACGTGAGCTTTCGTGGCTCGACTGGTCCTTGCTGTGGAGTCTTTCGCCGGACGGCAAGTACGTCGCGTTCTTTGAAAGTGGGGAAGGGGCTGGAGCGGCTCAGCTCTCCTACCTTCGTGAGACGAATGGCGCTCCCGCGGTGTTTCGCGGCAGCGGCGCTAATCCCACGCTGTCGCCCGATGGACAATCGGTCGTTGTGTATGATGCAAGCGACCCACCCATCGTTACGATCTACCCAGTTGGTGCGGGGCAGACCCAACAGGTCGCCGTGCCCGGGTTCACTCTTGCTGCCGCGGGCTTAATGCCGGATGCGAAACATCTCTGGTTCAACGGCAACGAACCGTCGCATGGAAGGCGGTATTACATGACCGATCTCAACGGCGCAAAGCCGCGGCCGCTGACTCCCGAAGGAGTCCGAAGTTCCTCTCCCGTACTGGTGCTGAATGGCCGGTTTCTGGCCGGGACATCAGGAGACAAGCTTTATCTGTATCCGATCGACGGCGGCAAACCGGAAATCCCACCGGGTGTTGCCCCAGGCGAGCGACTCGCCGGCTGGAGCCAGGATGGGCGGTCACTTTTCGTTTATACCCGCAATGAGTTTCCCTACAAGCTCTATCGAGTGGATCGGACGACAGGCAAGCGCGAACTGCTGCTCGAAGTCACCCCCAGCGATCGCGCCGGCGTCACGGGAGGCGGCGGTGTTCTGGTAACCCCCGATGCAAAGACCTACGCCTATTCAGTCAGCCAGCAGCTTTCCGAACTGCAATTAGTGGATGGACTGAGATAAATACCCCTGATTCTCTGTCCCTCCTACAGGGGCTTGCCGATTTCCCAATGATGTCCGAACGGATCGACGATTCGTCCGACGCGCCAACCGTATGGCTGATCGCTGACGGGCCAAACGACAGTGGCTCCCGCTTTAACCGCCCGTTCGAAAACGGCATCCGGATCTTCGACGATCATCACCATCCGCACAGAACCACCGCCCAGAGACTCGGGACTGAAATTCCGGTGCTCCGGAGATTCGTCAGCAACCCAGAATTCGGCTTCCCCTACCGACAGCCGGGCGACCACCGCTCCACTCTCGTCATCGAGGCGGAACAATTCGCCGGCCCCGAACGCCGCTTTGTAGAACTCGATCGCTCTCGCCCCCTTTCGAACCGAGAGCATTGGCGCTATAGAGGTCTTCTGACCCTTCATGCTCTGCGACTCGTCGCCCATAAGTAAGATTCCTCTCTCGCTGATTTCAATGCCTGCTGCTGGACATTATTGGATGAGCTCCGAGCCGCCGTACGATGGAGGGGTATGGACGAACTCGTCTTTGAGATTGTGCAGGAGCCGGACGGCGGGTACTGTGCCGAATGCCTCACGGAAAACATATTCCCACAACGTGATTCCTGGGATGAACTCCGCCGGAACGTTCGCGAAGCTGTGACTGCATTTTTTCGTTGATCACCCGGCTCCCGTAAGCATTCGCCTGCACCTGGTACGGGACGAGTGCTGTCCGTAGCGTGAAAGATTCCTCGCAACGTATCGGGGCAGCACTTGGCTGATGTGCTTTTGTCGACGTTGGTAGTACGAAGCCGTGCATGCGACCGAGCGGAGTACATCAGGCAATCGTGCACATCGCGCCTCTGCCCTTTTCGGAGCAGTCCGCGCCCAGGGCTCATCCCACAGTCAACGGACCGCAAAAAACAAAACGACGATGTCTCATCCGGATCTCGCAACGAATATCGACACCTTTCACGCAATTTTACAATTCAGATACTGATCTCAATCGCTTCTTCAATCATGTCGGGGGAATAGCCCTCTCCATCTAGAGTGATCGGCGTGCAGAATGGGAACCGAATTGTTGGGCGAACGGTGCTGGAACACAACCACAAATCCACAGTCGCCAAATCCCTTAGGGCGTTTCCTGTCCGCGATTTCGCAGTAGCGAAGTAGCTTCCGACGATCCGTCTTAGTGAAATGTCGGCAGGCATCCGAGAACACATTATCCTTTTCGCTTAACTCATGCGCGGGAATAGGACATATGGTGGTCTCAGCCAAGATTCTCTCTCGTGCGGCCTTCGAGGCGGCCACCAGGATCAGGTACACCTTTCCCACACCTGCGAGAAGAGCGCCGAATGATGTGGCTGGATCCTTCCAGGCGTCACATACCTGTGTGCCTGTCCCGCTAAAATCATCAAGAAGGACTACAACGTCACCTTTCCCCAGTTTGTGAGGATCATCATCCCGCAGCAAAGGCTGGCGAAACAAATCACTCCGTGAGACAAACAGCTCATTCAGCTGCTTCGAATCGAGTCCATTTGCAATTCGAAACTGGTAGAGCATGGCATCACCACTCTCGCCAGCGCTCCCCGACATTGCGGCGAATCGCCAGCGACCCTTCCGTTTAGAAACTGATTTGTGCCAGCCGTCCAAAGCAGCCAACGCCTCACGATACGCTGCGTGTATGTGGCTCTGGCCATAGTATTCGATGGCGTCAAGAACGCGCGCCGCCACGTCCTGATCGACCGCGTCAAACTGGTTTAGCCAACTCTGAATGGTGATATTGATGATCCCCGCTCGATAAGAGCCGAAGTGGGAAATCCATCGCTGATACCGTCTAGCGTCGACTGCTGTACCCCGCGCGAGAGGGCTTCTCAATTGCTTTCCCTCCTCCCGAGGGCTCGTAGCTTATCGCGGATCAATTGCGCCAGGGATTCGAGGCGCGACCACATGGCTTCCTCGCCGTAATACTCATCTACGTCGATCGCATTGATTTGCGCATACAGGCTGCCCGCAAATTTCATAACTTGCGTCGCTTGGGCTGCAACTTTTGCCGATTCAATGTTGAGGTGGTCCGGAGTCAATGAAGGCCGGGCAGCAAACTCCTGGAGTCGTTTGGATATTGCTTCGATCTTCTTGGCTTTTACAGCGTTGGTTATGTACTGCTTGACGATCCGGAAATCGGTTACGGCCTTAATGCCTCTTTCCTTTAGCTTTTGGAGCATGTCGTCGGTGAACTTGTCCTTGTTGAACCAAGTGAACTTCTTCACCTCGCGATCATTTCGGACAGCGTACAATTCGATGAAAAAGTCGGCCTTCACTCGCTTATCGGGATCTGCGTCGAGCATCAGATCTTGATAGCGCTTGCTATAAGAGAGCAACTTTTTGCACCGAACCACGACAGCTTCATCGAGTCCAGTCAATTCGGCAAGGCGCTTCTCCTTGCGTTCACCCAACTCTCTCATCAGGAGTTCAAGTTTAAGCGCCGTGGGCATCAGTTCCCAATCCTTACGTAGTTTGTGGATTTGAAACATCGTCACGATGTTCTGTACAAGTGTGGGCTCGGCTACTTCGTTGGCGGGAATCGTCTTGAGTCCCACAGCCTGAGCGCACATCCACCGTCGCTGCCCATCGAGGATGACATAATCCCCGGTACTCTTCTCCCGATAGACCGTCAGGGGTACAAGGATGCCCACTCGATTAATCGACTCCCGGAGCACGTGTAGATCTTCACGGTCGAAGAGCCTTCTGGGATTGTGTGGGTTAGCCCTGAGCTGGTCGGTTGACAAGCTTTTCACTCCAATTGCTTTTACCCCGTATTCGTTTACCTTCATCGGATTATTCACCTGCCTCGCGGCTCATGGGCGACATTGTATTTTGCTTCATTTCTTCCGGATCGAGCTGATGCAATTGTCCACCAGAAACTAGCGAGTTGCCGGCTTGGCGCTCGGCGTGCCGGCCTCAAGTGTTTGAGATCAGTAACTCTTGCGTTAGAATTCGATTCTCAGCGAAACCTGCGACATTGCGGCGTACCGATACTGTTTCATAGCGAAAGCTTTTTCGGAGAACATCCGCTTCATCTGATTCGGCATAGCTGACCACAAAATCTATGCCGCGTGCGTCCAACTTCTCCATCCAGCGCCTTAACCGTGCGATATCTTCTGTCGTGAATGTGCTCGGGTCATATTGACTGAAGACTCTGCGGGCACGCACTGCGAAGGGCGGATCCATATAAACGAAATCGCCCTTCTCGGCGTGTTTCAAGACGCCTTCAAAATCAGTATTCACCAGGCGAGCTCGTCGCATGCGCGTAGAACAGATTTTGAGCATTTGGGCGTTTGGTGCGGCCCCGCATCGCTTGCCGCCATATGGAACGTTAAACTCGCCCTTTAGGTTAGTGCGGTAAATGCCGTTAAAGCAGAACCGGTTCAGATAGAGGAATCGAGCGGCTCTTGCGGACGCGGTGAGGAGATGCGGTTGCGTAGAGCGCAGCCGGAGGTATTCTTCTTTGCTCGATTCGGGTAGGAGCTTGCCCATTTCTGCCAATAGGCCCTCGACGCGATATTTGACCTCTAAATAGGTGGAGATTAACTCGGGATTCAGGTCGCCCAAAATCGCGCGAGTCGGATTCAGCGAGAAGAATAGACAAGCAGACCCCGCAAAGGGCTCCAAGTAGCGTTTATATTTGTTGTTCCAGTAAGTCCTAAGGATTGGAAGCAGCTTCCGTTTACTGCCGGCCCAGCGCAGAAAAGGACAAATTTCCTGGCTCGGGCCAACAGACTTATGCGACATTCATGTTGATAGTCGATCATAGCTCAAAACCACCGGGATGCAAACTAGACGATCCATGGGCGAGCCGTTCCGTCCGCCGGCGTGGACGAGGCGTAACGTTCCGCTGCACAAAAAATCTATAGCCGGTGAGCCGACGGCCTTCACTCGTCCGAATATTCGCGAAATCACCCCCGCAACTCCTTCCCCTCCGCATCCCAATACACCGGCTTCTTTCGAAAATACGATTCATTCGCCATATGGCACGCAATCGCCGCATGATTCCCGAACACCGCATCCTCCGTCACCGGCTTGCGCGTCTTGACCGCCCGGAAGAAATTCCACAAATGCGGCTTCACATCGTCCCAGCTATCCCCGCCATACACCGCAGTGTCATCGAGCGGCTCATGCCCCGGCTCGACATAATGTTCGGCGTGCCAGCGCGTCTCATATTCCTTTCGCATCTTCGCCGGAAAGCTGCTCGCGTAGTAACTCGGCTCCGTATCCATGCCTCTCTGCGGCGAATACCGCAGCTCATGCTCGCTCGCCTCCAGAATCCCCTTCGGACCCATGAACCTCGCCATCTCAGGCGTCTCCGCACCCAGGCTCAACCGCACATACACCGGCACCCCGTGATAATCAAACAGCACCGATTGCAGATCCGGCATGTTGCGCCCGTCTTTCCATCGGAAAATACCGCCCAATGTCGAAGCTGACCGCGGCGGCTCGTTCCACCCCAGCGTGTACTGCATGCCGCTGAGCAGGTGAACCATCAAATCGCCCGCAACGCCCGTGCCGTACTCCTTCCAGCACCGCCATCGCGCAAACCGCTTGGGATCGAGCGGGATTTTCGGCGCATCATTCAACCACGTCTCCCAATCCACCGTTTGAGCTGAAAGATCGAACGGCGGAGGATATTCCCACGCGCCTGTTGGATTGTTCCGGCCTAGACTCAGCTCGACCATCTCTACCTCGCCGATCGCGCCGCCGCTGTACAGTTCACGCGCCTTGGCGCACAGCACAGAGCTGACGCGCTGCGAGCCGATCTGCACGATGCGCTTATTATGTTCGGCCGCTTGGACCATCTCGAACCCTTCCGGAATTTTATGTGACATCGGCTTCTCGCAGTAAATGTCCTTGCCCGCCTGGCATGCATCGACGACCACGCGCTTGTGCCAATGATCGGGCACCGCTGCGATCAGGCAATCGATATCTTTGCGATCGAGCAATTCCTGATATCGCCGCGTGGTGGGCAGATTGGGATTCCCAGTAATCTCTTTCGCCAGCGTGTGACGCCCATCATAAAGATCGGCTGCTGCGACGCACTCGACTCCCGGTAGGCTGATCGCGTTCGGCAGCAGGCCCGACCCCTGCATTCCGATTCCGATGATGCCCAGTCGCACGCGTTCGCTGGGTGGCGCCGTTTTCGAGCTACTGCCTGGCGTCTCTTGTGAAAGCAGAATATTTTTCGGCGCGAGCAAAGCGCCCGTTGCCATCGCTGAGCTTCTTAAAAATCGACGACGCGGAAAATCTCTTTTCATGATGAGGACTCTCTCCGCATAGTAACTTGCTCGCTGCTTGCAACGGCTGCTCCGACCCAGGATGCATCAAAGCAGCCATCCGACCCGCAAACCAGGTCAATGAAAAGTCCAGGCGCAAGCGGGATCAGCTGTCACTACTCCGGCAGTCCGAGTCGCCGCATCAGGTCGGCATAGCGCGGATCGGAACGAAGCGGGTCAAATGCCGGAAGACGAATGACAAAAAGCAGTTCGCGGTGTCCGGCGGCATATGCTTTCTCCAGGTATTGGAACGCTTGGTCGCGCTGTCCGCTGATTGCACATGCTACTGCAGCAGCGGACACGGTATCGGGGTATTCGGGTGACATATTACCAAGGATTGCCTCGCGATAGCCGTTCGCATCCGCGCTCGCGGAGTATGGTTTCGGCAACCCCCACTGGTACTCTCTCACTGCCTCTGCGAAGCGGCCCATCGTAGCGTACAACTGTGAGACCCTGTAATGCAACGGGGGAAAGTTGGGGTCCCGTGCGAGCACCTTTTGGAACTGGGCGAGCGACTCGGGATAGCGATGGGCCACCATCAGGAATGTAGCGTAGTTCGTGTTGACAATCGAAGAAAGAGGATCGAGCGACAAGGCGATCTGGAACTCTTCCTGCGCGGGCTTGATCTGGCTTTCAGGCATGAGGAAGGCGATCGCATAAAAATAGTGAGCGGTAGCATTGTTGGGGTTTAACTCGATCGCGCGCCGGAATTCTGGTTCGGCCTCACTCCACCTCCGTGCTACGGCCAGGGCCATGGCGCGCGCGGAATGCGCCTCGGAAAGAGAATTGTCTAGTTCGAGCGCTTTGCGCGCCGCTTCGTTCGCCAGCAGAAAGGCCTGCCGCGATGGCGACTGTGGCACCCTGCTGTAACTCGATTAACGATAGAGGCGCCGTGATCGAGTTCCCAAGGACCGTGGACTCGCACATCTATGCCCTGCCCTACTTGGGCGAGCGCTCAGAACTTACGGCGAGGTGGTTGGCTTCTCGATAGACGCGAACTTCAACACGCGCGCGTTTGTCTGGAAGGACAACGTGCTGATGGATCTCAACCGGCTCATCCCGAGGCACTCGCCCTGGTATCTGCTGGCTGCTCAATCGCTCAATGATGCTGGAGAGATCACGGGCTACGGCATGATAAACGGCGAAACTCACGCCTTTCTGGCGATCCCTTGTCACCGGCACGGCGATGGTAGAGAGTGCTGCGAGGATCACGACAGATAGATCCTTGTCGATCCCGTAAGGGAGTGTTACGCTACCGGGGTGGCCGCGCCGATTCATCGGAGAATCACGCGCTGGACCATCGACCATCTACTCTGGGATACTTCCGGCGCTGCACATGAGGGTTTCTGGGGATGCCTGTGGGCGGCACGGAAACTCTTCGTCGCTGTCGCGGGCGCGGCTTTGCTCACTTGGTGGGAGTGGGTTGAGCACCATCCTCCCGAAATAGCGATAGTGGCCCTTATACATTTCGTGTTCGTATTGACTGCAATTGCGCTCGTTATTTATATCGGACAATGGTTCAGCCGCAGCGATTGACTCTACCTATTCATCGCGCACGGATGCTCGACTCGCTCAATCTGTGGGCAGCAGCGGTCAATCGCGACCTTCAAAGTGAGGACATACCCATGTATGACATGAAGAATCTGAGCAAGTTGAAGAAACTCGAAGCGAATGCGCCGGAGGCAATCAAGGCCTTTTGGGCTTTCGACAAAGCGGCGATGGCTCCCGGAGCAATTCCGGGCAAGTACAAAGAACTGATGGCGCTTGCGGTTGCATTCACTACGCAATGCCCTTACTGCATCGAAATTCACGCAAAAAAGGCTCGAGAGGCGGACGCTTCGGAGCAGGAGATCGCCGAGGTCGTTGCCGTTGCAGCAGCACTTCGGGCCGGCGCCGCTATCACACATGGGACCCACGCTCTCACGTAACGATTTGCGAATGTCTCCCGTAAGATACGGCGTTCGCCGGGCTGCGCTGGGGTGAACCGCCGCTCGCGTCTACTGCTTGTCATAGACGACAATTTGCGGCTTCTCCACTCCGGCGTTATGCACTGTTAATGTGAGTCGCTTACCATCCTCCGACAGCTTCATTTCATTCGTATCCATCACCTTGCCTTTCAATTTATCGGTGAGCTCGATGGTCCGCTCATCGATGCGCCGGCCTGAAGAGGTCGAACCAGGCGCAACTCTCGGCCCATGGTCGGCATAGTCTTTGCCGTCGAATTTCAAATCCAGATGCTCTTTTTCTGCCGGCGTGGTAAACGACAATCCATCACTGCCGTAGGGTTTGATTTCCCAGTCGCTGGGTGAGCTCAGCTTGAGTTCCGTGCTTTCCCACATGCCCGCCAATCCGGACTTCCCGGAGATCCGCTTTGCCTTGAATTCGTTCGTGAAGCTCGATCCGTCGGGTCTGATACCCTCCGCCTTGGAGGTGAACATGTTGCCGTCATCCGAGATCGTCCAAGTCGATGTAGACGTCACCTTTCCGGCTCTCTTAAATACAGATTTCCAGCTGTTCGGTCCTTCTTGTTTCACGGACCAAGTATTTCCGTACTTCGTCTTTTGGTCGGTGCCGTCGGCCACGATGGTATCCGTATCATCGCCGAAGCTGAACTTGTATTTGTTTCCACCCAGATCTTCGATCTTCTGTTGTTGTCCAGTGAATTTGCTCTCATCAGCGTTCAATTTCCATGTGCCGACAAACGGGTTGTCAGCAGCCACGAGCATCGAGCAGCCAAAATACGCGAGCGTAAGAATGTGTACACCACGGGTCCCCATATCGTTCCTCCTGATGAATCTGTTTCTGTATCTACAACCTGATAATTATACGGTTAAATGGGCTACCACTGACTAGACTGCGCTGGCTCGCGGACTGGCGTCTCTGATTGCGGCAGGCAGTGCTCCCAAACTGCGGATTCCAGCGCTTACGCTCACCTTGCCACTCGGTCAGCCGGTCAGCCCTTGCCTTGCCGCCAAGAATTCCGTCGCTGGCGTCTCCGCGTCCGAGTGGAAGGATAGAGCATATACATGCGCCAGATCCGCAGTAGGTGTAATGGCATCGACTGCCATGACCGACGCTGTTTATGTTCTCTTCACTTCCGCCGTCTCAGCGCGCCGCAGGTTTTCCCAGCTAATTGGAGTAGCCTGTGGTACATGCTTTCGGCCTTCGCGGTGATCAGTTATACAGCTAACCCCATTTACGTGCTGTTTGCGGCCTCGGGTTCATGGTTGGGCGCGTTTGGTGCCGTGACGTGGCTCAACCGAATGACTTCGAAACCGGCCGAGCACCACGGAATGCGACCTTAACTCGAGGAGTCATATAGGATGACTTCTTCGCTCATCACGACGGTTCATTTGGGCCTCGCGAAAGCGTGATATCCATCTGATAGAACTTAAAAATATTCTCCTCACCGGATCCGTTGGCCGCTACAGACCGGTAGCGATCTAGGACATCGGTGATAAAGGCCGGCTTTTCGGCTTCCGGCAAAAGGCGCGTCCATTCGACAAACGTGACGGAGCCGAAAGCAAAAAACGCCGGACGAGATTTGAAATCCCACGCTTTCTCCTCCGTGTGGATGCGACGCACATACAAGCCATTCCGCTCGGCCGTCGCTCTGTATTGGTCTGGCGTCATGCGCAGGTAGGGATCGTGGAACTCCTCAAAATACCGAATCCATCTTGATGAGAGCCGCGTCTCTTCGATCACGGCTTCGAGGCTCTTGCGCTCGCCTGCCGGGACGAGCCGCAGTTGTGCCAGCCCAGTACTCTTCATTGCGGAGCGTATCGAGCGCAGGGCCGTGTCTTGATCGGGCAGCCAGTGAAGCGCATTGAAAGAGACAACCAGATCGAACTCCTCCCGAAAGGGCAAGCAGCGGGCATCGGCTACTTCGAATCGAAGATTAGGCCGGATTGAGGGGCTAAAATGGCCCGTTGCGAACGAGATCATGGCGTGAGATGAATCTACGCCTACAACACTCCCTTGCGGAATTCGAGAAGCAATTTCAGCCGTGATCCTTCCGTCCCCGCATCCGACGTCAAGGACCCGCTCCGAGCCCTCAAGATCAAGAAGTGTGAGCACCTCCTCGGCCATCGCCTCTTGAAGTCCCGATCGCTGGACGTACTCCGCTGCACCCCATTCGGTCACGTGTTGCCTCCGTCTCTGAACTTGCCTGAGAAGCAGTCGAATCCCTGACGCGAATGACTCCCGTTAGTTCGGCCGCAAGACTGCAACCGGACACTGCCTTGGTTACCACTTGGCCTGCACTGAAAATATAGGTCCGCGCAGCCGAACGTTGACGCCGTTTCCGCCATTGCTCGTCGAGTGCAGGTCAGCGTTCTCGGCGCGATAGCCGGCCTGAAATGTCAGCGGCCCGAAACCGATGCCGCCATTTACCGTTCCTTCGACATAATGGCCGTAGCTGCCATAAGCCATTCCGCGGATTCCACCATCGATCTCGAGCAGCTTCCGATTGGGGATCACGTACACGCGACCTTCCGCCCCTGCGAGCGGCAATCCGAGCGTCTCTGATTTCGTTGCCGCGAGTCCACTCTGCATTCCATGAACGGTTCCCGTCGCGTTTAGATACGCGCCTCCGACCGAAAAGCCTAGATGCCCCGCCGAGCGGCTGATCACGTTATATTGATATCCACCGAAGAGGTAGTTCACATCCGCTGAAGATTGGAGCGTCTCTCCGACGGTGAAGATCTGGCCGTGATAGATGATCGTCCGGCTCACCGTGTTGCGGCCCTGCAGCCGGACCGGCGTGCCCTCGATCACGATTCGGTGCTTGCGGCCGGGCTTCGCGACCAGCCGTCCGTAAAACGTAGGCTGGCGTTGGGTCACGCCCAAATCGCTTTTGAGATCAATAACGCTGCTGGGCAGGAGCGCAGTGCCTGCCTGAATTGTTCCAGACGAATTCACGACCCACGCCGATCCGGTTATCTCGACACGAAAATTCTCAGGGTCATCACCGTTGTTCGCCGGTTCGCCAGCCGCTCGCAGAACTCCTGCAGGCTGTAATAGAGCCCAGCAGAGAAGGATTGAGGAGCATTTCAACAATGTCCGGATCACGTAGACAACACTAGCGCACGGCTGCCGGCAAGTACGGCCCGAGAGCTCAATCCTACGATTCGAGATGCCGCGGTTTTTCGGCGTTATAATCCGTGGGTGGGTAGTTCTCTTTCAGCGTATAGGGCGCATCGGTGCAGTTTTCGGCCGGATCGAGAAGACCCATATCTCCGTCTCAGCACCGTCTCGGTTTTCGTTCGCGATCAGGATCGAAGCCTGCGCTTCTACCTGGACCAGCTTGGATTCCATTTGGCCTTTGATAGCCCCCTTCCGTTTGGCGATCGTTGGCTCACTGTTACCCCACCGGATGGCACTGCAAGTCTTGCACTGATCGCTCCTAAGCCCGGCTCCGAAGAATACAAGCTCATTGGCCGGTCCACTCAGATTGTTTTCCTGACCGAAGATGTATGGGCCAAATTCGAAGAATGGCGCGAGCGCGGGGTCCGCTTTCACAATTCGCCGCAGGTGCAGCCTTCGGGCGCGATGTCCTCCACCTTCGAAGATGTGGATGGGAACTCGTTTACGCTTCTGAGCCTTGACGAGCTCACCCGTGAACTCGACGAGCAACGCCGCGCGCATGCCGAGAGGTTGGAATCCGAGCGTCGTGCTGCCCATGAGCTGGAAACTGCGAGAGAGGTACAGGCAAGACTCTTTCCGCAGACGCAGCCGAGTGTTCCGGGCCTCGAATATACGGGTCTTTGCATCCAGGCTCGCCACGTGGGCGGCGATTATTACGATTTTCTTGATCTCGGTCGAGAGCGGCTCGGGCTGGTGATCGGCGATGTTTGCGGAAAAGGAACTGCCGCTGCCCTGTTAATGGCCAATTTGCAGGCTCACCTACACAACCAGTGCGCAACCTACTGGAGCCGCCCCTTCACCCCTTTCGCGTTGGAACAGCCGCAACGGTTTCTGCTCTCGGTAAATCGGCTTTTCCGTGAGAATACAACCGATAACGCTTACGCCACTCTCTTCTTTGCCGAATATGATGACGGGACACGGCGGTTGCGGTACGCGAATTGCGGCCATCCTTCTCCCATTCTTCTCCGCCGCAATAACGAGCTTGAACGCCTCGATTCCACGTCCACTGTCCTGGGACTCTTCAAAGAGTGGGATTGCGGCGTTGGGGAGTGTGAGCTGTTCCCAGGTGACACCCTGGCGCTCTACACGGACGGCTTAACCGAATCGTTCAACGCCGAGGGCGAAGAATTCGGCGAACAGCGCCTGGCAGAAGCGCTGCGGCGGTGCCGTAATTTGCCTTCGAAGGCGTTACTCGCGTCCCTTGTTGATGATGTTCGGCAGTTCAGTCGTGATGAACAGCACGACGACATCACCTTGGTGGTTGCCCAGTGCAGAGCAGAGTAGCCTATCGCTGTCTTCGTTCGACACGCGAGTTTATCCCGTCCCGGCGCGGCATAAAGGCCGCCACTCTCCGATGACTGCCAGCGCTACTTCATCATGGCGGTTTGAGAACGCACGGCCTGTCATTTGCCGTCGTGCTTCACCCAGACATCCATCCACAAGCATTGCCGCTGGTGTCTTTTCCCTTCATCGTGCTCTTTTCGTACTATGCAGATTCTCGGCATCGCGTGGGCTGGCCGGAACGCCCCGGCCAATCGCGTCGGACAGCTGGTCGCGAAACAAGGGTCCAATCTCTTCTTAAAGCGACTGTCTCATATACCTGCGTACCAGGCGTAACCACCTTCTGGCTCCGAAGAGCCCAGGCCCTTGCCGAAGGTTTTCAGGCTATCGGTCACGGTGAGGCGGGTGATGTATTTGAGGCTCTTGTAGCCGAGTTGCCGGGGAACACGCAGTCGAAGCGGTCCGCCAAATCGGACGGGAAGCTCACCGTCATTCATGCGGTAAGTGACGAGAGTTTGAGGGTGCAATGCATCGGCCATGTCGATGCTTTCCCACCAGTCTGGCTGAATGGAACGGTAGACAACATATCGTGCTTGGGGCAGCGTTCCCACAACTTCCAGGACGTGAGATAGAGGCGCGCCAGTCCATTCGGCAATATAGGACCAGCCCTCTTCGCACGCCAGGTGAGTAATCTGGCTGCGCCGGGGAAAGCTCTTGAGTTCAGCAAGCGAGAACGATGTCGGGCGGCCGACCATGCCATCGACGGCAAGGCGCCAGTCAGCGAAACCGGCTTCCTGGAGGCGCTTAAATCCTTCGCCCAATGGAGCCACTTCGTTCGCGAACGGAGGTTTCGAAATCTGGCTGGGTGCGAACTCACGAGCCAACGAGTGTCGAGTCAGGATTCGCTGCGCAGCATAAGTGATCGTTTCGCCCGGGCCGTAGATGCCAGCACCATCGGGCGGGATGAGTCCATAACGCTGCGCAAGCTTGGTAGCCACGGCGAGCCCGGACACGCCCGCTGTCGCCGCGAGGCCGGTGGTGATGACCTTACGTCGTGAGAACTTGTTCATGCCCGCTCCATATGTGCACCGCCGCGGCCTGTCGTCATCGCTCGCATGCGATTCCTGAATCCGGCAAGACAAACCATCCCGACGTGAACCAAAAGGAAAAGCAAAAGGAACACGGAGACGAAGAAGTGAATGGTGCGTGCGGATTGCTGGCCGCCTAAAACAGTGACGGCGGCCGGAAACACGGACGCAATCGCGGGGGACATGGCCAGGCCCGTCCAGATTACTAACGGGAACAGAACGAAGATCACGAATAGGTAGGTGAGCCGCTGCAGCACGTTATAGGACCAGGTGTCCGCCTCACCCGGCGGCTTGAAGCGCAGATGGTTCGCGATCACGGTCGAGAGCGCCCGCCAGGAGAGATCGGTCCCACGCGGGAGCAAGTTTTTACGCAAATGGCCTGTAAACAAAATGGAAATTGTGTACAGTAACCCGGTCAATACAGCAACCCAGGCAGCTTGGAAATGGAGATAGCGGCTCCAGCCGTTCTGATCAGGCAGCACGTAGCCATAGCCGGTAGGTACTGTGGCTCTCGAGGCCGGGATCGGCAATTTGAACAACGGAGGCGTTAGTACATTGCCGGCTTCACCCCAATAGAAGCGCGGGTGAGAGATGAGAATTTCGACTCCGCTGACGAGCAATGCCAGGAAGCACAGGGTGGTGATCCAGTGGGTGAAGCGGACGACGGCAGAATGCCGCGAACTAACTGTCGTGATGGGCACGGCCGAATCAGAGGTTGCAGCCCAAACCGAATCGGCCATTTGAGAGATGGTATCATTTAGCGCACACGTTTGCAC
>JBPCLH010000173.1:0-6241 GCA_051003475.1 Bryobacteraceae bacterium
GCCCTCATACCTAATTGGGGGCGGCAGAGGCCGCCTGTGACACGCCGGCCCAAAAAATTCCTCTCACCGGAGGTAGTCGATGGCTGTAGTCACCGTCCCCTTCGATTACGAGCAGTTGGATGATCCCAACTCCGTCGTCCCCATCTGCATTGAGGACACCGATCGTCATGGAAGAAAGATCGCCTGGGGCTGGTTCACCGCTGTCGTGCCGATCGCGAGCCGCCTACGCGGGTTAGCACAGAGACGGCTCCATGACGAATGGCGGGTGTCGGAGTTGGCTGAAACAACTGTCCACGAGGTCTGGTGCAGGCACTTAAACGACTTCGGATTGTGGCCAAGCGCACGAATCTGGCGGCACGCGAAATGGAAAGCTGAAGATCTCCGCGTTGGAGGGTGGCGTGCGCGACAGGGCATCGATAGACCCTTGCCGGAGGACGAGACAGCTCTCTTGTCACTGGTTCGATTTGCCGACCCGAAGGCGCTCGCCCGTCTGGTCCCTCACCGGAACTGGGATTTTTCTAACGAAATCGAACGGATAGAGTTTTTTGGGGCGCTAGTCCAACGTATGAAGATGAGCGGAGACATCCAGGCCGGCGAAATGCTCGACATGCTCGCCCACGGGATGGACCGCGCAGAGGTCAATGGCCATTTCCACAAGAAACCGAACACGCTGACGCAAAACCTCCACAGGGCTATCAAGCGCGGCCTGAAGGACTTAGGAATCGGATGACGGTGTCGTGAACCGAATCGGTGGCATAATGTCTTCGACTGATGGACGAATCCGCCGATCAGATCTTCGAAGAGCTCCAAGACATAGTTCAGCAGGCGATCCTTCGGGAGTTCCCCAACCCGGAGCGAAAGGGCTGTCCTGGACCAGCATCCCTGCGTGAATTGGCAAACCGCCCACGCCCGACGCGGGATCAGGTTTGGGAGCACGTGACACATTGCTCGCCGTGCTATCAGGAGTTTCTCGAACTCCGCAGTCAGGTAAAGGCCCAACTCGAATGGCAGCGTCGTGCCGTTCTCCGCAGGCGGGTTGTCGTTGCCGCCATCTTTATCGTGCTCGCTGGCGGCGCGATAGCGACCTACGAGATTTCCCAGCGGGCCACTCTTCGGAGCCCACCTGCTGCGGGTCCATACGAATCGGCGTCGCTCGATTTGAAGGATCGGTCCGTAGCGCGCAGCACCGAGAAGCAAGCTCCAAAAGCTCAGCCCCTAATTCTTCCCGCTAGGCGTCTTGATCTCAGCATATTCCTCCCGATCGGAAGCGAGCCGGGGCGCTATGACGTTCAACTGCTCAAGAAGGTCGACGAGCCCCTGCTGAGTGTTTCAGGAGAGGCAACGGTCGAGAATGGGACGACCATCCTGCGCGCTCGGCTCGATCTCACCGGTCAGGCCACCGGTGGTTTTCTCATTGGGCTGCGTCAACCTCCTTCTGATTGGACGTACTACCCAGTGACGATCCAATGAGAAGAGCGATGGTGAACGCCAAACCTTGACGCTACGATCGTGATGGATAGCTGCTCGACCTCTTGGAATGTTTGGAAACTATGCTACTGCCTGGCAAGCAGGTGAATGCCGCGTACGATCAGATGTTGCTTGTCTGCTCGCTCACCGACGACACCAGCACACTTTGATTGCGCTATCGCGCACGCTTCGACCGTCATCCGGGTCGAGACCGCAGCGTTACTGTTGTTACGCTTCTACGGGCGGTTTCTGCGGTCGAGGCGGGGCAGTTCCCGCACGGTGAGTTGCGCGCCTCGGCGCGGAAAATCCATGAAGAACAATTTTGCGAGATAATGTTCTGGTTAGATGTTGAAATCCACGGCTCCATCCACAATCGCACAGGTGTGATGACGACCAACTGGCGTCTTATCAGATATTTGGGTCCGGCAGTGAAGCAATGTACACTACACGGAAGGCGTCGCTGGTTGTCTGAAAGGTCGTCTTTTGCGTAACGGCTGCCACCGCACCGGCTTCGGGTTTGGCCTCAATCGGGGCACGGCGAGAACTGACAATCATGGCATTGGCTCTGACTCGGGAAAATGGGCTGATCTTCCGGATCACACACCGGGACAACGTGCCATGGATTCTGGACAACGGGATGCATGCCCGAAATGGAGAGCGATTCGACCCGGCGTGCCGGAACATCGGCAACGTCGATCTAATAGACAAACGTTCCCGGCGCGCGGTTCCTGTCGAGCCGGGTGGCACGCTTAGCGATTATGTTCCGTTCTACTTCACGCCGTTTTCTATCATGATGTTCAATATCAAGACAGGCTACGGCGTAAAACATGTGCCAAACGATGAGATCGTGATCTTCGTTTCGTCCCTGCCTCACATTGCGGCGCAAGGCATTCCGTTTGTGTTCACGAATCAACACGCCTACCCGCCGATGGCCGACTACTTTACAGATCATGCGGAACTCGACCGAATTGATTGGCCCCTGCTCCAGAGTCGGAATTTCAAGCATGATCCGGATGACCCTGGGAAGAAGGAAAGATACCAGGCAGAGGCCCTCATCTGGAAGCACGTGCCGCTCGAGGCGCTGCAGGGAGTTTGCTGTTATACGTCTACTGTCAAGCAGCAGATTGGAAATGAGATTGAGAGCCGCGGTTTATCCTTCAAGGTTGCCGTGCAGCAAAGCTGGTATTTCTCATGATGAAGTTTCTTCAAGGTAATTTGTTCGACGCGCCGACGGAGGCTCTGGTGAATACGGTCAACACCGTCGGAGTAATGGGTAAAGGCATCGCGCTGATGTTTAAGGAGGCGTTCCCAGAGAATTTCCGTGCCTACGAAACGGCCGTCAAGCGGAAAGAGGTCCGTATCGGTCAAATGTTTGTGACGGAGAACCATGCATTCGAGGGCCCAAGGTTTCTGATCAATTTCCCGACGAAGAAACATTGGCGCCAACCCTCCAAGTTGGAATGGATCGTAGAAGGTCTTCAGGACCTCCGAAGGGTCGTCGAGGAGAAACGTATCCGATCAATCGCGCTGCCCCCCCTGGGCTGCGGCAATGGAGGTTTGGAGTGGAGCGACGTTCGTCCGGAGATCGAGCGAGCCTTCCGCGATCTCAGTGATGTGGATGTGTGGGTGTTCGAGCCGACCGCGAAATATCAAAATGTTGCCAAACGCACGGGCGTGATGAAGCTAACTCCCGCACGTGCTCTAGTCGCCGAGATGGTCAGGCGGTATTGGGTGTTGGGAATCGAGTGCACATATCTCGAAGTTCAGAAGCTCTGTTGGTTTCTTGAGCGGACGATTCACGAGCTGGGGTTCGAAGACCCCCTTGACCTGAGATTTGTAGCCGACAAGTACGGTCCATATTCGGATCGACTGCGACATCTCTTGAACGGACTCGACGGAAGCTATTTGCATTGTGACAAGAGATTAAGCGATGCGGGACCTTCAGACACGATATGGTTCGATGAGGACCGGCGACCCTTTGTCGACCTCTTCCTGAAACAGCAGAGTTCGGCACCTTTACGCCTAATTCTTGACCGTACTGCCCAGCGGATCGACGGATTCGAATCCCCGCTGGGCATGGAGCTACTTTCCACAGTGGACTGGCTGATTCAGCGTGAGCGCTGCGAACCTAATCTGCCGGCGATCCGTCAGGGATTGGCTCAATGGCCCGCGGGACCGGAAGCGGCAGGACGGAAGCAGAAGCTGTTCGATGATCGGCTCATCAGCCTTGCATTAGATCGTTTGTCGGTTGATATCAGACAAGGATGAACATGGGTTCCTGCGAAAGCAGACTGAGTAGTAAACGTGTCGGAACAGAGGAACAGTGTATTTATCAGCCACGCGAACCCGCAGGACAACGATTTCAGTCGTTGGCTGAGCCTCCGGCTAGTGGCCGAGGGATACAGTGTCTGGTGCGACGTGCTGCGGCTAAGGGGTGGCAATCCCACGTGGGACGTTATAGAGGATCAGATCCGCCATAAGACGGCAAAGTTCATTTTTGTCGCTTCCAAAGCTGCTAACAGCCGAGATGGGACTAAACGCGAGCTCGATACAGCTCTCGTCGTGCGGACTGAGTTAGCAGATCCGAATTTCGTTACTCCGATTTATCCGGATGATTTGTCTTATGGCGATGCGAATATTCGTCTTCAGGGATTGTTCGGACACCGGTTTAGCAACTCCTGGGCGACCGGCTTGGCGACTCTCTTGGAGACATTAGAGACTCACTCGGTTCCTCGCAACGGGAACACTGGCCCCGCAAGCGCAACGTCGCTATGGCGGGAGCAATTCAGCGCGGAGACCGGTATCCTCAAGGAACCCGAAACGTATTGCTCCAACTGGTTCGCAATCTCCCATCTTCCCCCTCTTTTCATTCACACCGTTTATCGGTCTACACAAGGGCCGATTGAGCTCGTTGAAGATCCCACGGTCCCCGCTCATCTCGACGGACTTACATTATTTTCATTTGCGGAACACGAAGAGGTAAAGCCATTCCTCCGATCTTCGAAATTGGAAATGGATACGACGACAAGCTTCGACATCGCATCGTATCTGGCGGGCGACCCGTCGAACGCAGCGACGCGCAAGCGATTTGGTTGCGTTCGCGCGCTCGTGCGGAAGTGTTGGGAAAAGTTCGCGCTAAGAAAAGGCTTGTTACCACACGCTTTGGCAAATCGGGCGACTTGCTTCTACTTCAGCGATTCACTGCTCCAGGGGAAATGGGTCCCGTTTGTCGGACCGGGTGACAGGGCCGGGGAGCGGGCGCTCGCCGGCTTTCGGACGGTCGGGGGACGCAAGCGGTATTGGCATTTTGCGGTTGAAATGAAACCCGTGCTAGTCCCTGAGCCTCGATTTGTTTTAAAGACCCATGTTCTATTCTCTGATGATGCGACAACCGTCTGGGAAAGCAAGCGAAAGCTGCAGAGCGCACGGATGAGCCAATGTAAGAATTGGTGGAACCCCCATTGGCGAGACCGTTCCCTTGCCTCGGTTTCTTGGTTGGCAGACGGCGCCGACCGACTCATCATGCCAGTGAGCGGAACCACCGCGATCGAAGTTGCCCGGCTACCCGATCTTTTCTCCAGCCCGGTTGCGTACCGCGATCCCAAAGATGGCACCGATGAAGGGGCGGATGACGGCGACCCGGACATCGACGATGACGCTGACGACGACGATCCGGATGCGGCGGGCCAGCACGAGAGCGAGTAGCGATGCATCTTATCCGGATTGCCGAGCCGCGGTTACAATTCGACTTCGATCAGTATCTGGAAGACCCGCGGGACGGATTGACGCTGTTCGGTCCGCTTCAGAGGGGGCGGCCGTACGGAATTCGTGTAGGGGCAATAGGAACTCGCTCCGGATTGAGTCTGCTATGTAAATGGATCAAGCGCATTGAAGGCCCCGTCAGCTCCTACGGGGAAGAATTACGCCGGCCCCCGTTTCCTGGATTTCAGGCTGCTTTCCGTGTTCCTTGGAACGACCCGATTCTGCAGCTGGTGGTTTCGCTCAAAGACGTCGAAAAGAGTGTCTACCATGCCGATCCTCACTTACGGGTTAAGAGGACTGTCGATCTTTTTGCCGAAAAAATCCTGGACGCGCATCGCGAGGAAGAGACAGGCCGCGCGGACTTCTGGTTCGTCGTTCTCCCAGGAATTGTGAAGAAGTACTGTCGGCCGAAATCCCGCGTCGAAGCGAATCTTCGAATATCCGTGCCCGTGAGTGCACGAGACAAACGCAGTGGGCAAATGAGCCTTCTTTCAGATGAAGCAAACGAAGCGTTCGACGCGGCGCAGTATGAGATCAACTTCCATCATCAGTTGAAGGCGCGTCTCCTAGAAAAATTGATTCCGACGCAGATCGTATTAGAAGAGACACTGCAAGTCATGGATGCCACGTATGACAATGATCCAGGTGCAGCGATCAGGCAGTCAGAGATCGCCTGGAATCTGGCGACCGCCGCATTTTACAAGTCCGGTGGGAGACCGTGGAAGGTTGCAGATGTCAGGCCAGGCGTTTGTTACATCGGACTGGTTTTTAAGCGTGATGACCGCGGGAGCGACCCGCGCGCGGCATGTTGCGGAGCGCAGATGTTCCTCGATTCCGGAGATGGAGCTGTTTTCAAAGGCAACGTTGGTCCCTGGTACACGCCGAAATTCGGGGATTTTCATCTGAACGGAACATCAGCAACCGAACTGATCCAGAAGGCCTTGTACGCGGCGGAGTGAAAATAGACCAGTAAACGCCGCGTAAGCGGCGTTTATGGCGGAGCAAAAGTAGG
>JBPCLH010000174.1:0-1775 GCA_051003475.1 Bryobacteraceae bacterium
ATTCGGATCACGGGAGTACCACATCCGCGCCTCACGCATGAAGTTGAAGCGGGCATGATGCATCACGGTCGCGATTCCGCTCTGCGTGTCCGTGCCGAAGAAGATCGTCGCTCCGAACACTCGCTGAAAGGCAGCGATGAGACGCCGGTACTGCGAACCGCCTTGCTGCATTCCAAAGACATCGAGCATCTCGGCTGCGCTACGAAAGGTAATCGTTTGCTTCTGCTGGCGAACAGCGAGCGTGGCCAGGAAAATGGGAACCAGCCGATCCTGGCCCCACGGTACTCCATACGTCGGATGGCCGGTGACCTGGAGGAGGAACTGACCATTTCGGCGCTCGTGCAACAACACGCCTTTGGGCGGACGCTTGATCGGCAATCCGCACAGCACGAATGGCCGCGAGGCGAACCCGAGATTCTGGTTGCAGCTTTCGCGATTGACACGCACGAGCCGAATCGCCTCCGCCTGGCGGAGTTTCTGTTTTGAAACAAGCAGCTCCGGACGGCTGCGCCTGAGAAGATCGCCTGCCTTCTCGAATCCAATGACCTTTTGTTGTGATGAATTGCTCAACTCTGGTTCGCTCCTTCAGGCTGCCAGTGGCAGCCGGGTTGGGCGATCCAGGCGCGGATTTAATTCAGAAAGCGAAGAGCGCCGGACGGATTTCGGATTTTACTCCATTTACTCCGTTTGAGGCTGTTTGGAAGTAATTTGTGTTTTCTCGGTGTTTTTGGTGGGTCAGAATGCACCGTAATGGTCGCAATTGTTCTGTATTTTCAATTGAACAACATATTCCCAAGCTGGACGTCGCGGGTTCGATCCCCGTCTCCCGCTCCAAGTTTTACGGCCATTTGTGTGACTTTAATTACAGGTGCTTTGCACGAAATCACGGCAATTTCGCTCCAACCCACCTAGCTACAAGGAGCGTTAGATATTGGCGTCTTCCTCGCTGCTACATGGACAGACTGTCTTTGACGCGAGTGAGCACATGGTTGATGGCGGAAAAGAACTCACTCACCGTATCCGGATCCTCCTGATTGGCGGCATACCAGTTAATAATGAAAGCGAAATACACCCACCGACCGGAAAAGAACATACCGCCCGCGATGGACCGTGCGTGGAAACCCGGGAGATCGGCGTTGCCGCTCTTGGCATACGCGCTCACGCCGAGCGGCAGCGGCACAAGATAGATGAAATCGCACAAGGTGAGAATACGCCGAAACTCATGCAGTGTTTCGGTGTGCTTGAAGAATTTACCCTGCAATGCACGGGAATAGTAGGAGACAAGATCGTCGGCTGAGGACGCGAGGGTTTCCACATCATTGAGGAAGGGATGAACGATTGGCCCCTCGACCACCTGTAGTAGTTCCTCCCACGTAATCGTCTTATAATTGTTTGCACCATATACATAAGCTGTGAGGGCACGGGTGCTGTCCGGGATTAGCGTACTCTCGAGGCCGGCTGCGGCGATAAACTTGCGCACATTGGTCGCGCCGACGAGCTTGAACGCCATGTCGGTTGCCGTATTGTCGCTCCGGGTAATCATGGCTTCAAGTGCGGTGCGCTCAGATACGATGCCGGTGACATTCGGTGGGTTGAAGGTCGGGCTACCGAACGACCAGACGGTGTCGTCGAGTGCAAGCTCTTTGCGCTCAATGGCGTGCACAATATCGGGAGAGTCTGCCTGGCGCAAGGCCTCGCAAAGTACAAAGGTCTTAATGGCACTAGCAACGAACAGCACCTTACTCGACTCCGATTGAATCAGGAAGCGGCGCTCG
>JBPCLH010000175.1:0-5307 GCA_051003475.1 Bryobacteraceae bacterium
TATCGGAGTGGACGCAGCTCTTGGGCCTGGTCCTCATGACGAAACGACTTATCGAGGCCAAGTCGAAGGAGGGCCGGTAATAGAACAACGGGCGATACATCCTCTTGGCGGTCCCTGGCGATTTTGCGGCGAAGCCAGATCTCGAACCACGACTCTCCATCGCTAACTAACGGGTGCGCTTCGTCCGGCCGTCATCTCGCTGGTGTTCGGGACGAAGGTGACTAAGCAGAATAAGCCAAGTTAGCGAATAAACCCGATCAATCTGTACTCCCGCCCTCGCCGTTCTGTCAGAAAGTCGAACAAAATCCCTAAAGATGATTTGAGTGTTCTGCCGGACTGTCCTGCCCAGATCGAAACAAGGGATTGCTCGCCTCTTCAGCCGTGGCTCTGCCGTCAGGACTGCAGAAAACAGACGAGCCTGACGAGCAAGAAAAAGAACTCCCAAGCAAGTGAGCGCTGTCGCGAGCTCTCAACCCTGCGGCTAAGAAACGTAACAGTGACAGCTACGTGCATCGCCAGAAATGCCGTGGGCAGGAAGGATGCGATGCGGTTCGGAGAGAAATGGCTCAGGGCTGACGAACCTTCATGGCCACGCAGATTGTCAGATTAGGATCTAACGATAAGCTACTTTCGGATTTCTATTTGCTCTATCCTGCGCCGTTGAACGAAGCCGAACTCGCGGTCGAGGTGACGCGTCCCGATGAACGAACCGGAGAATCTATGACGTCTTGAATCAAATCGGTAAAGAAGTGATCGACTATGCAGACTGCTAGCGGAGGGGTTCAGCGTCGGAATCGCAAACGATAGGATCACTTCCTCTCGATTGTTGCGTCATACCCAGCAGGTACTCTGCTGAAACGCGACCGCTGCATGATCTTACCTATCCCTCTGCTGATCAATTTTCTGATTGGCCTGCTTTCTATCGCTCTTCTCATCATTGGATCCGCTCTCCTTTACCGGGCGTGGCAGAGATATAAAACGCTTCAAAGAACTATCCGCCTGAAGCGAATGGCCCCGGCTTATTCTCAAGCACGTAGTATTCCTGTCAAAGATGAAGATATAGAAGTTGAGAGCTCCGCTCGACCGGCCGAAATCCTCTCAGACAGAACCGTAATGGCTCCTTTAACTATCGGACTGGCTCTTCTTCTGTTTACCTTCTCGGGCCGTGCCGTGGTACACATGGCCGTTCCCTCCGGCAACGATGAACCAAGGGAGCTTAAATCCGGGCCCGTGCACGCCCTTCAGCGACCGGATGGAACGAAGATTCGAGCTGAAGTCTTCGGTCGCCTGGATGCACCGACTCTTGTATTCACACACGGGTGGGGGACAAGTCAGACGGAGTGGTATTACGCCAAGCGTGATCTAGCCGGCCAGTTCCGGCTGATTTTCTGGGACCTGCCGGGTCTGGGGAAGTCGACTCAACCAGAGAACAGAGACTTTGCTCTGAAGAAAATGGCCTCCGACTTGGAATCAGTTCTTACGCTAGCCAATGGCAAGCCGGTGGTGTTAGTGGGACACAGCATCGGAGGGATGATCAATCTGACGTTCTGCCGGCTATTTCCGGAACGGCTCGGACGTGACGTGAAGGGGATTGTCCAGGTAGACACCTCTTACACCAATCCAGTCACGACCACCAAAAACGCCGGACTCTCCCGGGCGCTGCAGAAGCCAGTTGCCGAACCGATGCTTCATGCCATGGTTTGGTTTTCACCGCTGGTGCGTGCCATGAATTGGCTTAGCTATCAGAACGGCACGTCTCATATGATGAATGCGCAAAGCGCTTTCGCCGGATCTGAGACTTGGGGACAACTGGACCTTGTGTCTCGTTACGGGTATGAGTCGACACCTTCTGTCGTCGCGCGGGGCACTTTAGCTATGTTTCATTGGGATGCCAAACCGGTACTTCCGCGCATCCACGTGCCCGTGCTGATCCTCGTGGGTGAGCAGGATACGACTACACTTCCGAGCGCGAGTGAATATATGCAGCACACGATACCGAACGCAAGGTTGGAAAAAGTGAGCCCGTCTGCACACTACGGCTTGCTGGAGCAAAACGGACGTTACGATTCCGCGATAGCACGTTTTGCCTCGACCTGCCTTAACGTAATTCGTTTGTGATTGGATAACATCTACTTCCACGGTCACACCGACGTTGGGCTATGACGTGCTCGTCATCCACGTCCTTCAGGGTAGCGATTCAACGGTATAAACGTGCGTATTTGAAGGTTCCTCGGTAGCTTAATAAGAAGGATCAAGAATTGCGGATTACTGTCTCACACAACAAATCGAAGCAAGAGATAATGCGTGCAATCGACCGCTCGTTTGACGATTTGTTCCGAGGTATCGCGGTGATTCCAATTCAGTTCGTTTGCGAACAGAGACGCTGGGAAGGATCAACGCTCACCTTCTCGCTTTCGGCGAAGATGGGAATACTCAGAAACCGTATCGCGGGTAGTATTCAGGTGACGGACAAGGACCTCACAATTGACGTGGATCTCGGCTTAATCGGACGCTTGATCCCGACCACGAGAGCGCGTAAAGCGATCAACACGCGGATACGCGGACTTTTGACGTGAGACGTTATTGATGCTTCACACAGATGTCAGAAAAGCGAGTACGCAAGCAACTGTAACCGAGCCGTGGAGATTGGCCCCGAGATACTTCCTTCGCTAAAGACACAATCTTCAAAGAACAGCGCACAACAGCCAATGATTATCTTCACGGCAAACTAGATGTTCCAACCAAGTCTGTACACGCTGATCGAGAAGACAGGTATCTACGGAATACACAAGTTCCGCGATGGGCAAATCTTTCTTGTCCAGCAACACACACAATCTGGAGACTGGCAAACGCTTCGGCCAGCCAAGGATTCGGAGATGCGGCACTTCGAAGAGCGCGGTGCGAAAGCGGTTCAGCGAGACACGGTTTCGTGATCCGCCGCTAGTAGACGGAAATGCCCAAAGCGAACCAAAGTCACATAATGGGACGCTTCGCCTTCGACTTGAAGACCCAGCCATATTTTGGGTCCTTGGGAAAGTGGACACAGCGAAACGCAATGGCACCTGACCCCAAGGAATCGGAATGCGTCTATGCTTGCCAATGTGGAACAGAAATGCCAATGTTCATTGGAATACGTGACCGCACCGAAATTCCACGCCAAGTACTTCAGGCAATGGAAGCGCACACAAAGAAACATCAATAACAGCCAGGGCGACGCGACTTCGAAGACTTGGATGAGATCGAGGCGACCGGCGCTGCTATTAGCGCGACGTCTTTTCCTGTCGTCTGTGGCGAGACGCAGCAACTCTCGAATGTCTTTCAAAACCTGGTTTCAAATGCTTTGAAATACCGCCGGGAAGAGGTTGCGCCGCAGCTCCACATCTCCGTCGAGTGTCACGACGAGCAAATTGTCGTCGCGGTGCAGGATAACGGTATTGGTTTCGAGCAACAATATGCGGAGCAAATCTTTGGTCTCTTCCCTCGTCTTCATAAAGAAGAATACGCCGGTACGGGTCTTGGCCTCGCCATCTGTAATCGCAATATCGAGCGATACGGCGGCCGCATATGGGCGGAAGGACGACCCGGAGAGGGAGCGACCTTCTTCTTTTCACTCCCACCGGCCATTGGCCTGATGCAGTTTTCTTCCATGTTGTACTCTCGTCCAGACACCCACCCCGACGACGATTGCGGATAGGAACGCACTGACCAACGTCTTTCGCGGAGGCATTTTTAACGTCGGTGTGACCGTGGAAGTTTATGTTATCCAATCACAAACGAATTGCTTTAAGGCAGGTCGAGGCAAAACGTGCTATCGCGGAATCGTAACGTCCGTTTTGCTCCAGCAAGCCGCGACTCGGAAGCAATACGAACTCCAGATACCGAAAGGCCGATCACAGGGCAGGTTGTTAGCATAATTCTTTTGATGCCTGCTGCCGAACTCCTCAGCTTCTTGAAGCAGACGCGTGGACCCTGGACCGAGCGCGACTTGGCCAAAGCTTTGAATCTGAGTTCTGCGGAAGCCAAGCACTCCCTGAGCGCCATGCAGCTCCAGGGCTACATTGAGTCCGCGGGCCAGAAATGGAGAACGACGGAGGAAGGTCGAACCGTCTCCGGCGCCAAGACTCCGCGCTTCAACGGTCGAACCCGGCGCTCTCAGAATCCGTACTCGGAGAAAGTCTTCCACGACTGCTTAGCTAAATGGGAAGAGGGCGCAGCGCATTCCATCCTGGCCAGGAGTGTTTCACTCCAACAAAGGCCGTATACATTAGCGCAGATCAACCTGTCACTTCATTTTCGCTGCAACAAGGCGGCGGACCATACCTTCCAAGTGGCGATTCCGTGCCGTTGCCCAATTGCATGTATCGGGTAAGAATCAGACCAGTTTACGAAAACGGCAGTTGTTAAAGCTAAAGCCACCAGAGCGGGTAATGGCGAGCCGTTCGGGCAATACGGATTCTTACCCGTTTTCGGACTTGGCGCCTGGCAATCTGCTCTTTAGTAGGCTGATTTGTCCAGTGTGATGCGATTCGTGCTCACACACGTGGAACCATTTTGCAAAGGTTGTTTGTCGGTCCCCAACCCCAGCTTTTGTCGACTGCCAGGAGCCACGTGTCGTCACGTTTCCGGAATTCGGCGAACGTTTTTTCTCGGCCTTCCCCCAATAGGTTTAGATAGTAATCGAGGCTGTGGCCTTTGATAGCCAGGCGGGCGGGTTCGCCAAGCTCCATGGGTACGGCCCAGTCTTTGAAAGCCGGGATTTTATCCAGCGCTTCCGGTCCCACATTGTCAAAGGTATTTAGCTGATACAGTTTCTCTGTTGCCGCGAGATGAAGAAGTAAAGCGCCAATGCGGTTGGCTTTGTTGTCGAGAAGAAAATCGAGCTGGTCCTGGGTCATGCCCTTCGTAGATCGTATGACCGCATCGCGCATCCAGATCATTTCCGAAACCAGAGTGCCGATTTGCGGAGAGTACCCGGGCCTTGGACCGAACACGCTTTCGCCAGTGTCCGCAGCCGTCGCCGATGGCAGAGCGACAAGCGTCGAGGCGGCTGCGGCTCGAAAGAAGCGCCTTCGGCTTTGTAGAAATAAGTTGAAGCAACTACTGGATTGCATAACTGAGCTCTGTTACTGATTGTATTTGATTTTCGTAGAATGGCTTGTACCCTCGCCGATATTCGAACTCGATCGTCAACCGCAATGAGTACGACCTTAAGGGCCGGCAGATGTCAATCCCCGGGAACGAAGGAACTCGCTACTTCGACCTTTACCATGGCACAGAGTTAACGCCAGAGCGCGATGGCGGTGCGGC
>JBPCLH010000176.1:0-17667 GCA_051003475.1 Bryobacteraceae bacterium
GAAATCATACGTCCGGGGAAATTGCAATAGCATTAACTGGTTGTTGCCCATCACTCCTCGAAGGCCGGGATATTCGGCAGCCTTGTCGAAAACCTTTCGGACCGGGCCCAAACCGAGATTACTTGCCGGGAAGGCTGGCTCACTCTCGATGGCGCCGTAGGGGAGGTAAACCGTCTTGTTCAGAACTCCCTCGTTCCGCACAGGGGCTAAATAAGGCGGCATGCCTGCGATCAGGCCCCACGGTTCCACGAGATTGCTCTTGAAGTTGCGTATGGTCTGATCCATGAACGCAACGTCGCTTTCGTCGGGGTTCCTCTCACTCCAGTCGTATGCCGCCACGACCGCATCCGTCGATGTGAAAAACTTGTGGCGGCCCCAGCCGACATGCATCCAATCGACGAGCTCGGCTGGTGGCCTGTGGACACTATAGCGATCAAGCAGCTTTCTGGCCGCCTTGAAAATCTTCGCCTGATCGCTCAGCGGACTTTGCGGCCATCCGCCAGGATCGGAGTCGATCATGCAGAACGCGTCCGCATTGTTGACGATCCTGTAAAGTGCCTCGAAAGAGTTCAGGATTTTGTTGAATTGCTGCGGATCAGCGGGGTTCATATCCTTCTGGCAGTCATTGACCCAGTAAGCGCGAAACCTAGGATCACGAGTGCCGCAGTCGGAAGTGCCGATGCGGTTGGCCGACTGCATGATCCACACCTCCATCCCGCGCTGGTTCTGCGCATAATCAACAACACGGCGCACCTCCTGCAGATAGGCCTCGTCTTCTGCTGACAACGGAAGGGGCAAGATTTCCATGAACGGCCACAGATAGAACAGATTGATTCTTTGAGCCCACGCGATATCGACGAAGCGTTTCCAGTCTTGCTCCTTCCAGGAACGGAAACCATACGGATAACTCAACGGCCATCCATTCAGGTGAATGCCGCGAACCCGAAAGCTCGGTTTGCTTCTTAAATCGACTGGGCCCTCAAGATACGCTGAGTTACCCGCCGCCCGGACCATCTGCATGAGCGTTGCGATTCCGGTATTTGTTCCGTGCGGATTCTGCCCCGCCACAACAATAATGTGAGGCCCTGCGTTGTCGAGAGATCGGATCACAAAACCGTCGTCACCCAAATCGGTCGCGGACCCCAGATCAGCGCCCAGAGAGCGCGACATTTTCTTCCCAATCGCGATGAGTGATTTGGCGCTTCTGCCCGCATCCGTCGAAGCGGTTACGGTGATCGGGTTACCGGTGATCACGGTCAGATAAGCGGCTAAATCTTTAGCGCCGTACTGGACATAGGAACTTTCGGCGCTGTCCACCAGGATGACCGCGCGATCCAGCGCAATACGCCGAGTGGTTTCTGCGTCCCCGAGTCGTGGGCTGGCTGCGAACCAACCCAGGAACGTCAGGGAAAGCGCGAGATGGGTGATCACTCTGTCCTGCTTTACCCGCAAGCTCTTCTGCATGAAACGCTCGTACCTCATCCGCTCGGTTCGTTTATGGCAAGCTATTGACTCTGGATCACGGCGAGCTTGAACGGCTCGATACAGCCGATCATCACAGAATTCTGGCCGTATTTTTCCAGAAGAGTTTTTGCGATGCGATCAAAGAAAGAATCAATCCGGGCATAGCTGGTATAGGGAGCGCCTTCGCCCAGTACCTGCTTGAGGCGGGACAACGCTTCCGTAAGGTCTTTGCCTCGCTCGTAGATGGGGGCTGTCCAGATGCCAATATCAAGCATCTTCTCCCAGCCTGTTTCTTTATTCCAAGCCAAAAGTTTGTCGAAGTAACCCTGAACCAGCATTTCGCATTCCTTAACATCCGGCTTCCCCCGAAGAGCCCTCAGGAGTAGCTGACGGGCTAAGCGAATACCGATTTGCCCCTGCAAATTTCTCGCTACGGTGAGCTGATCAGGAAAAAGATAACGGCCAATCGCGCCTGGCCGGCCGGCATTTCCCTCCCCTACAAGCCGATTCAGACGAGCCAGCGTGGCACTGATTCGTTTCGGTTCGGCTTCCGGCAGTCTCGAGAATGACTCCGCGATAAGCTCCTTGTGATCTGGATAGAGCTGCTCCGCCAAATCCAGCAGCACGTCCGGTTCTGCACTATCTGTGTATTCCTTATCCCACGCACTCTGGAAGAAGTAAAACGTGCGCGGAAATTGCAGCAGCATCACTTCGTTATTCCCCATAATTCCCTTGAGCTCGGGATATTCAGCGACTGTGTCAAAGACCTTGCGTACGGGCTCCAAGCCGAGGTTGGTGGCTGGGAATGCCGGCTCCATTTCGATGGCCCCGTATTGGAGGTAGATCGTTTTGTTGAGCACCGATTCTTTCTGTGCAGCCTTCAAATAGGATGCGGTTCCTGAGATCAGCTCCCAGGGCTCAGGCAGATTGTCTTTGAAATTGCGAATCGTGTCAGCCATGAAGGCCACTGCATTTTCTTCCCTGTTTTTCTCGGCCGGATCAAACACGCGACCCCAGCCGAGCCACATCCAATCAACCAGTTTGGTCTTTTCACCTTTGGCGCTATAGCGATCAAGCAGCTTCCGCGCGGCTTTAAAAATCTTTACTTGATCGCTCAAAGGACTGTGCGGCCAGCCGCCAGGGTCAGAATCGATCAGACTGAAAGCGTCGGCATTATTCACGATCTTGTACAACGCCTCGAAAGACTTTAGGATTCTGGCAAACTGCTCCGGGTCGGCAGGATTCATGTCCTTTTGACATTCCCCAAGAACCCAGTAAGTACGAAATCGTGGATCTTGAATGCCGCAGTTGCTACCGCCAATACGGTTTGCCGACTGCATGATCCACACTTGCATGCCACGCTGGTTCTGGGCGTAATTGATCACGCGGCGAACTTCTTGGAGATAAGCCTCGTCTTCAGCGGAAAGCGGGACCGGAATGATTTCCATGAAGGGCCATATGTAGAGCAGATTGATTCGTTGCGCCCAGGCGATATCCACAAATCGTTTCCAATCTTCTTCTTTCCAGGAACGAAAACCGTATGGAAACCTCAGCGGCCATCCGTTCAGATGAAGACCGCGAACTGCAATACTTGGGTTGCTGCGCAGATCGGCTGGACCTTCGAAATACGGAGACTTCCCCTGCGAGCGAATCATCCGCATGAAGGTGGCGACCCCAGCATTCGTGCCGTGTGGATTCGGTCCAGCGACGACCAGTACCTTCCTCCTGCCGTTGTCAAAAGAACGGATGACGTAGCCTTCGTCGCCGACGTCGGAGGCGGATCCCAATTCTGCGCCTAGGGCTCGGGCGATTTTTTGCCCGACGGCAATGACAATGCTCGAGTTTTGGGACGCTTCTATCGATGAACTGACGGTAACTGGCTTGCCCGTGATCTGTGTGAGATAAGATCCGAGATCTTTGGCTCCGTATTGAACATAGGAGAGCTCTCTAGCATCGACTAAAACTACGACGGCGTCGAGCAAAATCCGCTCGGAATGAGCTTGCAGCTGCGCCGCAGCTGTGGGTAGCAAGGCAGTGAACAAGGTGAAATACAGAATCACGAGACCGGCTTTGGCAGAAGTGGTTTTATAGTGCTGCCTAGCGATAAATTGGTCCTCGGCTTCACAGGCGAAAAGTGCCGATTTCGTCCGGCTCAAAGTAAGTACTCCGCGTTTTGATATATTATCGATCATCGTTCAAAACGGATGCTTTGTCTATGCCCAATAGTGTCGTGCTTACAGCCTCGACCTTAGTTGTGATTGCCGCCGTCACCACTGCACAGCCGGCTGAGGTTTTTTGCATAGGCGCTAAGAACAACTCATTCACTGAGTTTGCTCGGCACCGCGAAGCTGGACGCGCGATTGTTTACAAGATTGGCGAGAGTTCCGCGGACAAGGACTGGCCTGCCTACCAGGCTGGCTCGTTTGATTCGAGCGTGGGTCGCAGCACCATGCAACAGGATTGGGTTGCGGTGAAACCCGGTCCTCCGCCGGAACCTTTTCAAGTGCGGTTCGACCTGCCCACCGCGCCAAGGGGAACTTTTGTGCTGCATTTGGACGCCATTTTTCTCTATCGGCGTCCTGCGCCTCCGCGTTATACGCTCCTCATCAACGCGAAATTCGCAGCGAGCTATCAACTGAACCCGCATCCTGCTCCCGAGCTCTGGTGGCCCAACGGAGGCGAGGGAGGAGGCAACCTGCAATATTTCGGCTACGAATCTGTGGAGATGCAGCTGCCTGCTTCGGCCTTCGCGCGTGGAGTGAACACGCTTTCCCTCCAATGCCTGGACGGCTTCGGAATCTATTACGACCGCCTCTCTCTTTCAAATAATCCGGCTAGCAGCCCACCCGTGATAACGGAAGCTTCAGTCGAGCCGACGGTTTTTTACAAGAACCATCCGTCTGGTTTAGTCGAGCTGGCGAGAGTGCGGCTTCGCACCACGAAACCTTTGGGGCCAGTGAAACTGAGAGCTGAAATCGGCTCCGTTCGAGTTGAGAGCGAAATCTCACAAAACGAATGTGGAGACATAGAAACAACCATTGAAGTACCAGCCCGCGACAAACCAGCCCGAGTCGCGCTTTACCTTGTCGGCGGCAAAGATGCAGTGTATCGCGGCACCTTTACGCCCCGACGCCGATGGGAGGTCTACGCGCTACCTATGGAGCAGGCCGATTTCGGATACAACGACCTCCCCGCGCGCACCCTGGAATGGGAGAACCGCTTCATCGACAAGGCCTTGGAGATCCAGCAGAAATATCGCTCATACTCGTTCACTTTGGATGCAGCAGCAAACCTCGAATCATATCTTTGCACCCGGAACGATGAGAAAGTCAGGCAGCTTCTCGGCCACCTTCAGAAGGGCAAGTGGGGAATGAACGCGTTGTATGCGAACTTTTTTACCGGGCTTTCAACACCGGAGGAACTCTTTCGCATGCTCCAATTCTCTCTCGAGGCCGGACGAAAAAATCATCTACCGATCGATTCTGCTTCGCAAACCGACGAACCATCCGTCAGTTGGGCAGTTCCGCAGATTCTCGCCGACGCCGGTATTAAGTATTTTTGCAACGGCAGCGACCCAATCCGGGGGCCGCTGAATCCGATTGGACAGTTGAATTTCCGCTCGCCATTTTATTGGGAAACTCCCAGCAAATCGAAAGTCCTCGTATGGAGCGGAATCTCCTACACTGCGGTTGATGACATGACTTGGGGCGGCTGGAACCCCGACTCAGCGCGGACAGGGGCATATGCGACTTCTCTCTTCGGTCTGACTCGGTCCCTTCCACTTTTTCTTTCTCAATATGAGCGCGACGACTTTCCTTTTGACGCAGTGCTTCTCTTTGGCTTGCACAATGACGAAATCCCCATGCGCCATTGGGGTGACGCCGACATCATCGAGATGTGGAACCGGGAGTATGCCTATCCGAAGATTATTCCTGCCGCGCAGCGCGATTTTTTTACTCACATCACTAAAAACTTCGGCGACCAAATCCAGACCTATCGGGGAGATGGCGGAGCGTATTGGGAAGATGAAGCCGGAGCCGACGCACGGATTGCCGCTATCATACGCACTTCTCAAACACAATTAGTCGCTGCGGAGAAGTTTGAAAGTGTCGCGAACTGGCTTCAACCTGACCTGAAGTTTGATCGACAAGCGTTTGATGCTGCCTGGAGGAACATTTTGCTGGCTGATTCCTACGTGTGGAGCGATGCCAATTCCTTCAGACGGCCTGAAAGCTATCGGACACGCGCCGGCGAAGCAGCGCACCGTGCCTGGGCTGAAGCGGCCTTGCAACAGACAAGCGACTTAAGCCTGGTGGCGATGGATAAGATCGCGGAACTCGTTGACACCAATGAACAGGGTACCGTGGTGTTCAACCCGGAGAGTTGGCCGAGAAGTGATTTCTTCGACTTTGAGCTGGAGCCAGATGAAGCTTTGACAGATCCGGCGACCGCACAGACAATCCCGTGCGGATCTGTGAAGTTGCTGAGTGGTTATCAGAAGGTCCGCTGCTGGGCTTCTGACGTGCCCGGGATGGGATACAAGTTCTATTCGATCACTAAGGGGAAAGTTCCAGAGGGAGAACTTCTCTCGCTCGATTCTTCAAGACCGGCAATCGAGAACAACTACTACAAAGTCGTATTGAATGCACAGAGTGGCGCGATCGCGCATCTGATCGACAAGTCAAGTGGCAACGACTTGGTCAATTCTCGCTCGGACTATCAATTGAACGAATATGTTTATGTCAGCGGTGGCGACCCCGACGACTCGATCCATGGCGGGGTGAATAGTAACAGGATTCTCGCGGCTGATATAACGCTCCCCTTACCCAAGCTCACAATTAACCGCGTTAAATTGACCGTTGCACCACAGGCCCGCCGATTTTCATGGGGAACCGTGATCACCACTCACTCCAAGGCTCTAAACACGCCGGAAATCGTTTGCACAATCGTGCTGCTCAATATGCGGAAGCAGGTGAACATCCAGAATGAGGTTAAGAAGACCGCAACTCTAAAAAAGGAGGGAGTCTATTTTGCGTTTCCCTTCGCGCTGATGCGGCCTGAGGTGAAATATCAAAGTGCGATTGCGTGGGTTGACCCCGAAACTGATATGCTGCCCGGCGCTAACCGTCAATGGTTCACGACTCAGGGTGGAGTTTGGGGTAAGGGATCAGGTACAGATATTGCTTGGGCCACAGTCGATGCCCCGCTAATAACGCTCGAAGACATCAACCGTGGTCTCTGGCCGGACTCCATTCAGATTCGCAATGGAGCGGTATTTTCTTATGTGATGAATAACTACTGGTACACCGATACCCCAGCACAGCAGGGCGGTCGGTTCATCTTCCGCTATACGCTGACGAGCGGTCCTGAAATCTCTGCAGCTCAAGCTATGACCCTAGCGAATGAACAACGATCACCATTTTCGGCGATTCGTCACTACAAAATGGGATGGAAGTCGGTTTTGTCCGACAAGGGTTCCGGATTTCTCAGCGTGAGGCCTGCCGGAGTGGCGGTGCTAACGATGCGACCGTTGCAGGCTGCTAACGCGTATCTGGTCAGAGTTCACAACTCAACCTCGAAGGAGTTGCGCGCAAATCTGCAATTCCCGGCGGTTCTCCTCAAAGAGGCCTATCTGGGATCAGCCATGGGAGAACGGGTTGCCTCAGTTGAGTGGACTCCTCACAGTGTGACGCTGCCAATGGGGCAGAATCAAATCGCAACCCTAGTGGTGAGGATTGGAAGCGGGAAATAAGTATCAACCCGTCGCGCCTAACAGCGCCGCGGCAACCAGGCCAATCACGATACCGAGCTTCGCATAGGTTCGAACCCGCTCACGAAAGAAGAGCACCCCGCCGAGTACCACAATGCACATGCTGGCACCCATCCCCAGCATGTACACGATGCTTCCCGGGACACCGTTCGATAGTCCAAGACCCATGAAGAACTGACCTCCGACGCTGGCAAGCGCCATAATCAAGCCGATGATCAGGTTAGCGAGAGAAAGTCGCTGACGCCCTTTGATCAATCCAATGAGACCAAAAGCGAAACCTGCCAAGTACCAGTAAAAGAGATAAACCGCAGTGTAGTGTTGAGCGAGACCCCGGCCTGCCAAAACGCGAAGGCCAAACGGGCAGATCCCATTCAGCAAGAATGCACACAGCATAGCTGTGATCCAAATTTTCACGTTCGTCCGGACGGGGGCTTCGCCTCGCGTTGAAGGCGGTCCACTCTCTTCCTGTTTGTCTTTCCACAGCAGAAAGATAGAAAGCACCACGAGGCCCAAAACCAAGCCTTTTATTAGGCTGATTTTTTCGTGGTAGATGACCGCAGATAACGTCGCCGGCACTATTGCGGAAAGGTTCATGAAGATCCAGCTCGTGGTTATCTTTCCGAACTGCAGCCCGTATAAGAACGTCCAGAAGGCGAGGACTGCAAGCGCACCAAAAAATACCGCCGTGCCACTGACAATCCGCGGCGGGCTTAAAGATTCTCGCTGAATTAAGCTGACGTACAGGCCCATCAATACTGTGGAACCGCCGAAAAGAACAAGGGTCGTGTTCAGCGGCGTACAACCTTTGCTGTCCGCGAGCTTGCTGAAAATTCCCAGCGTGCCGATGCTGAGCATCGCAAGCACTGCAAACAGATATCCTATGAACACGATCTGACCTTACGGTAGTTTTGTACGGCGCGGCATGCGGTTTATGAACGCTCAAGCCACAGAGATCGTAGCCGCTCAACGAATTGCCCCTGAAAACCTTGCCTAAGAGCTCTTCGATGGCAATATCGGAGCGCGGCTCCGTCTTCTGGGAAGGTCGCAGCTTCATATCCACCGAGCGCCAAATCGCTATCCATGGGGATATAGCTTTCGCATCCGTTGGTATAAGCCAGCATCATTTTGTTTTCGGTCTCGGACGCCGTATCCAACATCAGTTGATAATCTGCAAATAGTTCGTGCGTGACCGCAAGTAATGACCAGTGATCGCCAATGCGCAGCAAGTGTGCGTCGAAGCGGAGGGGACGGTCGTCGCCCCGTTCGATCTTGTTCAGCAGGTCGCGGAGGCACAGGACAGTGTCCATCATCCACCACGCGCTGCGTTCCATCGGTTGAACATCGTCCGCTGTGTCGCAGTCATTTTGACTGTTAGCAGTTTGCGTCTCGTCCTGCATTTCCCACAATTCCTCGTCGCTGAACGTAGTACGGCCGTAGTGCTTCACAAGACGCTCTTCTGCATCCTGAAGAGCTTGCGAACACTCCTTCCGGCCAGGCAACGGCTGAAGAGGAAGCTCAGCGTGTAGCGAGGAAATGCGGAATTCTTCGGAAGGAATAGAGCTACTGCTAGATGCTGCCTCAAAAGCGGCATCTGCCAGAACTTCTCCCGCGTGTTCGGCAGCGCCGATTCCGCCACGGAGGGGGTCGCCGTTAACATTCCCGGCAAATGCCTGACCGAATATGGCGACGACGTTTCCGCCTAAACGTTTTTTAAGCTTCCGAGCAGCGAAGCCAGGAAACTCCGCGCTGATCACGCGGCTCGAGCCGTGGATGATGACTGGATGCGCGGCATGGCTGAACAGGATTGCGGCTGGGCTTCCATCGAGCCGATCTACGCACAAGACATCCACCCAGGGCACGACAGGTCCCGCGGGATTCGGTTTCATCACGATCCCTTCCGCTGACGCCAGCCTCCGGTTGGTTCCGATGTGTGCCGCCGCTCGTCCAGCGCGGAACACCACCGCGTCACTTTGGGCCGTGGCCAAAGTTACAAGCTCGGCGAGTCTCGGTGCCAGCCCGTCACGCCAAATCTTGCCCGGACCGGAAATCCAGCGAGGACCAAGCACACTCCATGGGATTGTGAACGGAGCGGAATGGTTATGTGTGCAATGGAGCAGTGTGGCGGTTATGCCAGTCCGTGCGGCTATAGCGTGGCGAATGTCATCTGCGAGCACGAAATCCATCCCGATTAAATCGAGAGATAGGATCGCAACCTTCTGCCGTCCATCGTCCAGCACCAAAGCCCGCGCATAAAGATCGTCGTGAACGCCAACGCTGCGCTGAATCGTTCCGAGCGTCGGAGCTCCGATCGGAGGCGTAATAACCATCTTCGACATTCCGGCAAGCATATTCAACCTACCTGACGTTGAGTGACTTGCATTTGCGAGGAGTTGCTCTCCGAAAAAGGCATGGGGCCGCTACCCGCCTGGCTGTTTAGAGATATGTCAGAACGACAACTTCAACGCAAACTGAATCTCTCGATTGTCAAGCCTGGTGTTGACAATTTGGCCAAACTGCGGAGTACCAAAAGTCGTGTCCGGATTTCCGAAAATAGCGTGATTGGCGACATTGAAGGCTTCGCATCGAAACTGTAAATTCATCCGTTCGGTGATCGCAGTGTTCTTCAGGAGTGAAACATCCACGTCCTTTATGCCTGGGCCCCTGATCACATCAATTCCTTCATTACCGAACGTGTACGGGGGTGGCAATGCAAACGCAGCTGTGTTGAAGAACTCGTCTATCGTTTTCGGGCCGTTATTGGGATCTCCAATCACATTCGGCAATTTCGCACCTTCTCCGACATTAGGGTTGTCAAAACTCAGAGTAGCCGTAAGCGGTTGGCCCGTCTGGAACGTAGCTATGGCCCCTAGCTCCCAGCCCGAGACTAACTTCCCGAAAAGTCCATTCACACCCGATAAATACCTTTTGTGGGTGCCAAAGGGAAACTCGTAAAGGGAGCTCAACGTAAATCGGTGGCGCGTATCGGACGCGGTCAGACCCCGGTTGGCATGTCGATCGTAATTATCCTGCAAGTCGGGTACAAACGAGCCCGTCTCGGCAGCCTGGGTGTCTGTGATCGCCTTGGACCAGGTGTACCCCGCAAGCACCGATAAACCTTGTGAGAAGCGCTTATCCAGCCGGATCTGCAGACCGTTGTAGTTAGCGTTGCCGACCGGCTCATTGCCCGCAATCGTAGAAACGTTAGTATAGCGACGCCTGGAGTCTACATCTCCTGGTCCGGGACGTGGCTGATTCGGCCAAGTTCGTGCCCAGAGCTTCGTGTCCTTGTTTCCTACGTAAGTGACATCCAGAACGAGACCAGCGCCTAAGTCATGCTGAATACCGTAGTTCCAAGCCTGTAAATAAGGAGTGCGGGAGTTCGCCGGAATATAAGTAAACTGCACGCCTCCGGGTGGCAGTCCTGCCGTGGGATGAAACCAATCCCATGTCTGAAAGTTGCTGGTGTTAATGAAGCGATCATAGAAGCTAACAAACGGTGGATTGATGCTGAGGAACACAAACTGGTTAAATGGTTCCGCCTGATAGAAAACGCCGTAGGCACCGCGCATTACAGTGCGACCCGAGTTCCCAATTCGATAAGCAAACCCGATCCGAGGCGCAAAGTTATTCTTGTCGGTGCCAGCCAGTGTGCTGCGCGTTGGAGAAATCGAAGTTGGCAGAGAGGTTTCGCAGGCGCTCACCGGTCCCGGCTTACAAAGACCAGCGAGTACGAGCGACGCTTCCCCGCCACCGGGAGGAAGCACAATGTTCGAGAGTGTATTGTGCTTAGACACAGGCCAAGGACGCCATTCATACCGCAAGCCCAGATTCAGAGTTAACTTAGGTGTAATCCTCCAATCGTCCTGCACCCAAGGCATGAGTTCCCATTGCCGGAACAGCGGATCAAACAGCTCTGGCGACAGTAGAAATTGGCTCGGGATACCGAGCAGCATATCAGCCATCGGATAACCCGTGAGGGTACCATCGAAAACATAGATACCGTTCGGAATTATTATTTCCTGAAAGGTCTCGCGGTGGCGGACTGCATGGAAGCCTGCCCTGATCAGGTGCTTTCCCCTTACCAAACTGACTGCGCCTTGATATTCAAACCGCTCACTGAACCACTGCCGGGGAGTAGAGGCGCCGCTCAACGTTCCAAATCCTGACGTGATGAAGGCTGGAGTGCCAGAAGCCCGGGGGTCGTCTGCCACCCCCTGGATTTGTAAAACGTCTGATGAGATATTTGGAGTTGTATTTTCCAGATTCTGGTGGACAAACTGCTTGAAAGAATTCCAGCCGAATTGTAACTCGAAAACGGTTGTGGGGCTCGCGGTATTTGTGACGTGCACACTCACGTTCTGATCACCATTGTTCTGCTTAGTTATGAAGTGGGAATTCGTGGTCGCCGGGTCATCATAGATCTTACTGAAGATGTAGTGGCCGGATAGCTGTAGATTACTCTTTAGCTGCTGGTCGAATCTCCCTATATATTGGTTGACATCATTGCCGTGTGTGCCTGCCGCAACAAAGTTGTTCACCAGGCCCGGACGATTCGGGAGTGGAACATACGTATCCAAGTAACCGGGCATAACGCTCAGCAACTGATTCGGCGGTATGACATTACCGGGATAAGGCTGACCAGTGCTTGGATTGTGGATCACAATGGGGGTTGGAAGGGTCAACAGTTCCGAAAAATCGCCTCCGTGCATTGCCGCAGTCGGGAAAGTATCGAATAAAGTGCGCGTTCTCCGCTCGCGAAAACCTTCGTAACTGAAAAAAAAGAAGGCCTTGTCGCGGCGAATCGGCCCGCCTACTGTTCCGCCGAATTGGTTCCGCCGTAGCGGAGTTTTCTGCTCTCCGGCTTTATTGGTAAAAAAATTGGCCGCATCCAACTTGTCGTTCCTCAGAAAATCGTATAAATTGCCGTGGAGCTGATTGGTTCCCGACTTCGTCACCATGTTGACCAGCCCACCCGCGTTAGCGCCGAATTCAGCGGAGTAATTCCCCGTCTGAAGCCTGAACTCTTGTATTGCATCGACTGAGGGATTCATTCCGTTGGTACCATGCATCCAGTCTTTGAACGAGACCCCGTCGATAATGTAGTCGTTGTAAACGTCGCGCGTGCCGTTGACGGAAAAATTCCCACCTCCAATATCCAAGTTTTGGGACGCGATCTGAACCGCACTGAAAGTGCCCCCAACGCCAAGCGTCGTTCCAGGTGAGAGCAGCTGAAGTTGCAGAAAATCACGCCCGTTCAAGGGGATTTCATTGACCACTTTTGTTTCGAATAGGGTACTGACCGACGATTCGCTTGTTTGTAGGGCTGTAGCAGCTGCAGTCACAGTCACCTGCTCACTAACAGCCCCCGGAGGCAGAGTCACATCGACCGTTCGAACCAACTGGACTTCTAGCGTGACTTGTTCGACGACCTTACGCTCAAAGCCTTGTTTTTCAGCTGTGACTTGATAGGTTCCCGCCTTCAGATTGGGAATGGCATACTGTCCGACATCACTGCTGTTCGCTTGCCGGATCTCGCCCGTGGCGACATTCTTAGCGGTAACAGCGACGCCGGTGAGCACCGCTCCCGTGGAGTCCATAATAGTCCCAACGATAGCCGATTGCTGAGCCACGCCGGCCAGCGGGAGAGCTAGGAAAAGTATTAAAATCAGGTAGCGCCGGATGTGCGGCATGTCTCGTCCTAACGAGTATCGATGAACGATCATCAGGGGAACTATATATTCATTTGGGCAGTCTTGTCAAGGCAGGTGGGCCAGTGTTGATCGATTATCAATCATTAGCCATTGGATTTTCAATTATAAAGCGATTATACTCAACCAATGAAGCCGCCGCCTAAAGCGCTGGGCCCAAGTTACTTGGGTGGATTACACGCGCGATGCAGGACATGCAAATGCCAGATCGCGTTGTAGCCAACCCCGAGGGGCTGTTTCCGGAGTTTGGATCACCTTGCATACGGAATAGAGCATGCCACTAATCGCAAGTAGGCTGAATACTCAACCCGCACGCCACCAAGTTGCGGAAAAAATTCGCGAGTCTATCCTCAATGGATCGCTTTCGCCCGGAGAGCGGTTAGTCGAGCGCCAGCTCGCTGAAGCATTGGGCACGAGCCAGTCAGCTATTCGAGAGGCGCTGATCCAGCTCGAACTTGAAGGCCATGTCAGCAAGAAACCGAACTCGGCTACTTTCGTGACTCATTTCAGTCAGCGAGACCTGGAGAACACTCTTTCGGTGCGTCGCGCCCTGGAGGGTTTCGCTGTAGAAGAAGCGGCACGGCAGCGCACGCCGGCCGACATCCAACGCCTAGAGAAGCTCTTTCATCAATCGCAGGCCGCTGCTCGCTCTCGGGATTTCCAGAAGTACATACGAGGTGACTTAACTTGGCACATCGCCATGTGGGAATCGACACACAATGATTGTCTAGTGGAATGCCTCCGCCGAGTCGTGGTACCGCTGTTCGGATTTAGCGCGATCCGCGTAGCCATGCAGCCAGGCTTCAATCTCACGGATGATCTGCAGTGCCACCGTGTACTGCTGGACGCCATTGCGGCCGGAGAACCAGAGAGAGCAAAGCGCGCGTTCCATGCAGCCATGAGCGACTGGGCTGAACAGGCATTGCATCTCTACACGGCTGATAGTGAAGAAACCGCGGTGCCATAGAAGACTACTCCCTCAGTTAACGCGAATGACAGGCTCAGCTCGGCCCAAGTTAGATCGAGCCAGCTTCCGACACTTGACGCGAGCGCCTTCCCTCAAAAAGGGTAAGCGTCGCAGTCCCGGCAACAGTCAGCGCCCCGCCGAGCAATTGCGGGACTGTGATACGCTCGTGGACCGTCATGATCGAAAGTATCAACCCGAAAAGCGGTAGAAGATAGATGGATCCGGAAACTTGCCCTACCTCCAATCGGTTCAAGATCCACATCCACAAAATCATTGCCAGTCCCCAAGACAACGCACCAAGAACAAGAATCGCCAACCAGGTGGCGCCGGTGAATCCTGCGATGTGATAGAAAGGGCGGCTTTCGAAGCTCGCAGAAATCAGCGCGCAAGCCGCAGCCCCGACTGCATAACTATAAATGAGAACCTCTAATTCGGAGTTGCGGGAGAGGAGGTCTTTGCTGTAGGTATTGTAAAAAGCGCTGCCCATTCCAGCGAGAAAAATCACAATGTTGCCAAACAAAAGACTCCGGCCGAAGGAAGCTTGCGCCAAATCACTGGAAGAAATCAGAAGGGTACCCAGAAAGCCCAAGAGGAGGCTAAGCACACGAATTGCAGTCAGCCTTTCCTTGAGCATCAGCCAGCCCAGCCCAGTCATGAGAACGGGGATCGTCAGTGACAGTATGGCTGCATTGGAGGCGGAAGAATGCGAGATGCCCCACGAGAGCATCACTGATGGCGGGACGATGCCGAATACTCCGAGTAACAAGAATTCGCGGACGGTGTTCCAATGGAACCCTTTCTGCTTGTCTTTGCGCTTCTGCTTCTCGCGTAACCACAGCGGGGCAAGCAGAATGGCGGCGAACAGCAGTGTCCAGAAGTTCAATGCTGCTGGTTCCATGCGCTCGCCAGCGATCTTGTAAGCCGGATACTGCGCCGCCCACAATAGGTTGACAACAATTAGGAGCCCGAAGTTGATCCATGCTGAACGCCTCTCGGCCTTCATGTGGAGAGCCTACTTAGCAAACCACCATCTACTACCAGCGTTGCGCCTGTGATGTAGGCGGAGGCGGGCGAGGCAAAAAAATACACTGCGAGCGCAATGTCTTCCGGCTGCCCCACCCGCCCCAGAGGGATGGACCGTCCGATCGCTTTTACCGCTTCTTCCGGATCAGGCTGATCTCCAATAAACGGTTCCATCATCCCGGTCTGTATCGCACCGGGACAAACTGCGTTAACGCGAACCCCATCCGCTGCAAAATCAAGCGCCATGCCGCGAGTGAGTCCGAGCAGACCTGCTTTGCTCGCAGCGTATGCGGAAATCTGACATTCATTTGCAAACGCCTGTACGGATGAAATATTGACCACGCATCCGCGCGCCCGCTTCAAAAACGGGTATGCATACTTGGTGCAGAGGAAAGCGCCGCGCAAATTGGTTTCTGAGATTGCATTCCAGTCGTCTGCCGTATATTCCTCCGCGCGGCGGTAGCGCTCGATACCAGCGTTGTTACAGAGCACATCAATGCGTCCAAAAACCTCTGAGACTCGTGCCACGAAAGTTTGTATCTGGCTCTCAATCCGAATGTCGGCATTGACGAATAGAACCTCCCCGCCGGAATTGCGAATGGAAAACTCCAGGGCGGTGCCGCGCTCGGCATTGCGATCAATAATAACGACTGCTTCGGATTTTTTGGCGAACTCTTGGACAATGCCGCGCCCAATGCCATAGGCGCCCCCCGTGACGACTACGACGCGAGATTTCGTCATGGAGACTCACAGCGCTTCAACAGTCAGGCATCCGACAGATTCCGCCTTCCGCTTGAAGCGTGCTAGGGCCTCGCGGTTCAGCTCCACACCCAACCCTGGACGCCGGGGAAGAGGAATTCCTCCCTCGACCATTCGCAGCTCGTTCGATACCAATTCCCGACGCAATGAGGATCCGCACAATTCATCCGGTAGGAATTCAATAAAGGCACAGCTAGACGTGGCTGCCGCCAGATGTGCGGCGGCGGCAATCGAAATACCGGATTTCCAAAGGTGCGGAACAATAGTCAAGTTTCTTTGCTCCGCCAGATTACAGACCCGTTTCGCTTCGGTAAATCCACCTACGCGGCCCACGTCTGGCTGTACCACGCTCACCTTCCCGCGATCCATCAGATCGAGGAACTCGAAGCGGGTTGCGAGCCACTCGCCCGCCGCAATGGGAATGGGCTGCTCTGCGCTTACCCGTGCGTAGCCGGGTAGATCATCGGAGGGAAGCGGTGTCTCGATAAAAAACAAGTTGAAGTCGACCCACGGACGGATCGCTTTCAAGCACGTGTCCGCGTCCGAAAATGCGTATTGCACATCGACCATCAACGTGAAATCCGGTCCTACGGCATCACGCACCTCGCCGATCACTTCTGTCATTTCGGCGTGCGATGCTTTTAGGCCCTTGTGAGCATACGGTCCACAAGGCGTAATTTCAACCTTTGCGGCGCGAAATCCTAAGGCCTTCGCGCGCACTGCCCAATCGACGATCGAATGCCGGTACGCGTCAAAAGAAGTAACTTCGGGCTGAAGCGACGCATAGGGTGTGATGCTCTTTCGGATCGCGCCGCCGAGAAACTCATAACAAGGCTTCCCTAGGGCCTTGCCGCGTAGGTCGTGGAGCGCTATATCCAACGCTCCGATGGCGTGAACGACCGCGCCCCGCCGACCGTTCATAGCTGAACCCACATAGAGCTTTTCCCATAGCGCTTCCGGGTTCAGAGGATCTTGGCCGATTAGCATTTCCGTGAGGCCGAGTCCCATCGTGTGGGTTCCGGGAGCCTGGAGGCAGGCGCGTGCAATCCAAGGGTTGAGGTCCGTCTCTCCAATACCCGTCACGCCTTCATCGGTACAAATCTCCACCACAATGTCATCTTGCGACGAGCTAGTCGCACTGACGTCATAGGCGGGATCGAGAAGTACGTGACACTCGATGTGAGTAATTTTCATTGCTAACGAACCATATTGGCTGCCGCTTGCTGAAACGGGTCTTCCCCGCAGCCTGGGTTATCTTCGGAATGCAATATGGGAACAAGAACGGTTTGTCGTCTCATCTGCACGACATAATCTGTTCGCTTGAATCTGTTCGCTTCATGAAATGCTTATTGGGGTGGTGCAAGCTCATCGGAATGTCCGCGGCCATAAAGGTTGTCAAATTATATATCATCTATCAAAATGCCTCGTATTGTGCCTTCTATTCAGCTAAGAGATAGTAAAGAATCGCTCGATCATCGGTCATCGGTTGCCGCAGTTTAGCACATCTTCAGGGCGCTCTTGCTCCGCGAGAACACGTTCTGCGCTTTCCCTTCGAGCCATGTTGCGCTCCGGCGGAGTTCACTACTTTATACTGGCGGCCTGTATTTCAAATGCGATTGCCGCTGCGCAGCGGTGGGCGCGTTCTATCAAGAGCGAGAGCTTATCAAAGCTCAATCCTGTTCGGCGAGACCTCGCTCCAGCGAACACTTAACGAATTCTAAAACAACCATAAATACCGAAATGCAATGACCAAGGCACAGAGAATGTCCCGCTCTTGCCTGCCCCGAAATCGCCTCGCACCTCGTCGATTGTCATTCCCCGCCAGAAGCGTTAGGTTGATTTTAAGTCTACCAGCGTGTCGCAGGGATATTTTGACCTTAGAGCGCCGTTTTGAGCGTCCGTCTTGGTGGAAGTCACGGCTCACCTAGTACGCGACTCCGCAGTTCGAAGCGTTTCTGAACCGTCCGACGAAGAGT
>JBPCLH010000177.1:0-31513 GCA_051003475.1 Bryobacteraceae bacterium
CCCTTTCGGGCCCAAAGTGTTACCTATGTCTTAGGAACAATCTGTTACCTATGTGTCCGGTTCGGACATCAGAGTTTTGGTACGCCCGGTAGGATTCGAACCTACGACCTTTTGCTCCGGAGGCAAACGCTCTATCCAGGCTGAGCTACGGGCGCGTGAGCCGAGGCTAAGAACTTTTTTTCGCTGTCGCGACCTTAGCTGCGGTTGAATTGTGGCCCGCCGCCGAGTTGCCTTGCGAGAGCAACTCTTCAATATGCTGTCGAACCACATCTTCGGCCATCAATTTCCCGTATGTTTCGTCAGCTAAAGCGGGCGTCTGATACCGAATGGATCCCTTGCGATCTATGATCACTAACTGCGGGACGACGAACCGTTCTGCGAGGCTGAATCCCATGAACGTCAGCATCTGGTCCCTAGGCGTCCAACCGACTGGAAATCCGACCTGATAATCTTTGACGAAATTGTCTACCAGTAGATCTGCGTTGTCGTTGATAGCAACATCCACAGCCTGAAATCCGCGGCTTCCAAATTCCTGTTGAAACTTGGTCATCACCCTTGAGGCTGCCTGACAGTGGGGGCAGGTTGTGAAAATGAATTCGAGCGCGACCACTTTTCCGCGGTATTGACTCAGGAGTTTTTGCCCTTGTCCAGGAACGTTAAAGGCCAACTCCGGCGCCTTTCGCGGCGTATTCGCATCCGCAGCGTACAAGAGCGCGGCGACAAACGCAAGACCAGCAAGCGAAGCGACGATTTTCTTCACGGTTGGAGCTCCACACAACAGTGTACCTTAGCGGAAACGCTCCGCGGCGGTGCAGTCAGGTGATCCCAATCCTTAGAATTGCTCAAGCCTTCGATGCTTGATACAGTCGCACCGGACAAGCGGGCCAGAAAGTATCCGTTGTCTCCTTGACCAGCAAATGTTGTTTCGTTTGTGGTGGAAACGCTGCAATGCTTCCATTTCGCCTTTAATATTTTCTGGTAGCACAGGAAGAAGCTCGCGGCCTGCTCCTTCGAATCCCATTCGGAGACATACTGCAATAGCGGTTTGCGTCTTTCACCAATTTCGGCAATCTTGAAATGTCCTCCGCGCAAGTGCGGCGCAAGGAGCTTGGATTTCGTTGCACTGACATACTGCCTCAGCAGCATCTCGTGGTCGAATTCGCCAAGCGATCCCTCGGTGAGATCTTCTACGTGGTCATTCAGCGATAACTTCGGCAAATTCGGTTTGGCTGCCTTCTCGTGGGCGAAATAGCGATCGGGGTGAATGATCTCTGCGGAATCCACGGGCGGGTCGCGAAATACAGCAGCGAAAGCCTCTCTGCCCATCTTTTTGTAAACGGCATCGAAGAAGAGAAGGCCTTCCGTGTAAGGAAAAAGTAACGACTGCTGGATGTAAAGTGGCGAATCCTTTAATACCGGATAATCGCCCATGGACTCCTCGGTGGAGTTTCCTACGCCCTTCAGCATCTCGGCCGTAGGCATTGCGGGCCGCCCAGCCTGCTCTAAGTCATACGCAATCATGAGCCAGGACGCCTGTCCCTCAACTACGGCAGTGTGCGCGAGATTTTCGTCGTCATTCGCCGGTATATCCTGCATGAATTTTTCGAGATTGAAGTGCTGATCCGCCAAGGCATGTGAAAGCTCGTGGGCTAGGGTCGTCATTTCGGCATTGAACGATGACCCCTGCAAAAGAAACAGTTTCTTTTTGTCGTAATCGTAAAATGCAGCGGCTTGTTCCGTGAGTAGATCGAGCGTCGATCGGCGCAAATCGAAATCCGCCGGCACCAACCCAAACATCTTGAGCGACAGCTCATCGGCGTAAATCTCTTCAGGCTTGAGCGTCTTCTTTATACGTTTCGTCAGGAAGTGGCGCAACTGCGGTTTGGACATGCGTCCGTAGGGAACCGGGTGTTTTTCAGAAAGCCCGGTGATTCCTGACAAAGACTTCACGATGGAATCAATCTGTTCGAAGACTTGTTGATCGCTTTGGCGCGCGGCCAAACCGCAGAGCAGGGCGGTAACAGCCAGCGAGCAAAGGAGGGTTCGTCGAAGCATGATCGCAGCGCGCCGCTGCCATTTCCAGACTACTGGATAGGTCAAGGCTGGTTCCGTGCGGATCCGCGTGCGATGCTATTCTGAAGACGATCCCCCAACATCCAGTTTTCATGGATTTCCTTGCAGGTCTAAATCCGCAACAACGCGAAGCGGTCGCGCACGTAGAGGGCCCGCTGCTACTGCTCGCGGGCGCTGGAAGCGGGAAAACACGCGTCATTACTCATCGCATCGCGCACCTGATCGAGGCACACCACATTCCCGGACCTGCCGTGCTTGCAGTCACATTCACGAACAAGGCCGCCGATGAAATGCGGCAGCGCGTCATCAATCTACTGGGAAACGCCGATAAAACGAGTACACCGGTCGTCTCAACGTTTCACTCCTTCTGCGTGCGTATGCTGCGGCGGGATGGCGATTCACTTGCTGAAATCCGAAACGGGTTCACCCGGCGGTTCACAATCTATGACGATGATGATCAGGTAGCGCTGCTCAAATCGATTTATAAACAGCTCGGCTTGGATGACAAGTTCATGCAGCATCGGGCAGCGCTCGCCCGGGTCAGCCATGCCAAAAACCATGACGAGAGCCCGGAAGACTGGTACAAGGCCGCGACTGATCCTAAGCTGACTCGTCTTGCGAAAATTTTTGAGCAGTACGAAGAGCGGCTTCGCCAAGCGAACGCGCTCGATTTTGATGACTTGCTGCTTGAATCGGTGCGCCTGCTTCGTCATGACGATGCACTCCGGCAGCTGTATAACCGCCGCTACGAATTCGTAATGATTGATGAATACCAGGACACGAACCGCTGCCAATATGAACTGGTGCGTTTGCTAACGGAGATGCGGCACAACGTTTGCGTAGTAGGCGATGAAGATCAATCGATTTACGGCTGGCGCGGTGCGGACATCCGTAACATTCTGGACTTTGAGCGGGATTACCCGAACGCGGTTGTGATCCGGTTAGAACAAAATTACCGCTCGACCAAAAACATTCTCGAAGCGGCGAGCGCGGTTGTTGCGAACAACAAAGAACGCAAAGGCAAATGGCTTTGGACCAACTCAGGCGCCGGTGCAAGTATCGGCTACTACGAAGCGCCTGACGGTGAAAACGAAGCTTTATTTATAGCCGGCGTGATTGATAAGTTGCTATCCAAGAATCCGAACGAGCGGGTTGCCGTTCTTTATCGGACCAATTTTCAATCACGCCAGATTGAAGAAGCTCTGCGGCGTTACGGCCGCAAATATCTGGTAGTTGGCGGGTTCAGCTTTTACCAGCGCGCCGAAGTGAAAGATCTTCTGGCCTACCTTAAAGTCCTGCTTAGCCCTCAGGATTCGATTAGCTTGTTACGGATCATCAATACGCCCGCGCGAGGCATTGGGAAGAACACGATCGAGCAGATCGAGCAGTACGCCCTCGAACACGGAACGAGCTTATGGAACGCCCTTCCGCAGATGATCGAGGAAAAGGTATTTCCGGCGCGCGCCGAATCCGCTGTCAAATCATTTTTGACCCTCATTACGCAGCTGAGTGAGTCGGTTCAAGCGAGCACGCTCGATCAATTGCTTCGAGAGATTCTCGAGAAGAGCGGTTATGGGGCGATGTTGAAGGCAGATATCTCGCCGGAATCGGAATCCCGCCTCGGCAACCTGGAAGAACTTGTCAATGCAGCGGCCGAAGCAGCCGAACGGGCGGAAACGGCCGCCGAGTTTCTGGATCATGCCGCCCTGGTCTCCGAAAGCGATGCACTGGATGAGCAAGCGGCAGTATCGCTGCTGACGATTCATAACGCCAAAGGACTTGAATTTCCCAACGTCTTCATCGCCGGCCTCGAGGAAGGCATTTTCCCGCATAGCCGGTCACTCAATTCGCAAGCGGGAATTGAAGAAGAACGGCGGCTCTGCTACGTCGGCATGACTCGTGCGCAGAAGCGTCTCTATCTGACCTCAGCACGCTATCGCCGCAGATTTGGGGGCGCTCAGCCGGAGGTCTGCCTGCCTTCTCGTTTTCTGAACGAGGTTCCACACAGCTTGCGGGAGAGACTCTCGCCTTACAGAGAGCCGCATACGGACGAAGTGGAGTTGCTTGCCGAACAGCACGACGTTCGCGAGTCAGTCAAGCGCAACCTGTATACAGGCCGCACTTACAACTCAGTAGAAAACATTGCGCAGTTCTTTTCCGAGCGAGGCATGACTCCCCCGTCTGGCTTCACACGTGCGCCCCAGAACGGGCGACCAGCCGATGCGGCTCGAAATCTCCCCGAGGTTCCGAATCAGACGTATCCACGACAATCGCCGGCCCGACCGCTGCCCCAGAATCCGTCAGCTAGTACACGCCGCGGCGCCGGTGTTCGCACGGGGGCAACCGTCCATCACCCGAAATATGGGCGCGGCACTGTGTTACGCCGCGAAGGCGATGGTGAAGATGCGAAACTAACTATAAGTTTCCCGGGATACGGGCTGAAGAAAATTGTGGAGAAGTACGCGGGGATAAAACTCGACGAATGAATACCAAGCACGTAGAAGACAGAGCAGAACGCAAGCGCCTGAAGCGCGCAGCGCGAAAGAAAGCGGCTCCAAAAGCAAAGCGGGCCGCAGGCGTCGCGCGGGGTTCGAACAAGAGAAAGGTGAAGAAGCTGGTGAAGGGCCAGCGGAAGAGGTAAGACGCGCTGCATGGGCCGGAAGTATCTCGGTCCTGCGCTGTCCTTAGACGCGGCTGGCGCCGGTTTTTGCCTCTCTAATGTGAATACCCGGCGTCGCAAGGCTGAAGCCGGCGCGCTCCATTCCGCTTTGGATATATCGATTCCGCATGAACCAGCGCCATACGTTCCCAGTCAAAAGATTTTCAATGCTCAGGAGTGAAATGCCAACGTCGATCCCGATCACGTCTGGATTGACCCACAGCTTCTTGTCCTCCCAACTCGGATTGAAAGCATCAGTGAATCCGTATCGCTGGTAAACCTTGTCACCGTACACCCTCTGCATCTCACGCAATACGGGGAGGCAGATCTCGTGCGCGAACATCAGGGATCCCGCCGCGGCACACGGCACCAGCGTACCGTTGATTGGTCCATAAAACGGCGGCCCACCCCAAATCACGTAGCCGCCAGGACTGTCGGAAACCGTGATGCCCCACATGTTGGGCCCGTAATCGGAATACTTGGACTGCAGACTGATGCAGAAATCGCGGTGGGCGTACGTCGCAATGATCGAGTTCTGAAAATAATTTTGATAAGAAGGGTCACCATCCACCTGATGCCGGAAATCCACCCAAGCGTGGGAAAACTGGTGCGTGAATAGCGGTCCACCGCTGATGAAGGCCCATTTCTCGTACGTAACTTTCGTCCTCTGCCAGGCATACCAGCTTTCGGCCGGAATAGGGCGGCGGGGCGATCCAATCGCCAGCAAGTACAACATCGACGCCTCACTGTAGGCGACCCAACGAGAATCCAAAAAGCCTGCCCCCGGATTCACGCCATGCGAGAGAAGTGATGCATGCCCGTTGAGCATCCAAACAAAGTCGACGCGCTCGAAGATCTGCTTTGCCAGGATTTTTATTTCGCGGTCGGCCGAAAAATACTCGCCAGCCGTCAAAACTCCAGCCAGCAGCCATGTCGTATCTATGCTCGAGATCTCGGAATTTAGCTTGCGCGCGCCCGTGCTGACATCCATGAAGTGGTAGTACCAGCCGTGGTCGTGGAAGGCATGTGACCACAGAAACCGAAGCGTGGCGAGGACACGCGTGCGCGCCTGCGTTCTCGGAATCCAACCATGATCAGCTCCGATGCAGAGAGCGGTAAGCCCGAACCCCGTCGCGGCAGAACTGCCGACATTCGCGCCCGCCGGAGCCCCGTCCATCTTGGCACGATCCTGCGTCAGCCCAGTTTGCTCATTTGTCTGCTCCCAGAAATAGCGGAAACAACGTTTGGCATAATCTTCCAGGAACTGTCGCTCGTCCGGTTTAAGACTGGTCGTATTGGCAGGGGCTGGCGCGGGCGCAGCTTTGACGAGCGCACTTTGCGCTAACAAACTTCCACCCGCAGCCGCAAGCAAAAACTCGCGTCGCGAGAAGCTATGCTCTCTACGTTTCAAAACCGTCAAATGCCGCGCTGATGAAGAGGCAGACCAGCCTCACTTCAATTTTAGAGGAGTTTTGCTCCGTTACGGCGAGATCTCCTACGTAAACATCTGTATCAATTAGGCCGAGATATATCATTCAAAAAGCTGAAGCTTGCCGTATTCCGGAGTGTGGGTAGGAATTTTCCGGTAAGAAGCCAACGCCGCTGTAGAACCCACTAGGACGGCTGTGAAGGCGAATTCAGACAGCGAAGGGTGTGACAGAATTCAGAAGACAATGAGCCAATTGCTGAGGACCAAGAGTATTGACGTACTTTGCGAGGAGGCGCAGCAAGAAGGAAAGAAATTGAAGCGGTCGCTGGGCCCGTACAGCCTGATCGCGTTCGGCATAGGAGCTGTAATCGGATCGGGCATCTTCACCGTTACAGGTACAGCGGCGGCGGGGCCGCATCTCAGTTATCCCTCGATTCTGAATGCTCCGGTTCTCGATTTGATGCTGCATGGCAGAGCCGCGGCTTCGATCATAGGACGTCCCGGTGCCGGACCCGGCATTACTCTGTCTTTCATTCTGGTGGCGATTACCTGCGGGTTTGCAGCGCTGTGCTATGCGGAGCTAGCTTCCATGATTCCGATCGCGGGCAGTGCCTATACCTACGCATACACAACCCTCGGCGAGATTTTCGCCTGGATTATCGGCTGGGACCTGATCCTTGAATACGCGGTATCGAATATGTCGGTAGCAGTTGGCTTTTCTGCCTATTTCAACGTGATGTGTGACTATGTATTCGGCGTTCATCTCCCGAGATATCTCTCAGAGCCTGCAATTATGGAAGGGCATCGAACGGGAAGTCTGTTCAATATTCCAGCACTGCTGATTGTCATGGTCCTGAGCTGGCTTCTCGTCCAAGGAGTAAAGGAAAGCGCCGGGGCGAATAACTTCATCGTTGCCGTGAAAGTCGCCGCTGTTCTGATCTTTGTCTTTGGCGCGGCTCATGCGGTACAGGCGTCCAACTTACATCCCTTCCTTCCGAATGGCTTTCCAGGAGTGTTGACGGGCGCAGCAATTGTATTCTTCGCATTCATCGGCTTCGATTCTGTCTCGACGGCAGCCGAGGAATGCACAAATCCTCAGAAAAACATGCCGATCGGCATTCTTGGAACGCTTGTGATTTGCGGTGTCCTGTACACCTCGGTGGCACTTGTCCTAACCGGCATCGTGAGTTGGAAGACTCTGGATAACGCGGCGCCGGTCGCGAATGCGTTACAAGCGATTGGAATGAACAAGCTGCGATTTACGGTCACCGTGGGAGCCTTGCTGGGCATGATCTCGTCACTCCTGGTGTACCAGTACGGCCAAGCGCGTATTTGGTTTGCCATGTCGCGCGACCGCTTGCTTCCGGAGGTGTTTTCGAGAGTTCACAAGAAGCACCGGACGCCTTACATCAGCACGTGGCTCGCGGGTCTGGCGGTCGGTATCCCGGCCGGCATTTGGGACATAGGCACTTTCGCCGAACTCTCAAACATCGGAACTTTATTTGCCTTCGTTCTCGTCTCGATAGGTGTTGTGGTGCTGCGGCGGAGTCAGCCAGCCCGGCGGAGGTTCTTCAAAGTGCCGCTCTCACCCCTCACGCCAGCCATTTCGGTAGCGTGCTGCCTCGTTCTCATGTTGGGGCTTCCGCTCGAAACCTGGATTCGCTTCGTGGTCTGGCTGATAATCGGGTTGTTTATTTATGTCGGCTACAGCAGAAAGCGAAGCCCTCTTTACGAACCTGCGTAACTTTACCAATAAACTTACGCTGCAATATGGGGTTTTATCGAGCTGACGTCGATCCTGAAAGGCGAGCCAGTCCCGGCCTCCGCCGATGCTATCTAGACCTACCCGGAGTTGGAAGGATTCCTCACAAAGGATGGCGACCTCTGAGCATTGGGAACACGCTCTATTAATGCCGCAGCTAACTTGGCTAAGCCCTTGCGAATTGTGACCTCATCAAACGCAGCGAAACCCAAGAGCACTCCCTTGGGATCGGCACGGTCAAAGGTAAATCGATCAAGGGCTAGCACCTCGATACCGTGCGCCGCTGCCGCCCTCTCCGCTTGTCGCGAAGTCATGCGATTTTCCAGGAACGCCGCAGTGTAAAGCCCGGCCTGAACATTGGAAATTTCAAGCAGCCCCTTCAAGTGTTCGTGCCCTGCGTCGATGAGCGTGGCTAGGCGAGTGGCATACAGGTCACGCATGCGCCTCAGATGGCGCCCAAGGTGGCCACCTGTGATGAAGAGCACTGCTTGGTCCAGGTTGAGATTACGCAAGTCGGTTCGATACCGAAATGCTAAGAAGAAGTCGACCAGAGATGGCGGCAGGACCACGTACCCCAGGCGTAGTGACGGGAACAGAAGCTTGCTGAATGATCCGGTAAAGATAACGGTCGAACCTCGATCGAGGCTTTGCAATGCGGGTACGGGCCGACCTTCGAAACGATATTCGCTATCGTAGTCATCTTCGATTACGAAAGCACCAGCACACGAAGCCTAGTTTAGGACGGCCAGCCGCCGCTCCAATGACATTGTCATTCCAAGCGGGAACTGGTGGGCAGGCGTCAGGTATACTCCTTTGGCTTGCGCGTAAAGTTTTATACCGGCGGCAACGGAAAGTCCATGCTCATCAACAGGTACGGGAATGATTTTTGCGCCGACGTTATCAAAGGCGATGCTCGCTCCGAAATATCCGGGATCTTCCATCCATACCGGGTCGTCGCGCTTCAGCAGAAGCCGCGCAAGCAGGTCTAGCGCTTGTTGCACACCAGAAACGACGACGATCTGATCGGGAGTGCATCTCACACCGCGGGATGAAGTCAAATAATGTGTGATGGCCTCGCGCAGCGGCCTATACCCACGTCCATCATCTTCAGTCCGCAACCATGAAGTGAATTTTCGTGCGCGATGGGCCGCCAGGCGTCCCCAAAGCCTGGCCGGGAACTCTGCAAGAGCCGGATCCCTCATCTGAAAGGGGCGCCCACCGTTTGTCCTGCCAAGGCCAATCAAAGGCTTCGGCCGTGCGTAAGCAGACATTACGCTGCGAACATACGGCGGAAGACTCTCGCCCTGCGCGTGGACGGGAATGCCAGTTGCTACGCGATGATTCACCCATGTGCCCGCCCCGACTCGGGAGGATATAAAGCCTTCGGCTTGCAGCCGTTCGAATACGCTTACAACGATGCCTCGGGAAAGACACTGCTGTTTCGCAAAATCTCTGGATGCCGGCAGCCTGGTTCCGGGCGCTAAGCGGCCTTCGAGAATCGCACTGCGCAATTCTCGATAAAGCCAGTCCGTCAGGCTCTGGTTCGACACGCGACTGCTTAGCGTAAGTTCAAGCGAGCTGACAAGCTTGGGCACGGGATCAAAATTGGTCCAACACTAACGATGCAAAATGGCTCTCCCCTTTGGGCCAATACGACTGTACTATGAGCTATCGAGATCATGACCGATACCCACGATGAGAGGCACTCGCCGACTTCTAAGCGCAGAGTCTTGGCCAACCTCGGCGTACCGGTGTATGGATGGGGGGTTATAACGCTTGGCGTGGTGGGCTTGGTTTCGGGTGACTTCGCGGATGTTTGGCAGCCCGTACCCTCCGGCGCCCCCAATCGAAAGGTACTTGCGTACATCGTCGCTGTTTGTCTGCTTGTTGCCGGAACCGCAATTCAGTCCCCGTCGCCTCGCTCGGCGTGGCGTTGTGGTCCTGGCCATTCTCTACTTCATCTTTGCCTTGCTCTGGTTGCCTCGGGTCGTCGCGTATCCCTGGATCTTCGGAACGTGGGGCGGTGTTTTCGAGCAGTTATCTCTGGTCGCCGCAGCGGTTGTTGTTTACGCGTTCCTGGAAAGTCCCGATTCGGCACTGGCGCCCAGAATCGGGCAGATCGGCCGCGTTGTATACGGCATCTGCGTCGTGTCTTTTGCGCTGAACCACTTCTGCGCTATTACGGAGACGGCGAACATGGTTCCTAGGTGGATTCCTCCGGGACAACACTTCTGGGCAGTGGTAACTGGGGTTGCACACCTGCTCGCAGCAATCGCGATACTCTCGGGAGTCCTGGCTGTTCTTGCGTCCCGTTTGCTGACTCTTATGTTGATTCTGTTTGGCGCTCTGGTGTGGATGCCCGGGCTTTTCGTCCATCCAGGTGAACACATGGTGTGGGCTGGGAACGCGATCAATCTGGCTATGGCAGGGGCGGCCTGGGTTATAGCCGACTGGATTGCGAGCCGACAATCGCAGACTGCAGGACCAGCGCTAATCCAAGGCTTTCGCCGCGCGACAGCGCCTTCGGCGTAGCCACATTTTGACATGCGCGGCTCAGCCTGCAGCACCGGCACGGCGGCATTCGCTCCACGGGCCACGCGAACACGCGTGACCACGATTGATACCCTGCGCGGCTTCGTCATGGTGCTGATGGCGCTAGATCATACGCGCGAGTTCTTCACGGGTTTCGCGGGTAATCCGCTGGATCCGCAGCAAACGACGTTTATGCTGTTTGTGACGCGTTGGGTAACGCACCTCTGCGCCCCGGTCTTCGTGTTACTCGCGGGCACGTCCATCTTTCTTCAGCAGCAGCGGAAGACCAGAAGCCAACTCACAAGGCTGCTTCTGACTCGTGGACTCTGGCTTATCATCGTTGAGCTGACGCTTGTACACCTCGTCTTCAACTTCCACTGGCAATGGAATATACAGCTGCTTGAAGTGATCTGGGTGATCGGCGCTTCGATGATGATCATGGCGCTGCTCGTATGGTTGCCGGTGTTCTGGAATCTGACGATCGGAACGCTGCTGATTTTGGGCCACAACGCGTTCGACGCCCTTATACCGGAAAAATTTGGTGCGCTGGGCTGGTTTTGGCGCCTATTACACGTTCCTGGTCCAATCACTGGACCACCTATGAACCCACCGATCCTCATCGTCGCCTATCCGCTGCTGCCCTGGACCGGAGTGATGGCGCTTGGATACGCCTTCGGATGCATGGTGCTCAAGGATAAACATCAACGAATACGATTTGAGTCTCGCGCGGGTGCCTTGATGCTGGGCGCCTTTCTTCTGCTGCGGTGGAGCAATCTGTACGGTGACTCGACCGGGTGGACAACAGAGGCGAATTGGCCGCGCACGCTCCTATCGTTCCTTAACGTTCAAAAGTACCCGCCTTCGCTGCTCTTCCTGCTCGCGACCTTAGGAATCGCGGCGCTCATCATGGCCGCTATCGAATATACCGAAAGGCGGGCGAGCTTTGAGCGAGCGCAAAGCGTGCTGAAAGTGTATGGTCAAGTTCCCTTCTTTTACTTCCTGCTCCACATCGCCCTGATCCACCTGCTGGCAATAGTCATCTCCGCCGCGAGCGGTGGCAACTGGAGATGGTGGCTCACAGAGATCCCGAACGGCGGCGTCTTGACCGGCCATCCTTCGGGATACGGCTACGGGTTGGGCGTTATCTGGTGCATCTGGATCTTCGTCGTCGCGCTCTGCTATCCCGCTTGCAAGTGGTACCGGCGCTTGAAAATGCATAGCGGAAGCCCGCTCTTCTCGTATCTGTGAACCAAGCCGGTGCTTTTGGGAGTCCGAGACTTCTAAGACGAATGAATGGCCACAGCCTATCCTCTATTCGTGCCGGTGGACTTGCGCGTATTCGGTGTGACGCAAGTCATGCCTCGGTATATCCTCGCTCTTCTGATAATAAGGAGGTGCTCTAGGCGCCTAGCGACCACGTTGTAATGCCACGCTCTAATCCGCGAGTGGATGTTGCCGGATCTGGAAATGAACCACTTTGCTGGTCGTTCCCTTGCCGGTTTCGCTGTGGAATGGCGTGCGAGTGCCCCAAGTCGTCCAGACACCCTTCCCTTTCCACCCCGCCTTCGGATCGTCGATTCGCCCGTCCATGCCTTTGGCGAAAAATCCAAGCGGATAAGGAACGCGCATGGTGACGAATCTCCCGTTCACCAGGGCGACTAGCGAATCGGACGAGTTGCCCGTGATAATCGGCGTGTTCTTTCCCAGCCCCAGCGTGTCAAACTGATCTACCCAGTCGTAGTAGTGAGAGTCGGCGCTTCCTGAACCCTCCACGTTACGGAATTTCGGTCCCGGCGTCGGATAGAGCGTCCACCCTTCCGGGCAGTGTTGTCCTGTGGCATGTGGCCCGTTCAGGGGCCCTTTGCATTTGCGCCGGTCGAAGCTGGCCAAGTGGCCGCTTCCCAGCGCCACCCACACCACATTGTCGCTATCGACATCCATGCCGCGCGGCGAAAATCCCCATACTGGCGCTTTTGGATTGTGCCAGGGGACCTCATAATATTCCGCCAGCGCCGTATCTGGTGGATTCGGCCCCGGATTCAGTCGTACGATGCCGCCGGGAAATCCGAGCACGCTGCCCCACACCATCCCGTCGGTCCCCACGGCGAGCCCGTAGAATGCGGCGTTCAGCCTCGTGTCCCGGGTCATATCGGGAGGGCCACTCAGTGCCGACGAAGTCCCAAGACTCTCTCCGCTGGGCGCCGTCAATACCTTCTGCTCGGAATCGAGATACGCGTCTCGTTTGCCGTTGCCATTCGTGTCCAGTATGAGCGCTGTCCAGCCTTGCGATTTCCGTTCATCATGCGTCTGGTCCCACATACGGGTGTTCAGCCATCCCACCACCCCTCCCCCACCACCGCTGCTGGTCCATAGCGTATCGTTGGCATCCGACGCGAACACCAGGTGATGTGTACTGAAGCAGGTGTCAATCATGGAGATCTGCTTTTTTGCGGGATCGTAGACCGCTAGTTGGCGGCCCGAGGTCAGGACTGGCGTGAGTTTCGCGGACGGCAGATCCGAACCCGCCTTGCAGAATCCGGGGTTGTTGCTCGCCCGGATTCGCGACGTGAGCCAGAGCCGCCCTCGCTGATCGAACATCGGATTGTGAACTGTCGTGTGACTGTCCCAGATCGCTTCGTCACCCCAGAACGCCGACGCTTGCAATGGCTTCGGCTGTCCCGGCGTGTCCGGGTCCCGATACGGAACCTTCACCTGGCTGATGGCGTTGCGCACCGGATCGAGCACCGGTATATAATCGCGGCTCTCCTCCGCCGATCCGTAGATCAGCCCATTGGCGTTGACCGCTGGGTTCCGCTTGTCACTCGAGATTTCGTCATGCAGATACGCCTTCGAATCTGCCCAATCCCACTGCGTGATGACCAGATTGCGCTCGATGCCCTGCGGGCGCGGAGGTGCTTCGGCCGGAAATTCCCCTCGCGCGATGCGGTTGGTCCAGTTGCCGAATTCCGCCGTTGCCCTTTCAGGGCCGAGTTGAGCGAGGCCGCCCATCATTGCCCTGCCTGCTTGTCCTGACTGCACGCGTCGCATCCATGCCTCGGCAGGCGAATCGAAGTGATGGAACAGCGCCGGAATGGTGCGCGTGTACTCGTTTCCTAGCTGGTGGCACGACTCGCAGCTGTCCGTTTTTATAAGGTGTAGCCACTGTCCCTGCATTTTGATGTTCGTTGAAATCCCGTTTCCATGAGGTCCAGTGCCCGGAAATTCGCTTTCTTTCGGTATGTTCAGCATCGCGTACCAGTAGTTCGCCGGATAATATTGCGCAGCGGCTCTTTGATCTGGCGCCACCGACGGCTTCAGATCAACTTGTTTTCCTGTTCGCGTCTGGAGCTTGGGCGAATCCACTAATCCGTAACCGCGTGCCCAGACCGTGTACGTCGCCGATGGAAGCGCGGGAATCAGATAACGGCCGCGATCGTCTGTGACAACCTCCTTGATATATCGTGTGGGCAAATCGGTGGTTTCCGCAATCACCCACACACCGGCCTCGGCTCCGTTGGCGCTCGAAACGACCCCGCCAATCTCGTTGCTCTTGACGTTGACCGTCGCGTTCTGTTGTGCAACCAGGTTTCCCGCGAACGCCACGGCAGCAAAGCAAGAGAAAAATAGAAATCTAGCAGCGCGCATGCCTACGTCCTTAGATCCCAAAACGCTCCCTGGGGTGGAGATATTCTCGTTCTGGAATCGTCAGTATATATCGGGGGAGCGCATCAGCGGTTCCGCCGGCGAGCAAATTTCGGCTGGATCGCTTTCGGGTTTTCTGGTAGATTGCTCATGGTTATGCTTGAGTGCTCAAACTGTAGCATTTATTGACCCCCGAGACGCTCGAACGAGCACCCGAGAGTAACGGATAGCTGCACGGAGTAGCCATAGTATCGACCATAGTCGGCGAAGTTCATCTCAAATCCTTCAGGACGTCTTCGACGGTTTCGGGGTGCTTCTCTATCACCGCCAGTAACACGCGCGTCGACGCATCAGGGCGGACCCGCCCCTGCTCCCAGTTCCGAAGCGTGGCTGGCGGGAAACCAAACTTCAAGGCGAACTGTGTCTGGCTTAAACCCATTCGGCGGCGGACCTTGGACACGTCCACGTCAGGGACCCGCACATGAGTGACGCGAACAGGAATATTCTCCCCTTTAGACCAAGCAATCGCCTCTTCGAGACCCTCGATGATCCGCTCGCCAACGGCTGGAGTCTTCTTTACGGCGGTTTGGCGTGTCGGCTTTTTCATTTTCATTGTTTTCTCCCGCGACCTTTCGCATAGCCCTTGATGAGCGTTGGTATGAGCTTGGCCATCCAATTCCGCTCGGCCTGAGTCAGATTTGCTTTCTCGTTTTTGCCGTACACAGCGAGCAGGAAGATCGGAAGACTCTCGTTGCGGAAGAAATAAATCACTCGCGCGCCTCCACGTTTACCGCCGCCCGGCAAAGCCCAACGCAGCTTTCTGACGCCCCCGGTCTCCGGAATCAGATCACCCGCTTCCGGATTTGCACCAACGAACTCAACCAGCCGCGCCCGATCTGATTCCGGGATAAGGCCCTCGGCGTCCCTCAGAAACCGGACGGTTTCAACAACCGTCATCGGGGGGCGGTTCACGCCACCAGTATACGCTAAATGCGTACGACGAGAGTATCTGGTCAGATTCTCTCACCAGCGGTGAGAGAATCACAGCCAAAGGAAAACAACCAAGTAACGCCAGTTGGCGAATGCATTGCCACGCGCCGCCGATATGGCTCACGCAGTCCTCCGACACGGAAACGGGAATGTTGTGCTTTCTCCTTTAGGTTACGGTCTTAAGACTTGGCGAGCAACGCTCTTGGCGACTTCCCACATCATCCTCGCGTCTTCGACCGTGATGGCGACCCCGTGGGAGTGCTCTTTTTGCGGATGTATATAGTTGCGGTAGTCGCGTACCACTTCGCCAATATCTCTCGTGGTCTTGGAAATCCACTGGAGTTCATGAGCGACGTCTATGAAATTCTTCAATCCCCATTCGTTGAGCTTAAGAGTGGCTCCCGTCTTGTCTTTCGGCGCCGTGCTCGCCGTGAACACCGGGCGCTTGTCCGTGAGAGCGTTGATCCTCGCCAAAAGCAGTCCCTCCAAAATGCCGCCCATCATCACTGTCGCAGCGAGCGGGGCATTTGCGTCAAGGCACTGCACGCACTCCCGCCATCGGTTCGCGAGGATGCCTTGCATCTTCACATCGGCCACTAAGGAGGCGAATTGCGGCGACGCGTCATTTGTCGCGGGCGGCGAACTGGCTGACGGAATAGCCGACAAACGGACAGCGTGAGTTGCTTGTAGCTGCGCCAGAGACTTGCCCACACCTTTTGTCCATAAAAGATATTTGGCGCGAGTGGTCGCTCGGTTGGTGGCGGCCAACAGGGTTTGGTAAGTGGTGTCGACCTCCTGAACGGCTCCTTCGCCCAGAGACTCCACAAGACTCGCGCGGTGATTATTGAACCACGCGTACGAAATGGCCTTTATCAGTTGGCGTTCGTCGTCGGACCTAACTTGGGGAGACCCGCTTTTTCGAACGATTTTGTGTAAGCGGTTCGATTCCCTGATCGCCGAGTCGAGGGCCCGTTGCGCGGCATTCACTGCTCACGCCTTTTTCGCTTTCTTCACGACTGGTTTACTAGGCGCAGTTTTTGCACCTTGCCGAGCTTTTTTCGAGATCCTTTAGCGGCGGACCGAGTGTTCGAACTGTCGCCAGGCAGCGTCATGGCGACCAAGTTCTCGCCGACGGTATTGATCGAGAATGTGCCTGGCTCTTCTCCCCTGTCGAGCATTCCCAGTTTGTGGGCATTCCGAAGCGTCTGCCCCGGATTTCCGAGCCTCTCGCGGTCGGCTTTCCTGCATGCCTCTTGCAAGTCGTCCTTGGAAATAGCTTTTTTCCGGTCGGCCGGAGGAGCTTCGAACTGAAAGTAGTATGCGACCGTTGCGGCGAACTGGACGTCGCTCCGGGGATTCTTTGACGTCACGAATGACTTAATGTCCTGAGTCGATGCGGCACTCGCCCGGTCTCCCGGCGGTGCGGGAGCGTGCTGAGTCGAATGCTCTGTCCGCGGCGCAGAGTGCGAAGCAGCATGTTGGAACGGCTCAGGAAGCCCAACCTTCTCCGCGACCCAGCGGAGGATGCGCTGCTGTTCTTTCGCCTCAAATCCTGCGATGGCTTCGACGACAATTCGGACAGCTTCGAGATCGTCAGTGGGTTTACTCACCACCGTAATTGTAGCTGGAAACAAACGTTTTCAAAGACTCTGTTGGAGAGTCCGACTTGGAATGCCAGCCGCCCAGAATGGCAGACCAGCAGTCCTTACAGCCTATGCCTATAGCTTCTATCTCTCCTGGCTATAAACAATGGGAAATAGTTGAATTTGGACGGCTTAAGGTTTGCCAAACGGCGGAACTCCTGGGTTTCCGCAATTGCGTTCTGATGTGTTCGTCGCAGTAAGTGATTAAGAAGTTTGGTCGGGGCGAGTGGATTCGAACCACCGACCTCCTGGTCCCGAACCAGGCGCTCTAGCCAGGCTGAGCCACGCCCCGAACATCTCCAGTCTATAAGGTCAATCCCTGACCCGCAACTGAGCGCCTAATACGGCAGTCGCCTAGTTCACGCGCTTCAGTTCTGCCGCCAACGCGTTGATGCCCCTTTTTCGGTAGATCTCCGCTAATCGCTGTTGCTCGGGTGAGGCCGCCAGCGCGCGCCGCAGAACCAGATCATTCGTCGCCTCAGCGATGTCACGTCTGCTCGGGATCCACAAATTGCCATCCGCGAACTCAACGTTCCCCACAAACGCCATCAACGCCCCAATCAGCAGTGGTTGGCCCGCCGCATGAGAAAAGCGCAACATCCCTGGTTCCGTCAGTGTTCCCGTTTCCACTGGAGCAAGCTGCATCGAAGCCGGCATTGATCCCGCCACGAAGTCCCTGCCCAGCTCGTCCCGCACAATCCACCCCATCTCGATACTTCGCACCGCCTTCTGCGAACGGTTTTTCACTTCTACTTGCGGCGCCCTTACCTGATTACCTAGCACCCGCGCCGCCCCACCCATGGGTTGCACTGGGGAACTTGCAAACAAAACCGTCCCAACGTTGACAGCTTGCTCACCTTTCGGTGCTGAGGCCGGCGACCGCAGCAATTCCAACCCAAGCTGTGGCGGAGTTCGGTCCTGCAATCCGAAATTCAACTCTTCGCGTAGTTGAGCCAGCCTTCCGGTGTCCAGCAGACCAGCCAGATAGCGACGGTCGCGACGGGCTTCCAATTCGTACACCGTTAAAGCTCGCCGCGAATCAAGTTTGTCCGGCCCGTAAGATGAGAGATCGCTGAACAGTGCGCAATCCAGTGTCACCTGTACCATTGCGCCGTCATTCTTTACGACATTCAGGGGCCGCAACAACTTCATATCGATTCGCACCGGAAAAACTTCTCCAGGCTGAACGCTCAAGCTCGGCACTGTCACCGATCCCTTGCCCGACGGGGTCAGGTCTTGAGCTTCCACTCGAAGCGTCAGCCCGCAGATGGTCTTGTTTCCCGTATTCCTCAATTGGAGAGACGTATGGAGGTCCAGCGCCATCGACGCGCGAAGTACACGGGCGGTTGTGGATCCAAGACTGAATGACACGAACAGCACAGGGGAATCGTGTGGAAACTCAACGTCTACCCAGCGTCCGCTAGTATCCTCGCCAAATCCACATACGGCTAGCACAACGCTTAGCGCAAGTGGCAGGCCCACTCGTTTGGCGCTACTCGCCATAGACGTTGGTGATCGTGATCTCTCCGGTCTCTTCGTCCACGAATCGCGCCCCGAGCGAAGAACCGCCCGCCAGCGATATCACAGCCGAAGGTGGATGGAGTATGGTCAGTGTCGCGCCTTGAGCTCGGACCGCAATGCCTTCAGGCGTTGTTCGAACAACACTGCCCGCAATCTGCGGGATCTCAATTCCAATCGATCGCCGAATCGATGCCGCGAGATGATTCCGCTGCTCGCTCGGAACATTCGTCAACCAGCCTGCGACGAACAGGATCGCGAGACCTACCGTGACCCACACGCCTCGGGAACTCAGTATTCGGCCACGCCCGACTTTTTCTATGCACCGCGCGGCAGCTACCCCGACAGCGATATTTCCGAGCATTTCCCGCTCCAAACGAGTCCAGTCGGTGATCGCTTCGAAACCTGTCAGCGTCTGACTGTTCGCTTCCCGCTTCAATTCATCGCGTGCGGATTGGAACCGCAACACCTGCTCTTCGCAATCGGCGCATCTCCCAATATGGCGGCGAATCTGCAGTCGCCTCCCCCAAGCTACATCGCGTTTCGAATAGAGGGCCAGAGTCTGCAAATTCGGATGGTCCGCATTGCGACTGTTCTCGGCTCTCACGACAACTTCCTCGCTTCCAGGTACCGCTTGAATTTGATCCGGGCGTTTGCAATGTGCGAGCGCACGGTCGCCATTGAGCAGTTCATCTGTTTGGCAACCTCATCGGCCGGCATATCCTCCACGTCCCGCAGTAGCAGCGCCATTCGCTCCCGCGCTGTTAGCGCCGCCAACCCGCCATCCAATTGCAATTTCCGCTCCCCTCGAAGCAATAACTGCTCCGGGTTATCCGTCGCTTCAGGTCCATCCGGAAGTTCGCCAACATCCGTAAAGGCGCATCTCTTGTTGCGCCTCAGAAAATCGATCGCGGTATTACTCGCAATTCTCGACAGCCACTGCGCGGACCGGTCCAGCTCTTTCAACTGTGAATGTCGCTGTAAGGCCTTGATGAATGTCTCTTGGGTCAGATCCTGAGCGTCATCGACATTCCCCACAATCCGGTAAATCAGTAAAAAAATCCGGCGCAGATTCGACTGCACGAATCGCGTCTGCGCATCGGCTTCGGTTTGAAACTGTGCATCCGAGATGGGAGGCAGAGGCTCGCTCACGCACTCCTCCTGCGCCGGCGGATAGCGTCGGCAGTCCAGTCGCACCGCGGAGTTGCTTCCGTCCTGCTGCATTCCCCTACAAAGGAAGGACGAAGCGCTAGCTCAAACGTGCAGGACCGCAGGGACATGGACGTTATCTTAAATATATATGAGACCTGTGGCCGTCATCGGCATCGGGAAAACCGCTTTTGGCGCCTTCCCGGACCGCGATCTTCGCTCTCTTGCTGTAGAGGCAATCGGCCACTCACTTTCCGACGCCAATCTCTCTCCCGCAGCCATCCAAGCCTTTTATCTCGGCAATTTTGCCGGGCCTTCGTTTGTTGGCCAAAACCACCTGGCTCCTTACGTCGGCACTGCTGCAGGCTTTGAAACCATTCCCTGCACCCGCATTGAAGACGCCTGCGCCTCGAGCGGATCGGCATTCTTCCATGCCTGGCAAAGTGTCACGGCGGGCATCTATGACGCGGTCGTCGTAGCGGGTGTGGAAAAGATGACCTCTCAAACCACCCCGCGCGTTACGGAGATTCTGGCCGGTGCTGGCGACATGTCTGGCGAGGGCCGCGCTGGTGCCACCTTTCCCGCCCTGTTCGCCATGATTGCCCAGCGGCATATGTACCAATACGGCACCACGCGTGAACAACTGGCCGCGGTCGCCGTCAAGAATCATGCGAACGGCGCGAAAAATCCTTTGGCCCACATGCGAAAAGTCATCACGCTTGAACAGGCTCTCGCAGGCAGGCCCATTGCCGAGCCGCTCACCGTCTATGATTGTTCGCTTATCAGTGATGGTGCCGCCGCCCTGGTTCTCGTTCCCCTCGAGCACGCCAATCGATACACTCGACGCTTTGTGCGCGTACTGGGCGTCTCACAGACATCGGATCACGTCGCTCTTGACAGCAAAGACGATATCACCTGCTTTCCCGCCGTCAAATCCGCGGGCCAGAAGGCCTACGCAATGGCGGGGCTTGGCCCGGAAAATATGGAGCTCGCCGAACTTCACGATTGCTTTACGATTGCCGAAATCATCGCCAGTGAAGATCTCGGATTTGTCGAAAAGGGCAACGGTGGCCCATTTGCCGCGGCGGGTTGCAGTGCCATCGACGGGCGCCTTCCCATTAACACCAGCGGAGGCCTTAAGTCAAAAGGTCATCCCGTCGGCGCAACAGGCGTCGGCCAGATCTGCGATCTCGTCATGCAGATCCGTGGCGATGCCGGCGATCGTCAGGTCCGTCGCCATCGCCTCGGCTTGGCTCAAAATCTTGGCGGATCGGGCGCAACCTGCGTCGTCACCATCCTAGGAGCAGCCTAAGTGAATCGCTCAGAATCAGGCGACGGCATCGTTTACACGGAGACCATCGTCCACTCGCCGCCCGAACAATTCGCCGCTGACGCCCCTTATCAAGTGGCAATTATCGACGTTGAAGGAGGCCGCCGAGTCACGGTTCGTATCCTCGGCAAAGAGCCGCACGAGCGCGCCCGGATCGGCGACCGAGTCACCTTTGTCGAAGAGCGGAACGGCATCGCCTACTATCGCCGTCTGCCATAGAACGCGCCGGAAACTCCTCGCAAATTTTCCTAGCCGTCCTCAATACACTAACTCTATGAACTTCACTCGCCGCGAATTTGCCCGCGCCATCGGCGTCGGTGCTGCCGCATCAACATTCAGTCCCGCCGCTCGAATCCTAAATCAATCGCCTGATCCGCGACAGTCCGGCGCGCAACCAAGGAAAGTCGGCTACTGTATTGCCGGCCTGGGTCGAATTTCCATGGATCATTTCATGCCCGCCTGCAACATGTCCCAGCGATCACGGGTCACCGCGCTCGTCAGCGGGCATCGCGACAAAGCGGAAAAAATGGCATCTCAGTACAACGTGCCACCCAAAAACATCTATAGTTACGAAACTTACAACGAGATTGCCGATAACAAAGATATCGACGCCGTTTACATTGCTCTACCGAACGGCATGCATACCGAATACACTATCCGCGCCGCAAATGCCGGAAAACACGTGCTGTGCGAGAAACCCATGGCAACCACAGTCAAAGATAGCCAAGCGATGATTGACGCTTGTAAAGCTGCAAACAAGAAGCTCATGATTGCCTACCGCTGCCAGTACGAGCCTACGAATCTCCGCGCTATTCAACTCATCCGCGATGGCAAACTCGGAACCATCCAGGCCATTGAAAGTGCGAACGGTTTCACCGAACATGCTGGCGAGTGGCGGCTCAACAGGAAATTAGCCGGAGGCGGTCCGCTGATGGACGTCGGTATCTACTCCCTGAATGCCTGCCGTTATCTCACGCGCGAAGAGCCCGCCTACATCCAAGGCTACGCCTCAGTGATCGATCACGATGGCCGATTCAAGGAAGTCGAAGAGAACGTCTCCTGGACCATGAAGTTCCCATCGGGCATTGTGGCGAGCTGTAACACAACCTATGGTGCGGAGATGCCTGGTTTTTTTCGGGTGCACGGCTCGAAAGGCATGATCCACATGGAACCTGCTTTCTCTTACCAGGGTCTGCACCTCAGGGCTAAGATTGCAGACGAGCCTCCCATCGATGAACCAAATAACCAGAAGGATCCTTATCAATTCGTGCTTGAGGCTGACGACTTCGCCGAATGTATTTTGCAAAACAAGGAACCGAAAGCGAATGGCGAAGAAGGGCTGCGTGATATGCGGTGGATGGCCGAGATCTATAAGTCCGCCGGAGTCAAACAAGCCTAAGCAGCCGCTTCATCACGCAAACTCACGGAGCCTTTCCTTCCCGCTCCGCCATGTGGCCCACCAACTTATGGATCGACGTCAGCAGGTCTACCGGCACGGGGAATACCACGGTTGAGTTTTTCTCCGCGCCAATCTCGACGAGCGTCTGCAAATATCGCAACTGAATCGCGACCGGCTGCTTTTGAATCTTTTCCGCGGCCATGCTCAGTTTCTCCGCCGCCATGTACTCGCCTTCCGCGTGAATGATCTTGGCCCTGCGCTCGCGCTCCGCTTCGGCCTGCCGCGCTATCGCCCGTATCATCTGGTCGGGCAAATCCACTTGCTTCACTTCCACCAGCGTCACCTTCACTCCCCAAGACCCCGTATGCTGATCGAGCACCGCCTGCAACCGAACATTGACCCTTTCCCGCTGGCTCAGCAACTCATCCAATTCCACTTCACCGAGCACGCTGCGCAGCGTCGTCTGAGAAAGCTGGCTTGTGGCGTAGAGAAAATTAGTAACCTCTATCACCGCGCGAATTGGATCGATTACGCGGAAATACACGACTGCGTTCACCTTTACCGTCACGTTGTCGCGCGTCACCAAATCTTGCGGTGGGACCTCGAACGCTTCGATACGCAGAGACATTCGAACCATCCGATCGAGTGGCGCGAACACCAGAATGATGCCTGGCCCCTTCGGCTCGCGCAGCACTCGCCCCAGTCGGAAGATCACGCCCCGCTCATACTCCGCCAGGATCTTCACCGACGAGATCAGGTAAAAAAACAAAATAATCAACAGAATGATAAAGCCGCCCGAGAAAAGCTGGCCTGGCATAGTTTTAAATCGCCTCCACGTATAGAATCAAATTCCCCTCAACGCGTTTTATGGATACGCGTTGTCCGGCGGCAATCATCTGACCACTGTGCGCCCGCCAATACTCACCACGTACAAACACCGTGCCCTCTGGATTGATCTCCGTTCGTGACACGCCAATCTCGCCAACCAGCGTCTCGATACCTGTCATCTGCTTGCTTTTCCGCGCGCGCATTCCAAGCAGACCAAGAAAGATCGTGATGATACCAAACGCTGCCGAGATCGCAATCGCCATCCCAGGGGTGATGCGGCGCGGTCCCTGTATCAAAGCTAATGCTCCAAACGCGAGCAATATAGTCCCCGCAACGCCTGAAACCATGTGCGTGTAGTACGTGAGTTCGATGGTCAGCAAAATGATCGCGAGCACCAGAAGCGTTAAACCATACCACGTGGGTGAATCTTGGTAAATTCCATATGCGCCTGTGCAGATAAGCAGCACGCCGAGAACTCCCGGCAGAACCATCCCCGGAGCATGGACCTCCCAATACACGCCAAGTGCTCCCACCACCAGCAGTAAGAACGCAACATTGGGATCAGCTAAAGCGGCACCCAGCATAAATGAAGTTTAACGGGCTCTGCATAACCACGGCGGCTTGCAATCCGTCTTTCCAACCAGAGACAACGTCTCTTACAGGAGAAACATAATGAGAAAGCAAATCCTTTCAGCAGTCCTATCGACATTCTTTGGGCTTGGAGTTTTGGCCGCAGCGCCTCAGACCCAGGACCAGTCAAATACAGAGCAGCATAAGCAATCTAGCCATAGGCATCAAGCCGATCCTCAGCAGCAGGTCAACAGGCTTGGTAAGAGGTTGAACCTGACCGATGACCAGAAAAGTCAACTTCTGCCCATCTTGACCGACCGGCAGCAACAGATGAAAAGCATGCATGAGGACAGCTCACTTTCGCAGCAGGATCGCAGGACAAAAATGCGGAGCCTCTGGGAAGGTAGCGATGCCAAAATCAAAGCGGTGCTGAACGACGACCAGAAGCAGAAGTATGATCAGATGCAACAGCAGAGACGTGAGCGGATGCAGCAACATCATCAGAACAAGGGCGAAAACAACAGCCAGTCGCAGTAATTCTGGCTTTCCCTGCGCGACCAGACTGCTGCCACCGACGGTCGTCAAGCAGTCTTGGTCTGGCTCGCGTTTTCCGGCGCGACAAGCGTAAGTTTCGAGCAGTTGATCTGCAACCTTATCGCAGCTTTCCGCCGGGACGCCAGGTCCATCACAAGGAAACCCCACGGCTCCGCGAAGTGGTCGTGTGTATTAGCGGCAACGCTGGACAACTTTTTGTCCAGCTCTTTCCGCAATTGCGCGACCTCGTGGTTCCCTGCGTCAGCCGTGGGCTGTTCGCTGAAAAAATTCAACACGCGAGCGAGCGCCTCGCCTACGTCGTGCATCGCACTAGCCCACCATTTGATCGCCACGTAATCCGAGCTAATCGCCGGAATGTATTCAGGAGCGAAGCCGTGCGCTTTGAGCACAGTCGGAAACGTTGTCGTTCCCTCCTGCATCACTCCCCAAAGTGCGTCGTCCTGTAACGGACGCAGGCGGGCATCGCCAACCGATGCATCTGGACGGATCGTTGCAGCCATCGCTTGCCGCCCCAAATCTTCGTATTCACCTTCCGGACGCGCATTTCCTTGCGAATCCAGGAATAAAGCTCGGAACGTTTCATCATCGTAGTGCGAATCAAGATACAAAGTCGCAGGACCGAATGACGACACGGTACTGACTTGAGCTAATTTCGCCTTCAACTGTTCTGGCGAAATCAGCTTCAACGCGTCAGCAATTTGAAGATAGTCCCGAATGTTAGAAAGATTTGCCTTTTGATGAAGCTCAAAAAAGGAGTAACTGGTCGTGATTGTCGGGGCTTGCAACACAGTCTTACTTGCGCGATAGGTAACGGTCACCAGAAAACTTTCCGCTAACACCTTCCGCAGCTTACCGCTGTCTTTCGCAAAGTTATTGCTGTTGAACTGAATGCGATTCGCTCCCACTTCGTCCGTGATCGTGATATCCCCGACCTGTTGATCAACAACGATGGTCCCCTTCTGAAACAGAGTGCTGACCGATCCGTAATTGAATATTCCAAGCAGGTTCACTTTGAGGATTTTCTTCCCCTCCCGCAAGGTGGAGAAAACGCTTTTCAGCGGTTTTACTCCGGCTAGAGCGGATTGTTCAATCCTGCTCAGATCCCCATCCAGTGCGTCGTGTACGGCCTGCCTCCCGTTCGCGTCTAAAGCATCCAGATCAATTTCATAGCTAAACGCCGTCGAGACCGTATCCAGAAAATCCAGCTCACTTTTCAAGGAGAGCTCTAAGCTCCGCTCTATTGCCGTCTTCACGGCTGCTCCTATCGTGGATATCTGTTCATCCGTGAGCCCCCCCTTAGAAAACGCGTCTTTGTCGGGAACCGGATCGGCGCTCACCGCTTTTAAAACGCCGCGGATGAGATCGAACTTCCCAACGCTTGCTGATGCCCCGACCTCCGCAGCCGCGCTAACACTGAAATCCGACCCGCGCTTCTTCTCGTACCCAAGTTGAAACTTACGCCCCGCCAGACGCTGTATCCGGACCTGATACTCGCCCGTCACAGTGTAGGCAGCGCTCACACTTAACGAACCACCTTCCTTTACATGGAGCATGCCCTCCGCAATCACCGTATTCACGGTCGCGAGAGGATTCACCGCGCTCAGAAGATTCGCGGTGGCCGAGAATGTCAGCAATCCCGTCCCTTCTACAGTTGCCACACTGCCCGCCGGCATTCTCTCTATATCTTGCAAATCGCCCGGAACAACAAAGTTCTGAAACAACGTCTGAATCGCCGGGACAATCTGATCATTCAACGCGAATAGCCGGTAATTCTTCAGAACAGTTTCACTTCCGGCGCTAAGCCCGAACCCCAGGTCTCCGGATTTGCCTAACAGCCCAATGTCCACACTCGCCTTGATACCTGCCGCCACAAACGCATGCTGCTGATCCGGTATGGGAATCTTGTTGCGAAAAGGATCGTCATCTTCATCGAAAAGCGACTCTCCTTTCTTGATCTCGATAATGCCTGCCAATTCCGGCTTCACGGTCAGGTCGACGCCTGTGGCGCCCAAATCAATCGACTTGTCGAAGGAGAAGCCAAGCGCTTGCGAGGCGAATGGATCCTGCCCGATTTGAATGCCCTGAATGGGGGCTTTGTTGTGCAGCGTTGCCGTAATGGCATTCGGATTTTTCACGTACTTCAGAAATGCCGATAACGGATTAGGTGAAACATCAATGACGAGCCCGAACCCGTCACGAAGTTTGACTGTGGACATCGATGCTCCCTTTTGGTTCTTGGGAGTTTATCAGAATCCACTTTTTACTGATCGCCCGATGCAGCTTCCGCGTGAAGAAGTTTCTGCGGTTTGATGGGAGACTTCTCATTTTCTGTTGTTCTCCAGGCCGCCATCGTTTCTCGAAAGGCGCAAGCTTTGTGAAACCTGATACTTTTCCCCAAGTTCTTCAGCTTTCGCCGATCATCCGTCACCAAGGCCGCCAGCTCCGAGCTTTTGGCGTGTTTAAAAGGCAGGCAACACCACCTCCTGCGCAATCCAACCTAATCCAACCACGGCATAACGGACCGTCTTCGACTCAACCTTATCCCCGGCAAATAGCGCCATGTCGGCCCCCTTTTAGAAACAGTCGCTCCATGCACTGGATGCAGCCAAACTGGCCGTGTTTCAACTCCATCGCCACTTCAGACCTACAATTCACATCAAAGGAAGGTGAGCACTATCGAAAAGGACCCAGTTTGCGGAATGCAAGTGGATCCTCAAAAAGCCGCCGGCAGCAGTGACTATCACGGGAACGCCTACTACTTCTGCGGCAGTGGCTGCTTGAAAAAATTCCAAAGCAACCCCGGTCAGTTCCTCGAACCGCACTCCCCTGCAAACGCTCTGGCAGAGTCTCCCGTCTCCGAACCCGCGCAAACCGGCGTCGAGTACACCTGCCCGATGCACCCCGAAATCCGCCAAATTGGACCCGGGACATGCCCGAAGTGCGGCATGGCACTCGAGCCCGTCACCGTCACAGGTGAAGAAATCGATCCTGAGCTTCCTGCCATGAAACGCCGCTTCTGGATGAGCGTCGTTTTCACCTCTCCACTCCTCGTACTCATGTTGCTGGACCTTTCACACGGCCACCGATGGCTCACTCCGGCAACCCGCGCCTGGATTGAATTCACTCTCTCCACCCCCGTCGTGCTTTGGGGAGGTCGGCCCTTCTTCCAGCGTGGCTGGGCCTCTATCGTAAACCGCAACCTGAATATGTTCACGCTGATCGCCTTAGGAACCGGAACGGCATACCTCTTCAGCGTCTTAGCCATGCTCTTCCCGCATCTTCTGCCCGCGTCTTTCCGCGACCAAGCCGGCCAACTGCCGCTCTATTTTGAGCCCGCAGCCGTCATCACCACGCTCGTCCTCCTCGGCCAGGTCCTCGAACTTCAGGCTCGCAGCAAGACCAGCAGTGCTCTCAGATCTCTCCTCGGTTTGGCGCCCAAAACTGCGCGGCTCGTTGAAAACGGCAATGAGCATGACGTCCCCCTGGCAGAAATTCAAATAGGAGACCGGCTTCGAGTCCGTCCCGGCGAAAAGGTCCCCGTCGACGGTTTCGTTGTCGAAGGGACCAGCTCGGTTGACGAATCTATGCTCACTGGGGAATCCATACCCATCGAGAAAACAACCGGCGCTCGCGTCACCGGAGGAACTGTCAATGGCACGGGAAGTTTCGTCATGCAAGCGGACCGCCTCGGCAATGACACCCTCCTCAGTCAAATTGTTCGCCTCGTGACCGAAGCACAACGAACGCGCGCTCCCATCCAACGCCTCGCCGATGTAGTGGCATCCTATTTCGTCCCGGCTGTGGTGCTTGTAGCAGTCATCACCTTCATCGTGTGGGCTGTTTATGGGCCGGAGCCGCGTTTCAGTCAGGCGCTCGTCAATGCCGTCGCAGTGTTGATCATCGCTTGCCCATGCGCGCTTGGACTCGCTACACCTATGTCCATCATGGTAGGCACGGGCCGCGGTGCAACCGCGGGAGTCTTGGTCCGCAATGCCGAGGCCCTCGAAGGGCTGCATAAAGTAGACATTTTGGTCGTCGATAAAACCGGCACCCTCACCGAAGGCAAGCCAAAGGTAACCACGATTGAGCCTGCAAGCGGCTTCTCTGAATCCGAGCTGTTGCAATTAGCCGCGAGCCTTGAGCAATCGAGTGAACATCCCTTAGCGTCGGCCATCGTCGCAGCAGCCAGAGATCGAAATATCTCTCTGCAAAAAGTAGACGCATTTCAGTCCCTGACTGGGCTTGGTGTGAAAGGAAACATCAGTGATCACGCGGCGCTGGTGGGTAATCGCAAGCTACTCGAAGACTCTGGTATCGACACAGGACACCTCGCCGCCCACGCGGAGTCGTTACGTGCCGATGGTCAATCGATCATCTTTGCGGCTGTCGACGGAAGGCCCGCCGGCGTCATCGGAGTAGCCGATCCCATCAAGTCATCCACACTCGAAGCAGTCAAATTGTTGCACCAGGAGCGCGTCCGCATCTCCATGCTCACGGGAGACAGCCGCACCACAGCCCTTGCAGTCGCCAAACGTCTTGGGATCGATGATGTCGAAGCCGAGGTCTTGCCCGGCCACAAGGCGGATGTTGTCAGAAAACTGCAATCCGCAGGCCACACCGTCGCCATGGCAGGAGACGGAATCAATGACGCTCCGGCACTCGCGGCGGCTGACGTTGGAATCGCCATGGGCACAGGCACCGATGTCGCCATAGAAAGCGCTGGCATCACGCTTCTGAATGGAGATCTCCGTGGCATCGTCCGAGCCCTACGTCTCAGTCGGGCCACCATGCGAAACATCCGCCAGAATCTTTTCTTTGCCTTCGTCTATAACGTGCTGGGTGTGCCCATCGCCGCCGGCATTCTGTATCCATTCTTCGGAATTCTGCTAAGCCCCATGATTGCGAGCGCCGCGATGACCTTCAGCTCAGTATCGGTAATCACGAACGCACTCCGGTTGCGCAACTTGAAGCTGTAGCGATATTGCACGCGATCAGCCACTTCTCAAATACCCGGCAATCACCGCCGCGCGCCGGAAAGACCGACGTTGTGCCAATCATTCAGCGACAATAAGGCGAGAACTTAAGCGCTCTCGACTTGTTACGGGGCGACGTAAAATGAAGAGACACATGGCCTTGGATGAATACAAGGTGGTACTTTACCGTAATCAACCTTCCGGTTGGGTTGCGGAGGTGCCTTCAATTTCCGGCTGCTATGCACTCATGCCTACTAGGACCGAAGCGCTGTTAGAACTTGAACAAGTGTTTGCGATGATCGAAGCCGAATTCCGCGACAGAGGGGCTGCCCTTCCCGCCGATACGACCAAGATCGTGCATGCCTAGCGCTCGGGTGGACGACTTTCGCCGAGCAGCAGCCTGGCTAGGCTTTGAAAAACGCAGGCAAACAGGCAGTCACGAGCGCTGGATTCATCCAGACGGCCGCGCAGTCACTATTCCGATCCACGGTGGCCGCGAAATCGGACCTCCTCTGTACAACAAGATCCTGGATCAGCTTGGCATCAGTTTTGAGGAGTTTCGGCGGCTCCGATAACTGGTGCCCTTTCGACGTGCACTTGTCCGCAACGCCACTCGTGAAGGGCTGAGCTTGGCCCTGATGCGCGCCTGCTCTCGCAGCTAATTATTTTAGGATTTCATCCGGGTTCTGACACGCTCTGGATACCAGCCGGTGAACTTTACGGCGCCCACGAGCGCAAGAATAATCACGATTATGCCTATGCGGGGTGGAAGCCCTGGCGCGAAAAGCAAAAGAAGCTCGGCCGCCACTATGACAGCAAAGGCGAGCGCCCATGCCCCTGTAATCGAGTAATTAGTTCGTCGGAATTCCGAACTGCTCCAAAGCTCCGGCTTTACCTGCTCTCGCGCGTACTGCACCCTGAAGGGGCGACCAATCGCCATGGAAGCCAAAACGATGAGCAGCAATCCAGTATCGACCCAAAGTCTCACGGCGAGGACGGACCAGGTCGGTTTTGCGAGCAACGAATACAGCACGAGACATGCAAATAAGAATGCGGTACCGATGTCGAGGATCTTAACGGAACGACCCGCAACCCAGCCAATCTCGTGCGAGAAGTATTAAAGCGACAATTGCACCTGCGGTGAGTCCTGCAAGTGGTCCTGCAATCCTATCGACAACGGCGAAGACGATGAAAGGCGCGAACGCTAGAAGAATTCCCACGAACGGTCTCGAACCGCTGAGTATAACACCTTGGCCCAGTGAACCGTCGTTTATAGAGTTGCGAAGATCATCGTGTCTCCAATCGTTTGGGTGGCGTGTCTGGCAAATGATAAACTCCGTACCGGAAAGTGACAGCGTTGTAAGGCAGTTCACAGTCTTAACCTGGTTTCCGTCCCTTAGAAGCAATCTGACTCGAGTCACTTCTTCCCCTTGCGCTCAAACCGGCGAATTGCAGCATCCACCAACTCCATCGCGCGCTCCGGGCCTGCAACGCCTTTGACTTCATCCTGCTTCCCGGAGTTTTTGTTGTACAACCCGAGAAACTCCTTCACCTGTTCGACGAGAGAATGCTGCAGATCTGAAATCGACTTCACCTCCGCATAATCGAAAGATCGTACCGCAACGGCAATCAAGCGGTCGTTCTTCGATTCCTTTCGGTCCTCCTTCTGCACGATCTCGACCACGCCAACCAGCCGCACCTGCAGCAGGCAGCCTACATGCGCCGGCTCATCCATCAGCACGATTACGTCCAGAGCATCTCCGTCTTCCGCCAGTGTCAAAGGAATAAATCCAAAGTCGAACGGAAAACTGAAGCCCTGAGGCAGCAGATTTGAAGCGAAAACAAGCCCGAATCGGGCTCAAACTTAAACTTGTTTCTTCGCCCTTTCGGAGTCTCGATGATTGCCTTGCATTCTCTTTTCTCTCTGTCGAGCTCGTGAGGCAGCTTGCTGATATCTTCCATACGCGTTTTGATTTTAGTCCCTGAGCGTCGCCTAACATAGTAGTTGTGCAGAACAGGTTGTTACTGGCGTTGTGCCTGCTCTCCGCAACCTCATTCGGCCAAAACATTGGGCCAACCGGTCCCGACCCGGAATACGCGCCCTGCTTGGAAGGTCAGGCGGGCATCCGCGTTTACAACAGTCCGCAGCTCGCCTCTCCGGACGGCCTCTGGCTAGCGTCCGCGAGTGTGGAGGCTAAACCGGAGCGGAGTTTCGGCTGCTCCAACACTTCAACCCTCCTATAGTTGCTGCAACAGAGATGTGCCAGGGTTTAGATTTCCACAAGTAGTCGGGCCACGGCGTTGTGGAAATTGAGCGCTTGTTCCGCCGCCGCTGCTCGTGTCAGCGTGAACAAGCAGGCATTCCGATGCTACGAATACGACCCAGTGACATTCCGATGTCTCTTAACCAAGTTTCGAGCAGCGGGATGCGCTTTGCTTCCAGAACGAATCCTCAGATGTC